>NZ_JBGLRB010000003.1:0-336425 GCF_041402305.1 Aeromonas sp. S12(2024)
ACAGATCAAAAACAAACGCTTTTTCCTTTGCTGTAAATGTTCGCTTCATTCAACAATCCTCCGCAACGGCATGCTTTCACATGGTTGTTGCGTTGATCAATTGAATCTACAACTGCTCTCTTGATGGCGGACGAGTTCACACGTACGCGCTGATAGACCGATTAAGAGAGCAAGCCCCCATCACCCTGGTCTGCTGCGCTTTCGATGTGCCCACTTCCTGTTTTTACGATTATCTGGTCCGCAGGCGGGCGATTAACCGTGAGCGCATGCAGCAGCGCTGTGAGTTGCGCCGTTTGTTCAAAGAAAGCCGGAACTCAGCGGGCAGCCGCGCCTTGATGTCGATGATGCGAGAGTTGGGGTATCAGATTGGCCGATTCAAAGTACGTAACCTGATGAAGGAAGCCGGGCTGGTATCCAAACAGCCGGGCGCACACCGCTATAAGGTGGCACAGTCTGAACGACCGGACACTCCCAATCTGCTGGCCCGCGAATTTGATGTCCAGCAACCCAATCAGGTGTGGTGTGGCGATATCACCTACATCTGGGCAGCTGGTCGTTGGCATTACCTGGCAGCGGTGCTTGACCTGCATACCCGGCGGGTTGTGGGCTGGGCGATGTCAGATAAACCAGATGCCGAGCTGGTCATCAAAGCACTGGAGATGGCCTATCAGCAGCGGGGTTGCCCATCCGGTGTGCTATTTCACTCTGACCAAGGCAGCCAATATGGCAGTAGGGCATTTCGGCAACGACTGTGGCGCTATCGCATGACCCAGAGCATGAGTCGTCGTGGTAACTGCTGGGATAACGCCCCGATGGAACGGTTGTTCAGAAGCCTGAAGTCAGAGTGGCTCCCGGCTATGGGATATATGAGCTTGCGAGAGGCGAAGCGGGATATCAGTTACTACCTGATGGATTACTACAACTGGCGGCGTCCACATAAATACAATGACGGAATATCGCCAGCAAAAGCCGAAGAACGGCCTAACCAAGTGTCCGGATTTAGTTGACCACTACAGCTGGGCCAGAAGGGCAAGATGCCCCTGTTGTTCTTATCTCTGTCTAAATTCTAAGTAGCGCCAGTGAAGGTTAGGTTTGCTCGTTTAGCAGCTTGAGTGCTTTGGTGCCGCTAGCCAGGGACAGGTTTCCCTGGCTAGCCTGCTCAATGTGATTGCTCCACCAACTCATCATGATTACCCGCTGCTCGAAGTAGTCCGAGCGGTTGTAGGCGCGGCGGATCTCGTTGTCGTCGGCGTGAGACAGCGCCGCCTCGATAGCATCCGGGTTAAACCCCTGTTCGTTGAGCGTGGTACTCCCCAGCGAGCGCAAACCATGAGCCACTAGTCGCCCGCCATAACCAAGCCGTTTTAAGGCCGCATTGGCACTTTGGTCGTTGATGTGACCAAGCGGATCGCGGCGGCCAGGGAACACAAAAGGACGGTGGCCGCTGATCGGCTTCATGCGCTCCAGCAGAGAGATAGCTTGCGGGGTCAGAGGAACCCGGTGGGGGCGATCCATCTTCATCCGCTCAGCAGGGATATTCCAGACTTTGGCGTCAAGGTCGATCTCATCCCAACGGGTACCGGCTGATTCGCCAGGGCGCACCAAGGTATGCAGGCTCCATTCAATTTGGCAGCGCGTGGTCGGGTCTAACCGACCATTGGCAATGTCAGCCATCAAAAGCGGTAACTCGTCCGGTTTGAGGGTCGGCATGTGCTTTTTGGCTGGCTTCTTGAAAACCTTGCGTATCGCTGAGCAGGGATTGGCATCGAGCAGGCCGTGGTTAACGCTATAGTCGAGGATTTCGTTAATCCGCTGACAAAGGCGGCGTACAGTCTCATGTTTGCCATCTGCCTCCAGAGGGCGCAGCATCTCGATGACTTTGGGAGCACGGATCTGGTCGATGGGCATAGAACCGATGAAGGGCAACACATACAGCTCAAGAGAGCGCCACGAATCTGCGGCATAGGCTTCAGTTACATCATGGCGTTTGAGATCCAGCCACTTAGATGCCATGTGTTCAAAGGTGTTGGTGCTGGCTTCTTCCATGGCTTCTTCCATGGCTTTGACCATGGCGGCCTGTTCTTCTTTGTGGAGCTTGGGATCAATGCCTTGGGCCAGCAGGGCGCGAGCCTTTCGCAGTAGTTCACGGGCTTGGCCAAGGGATACCTCTGGGTAAGTGCCAAAGCTCATGTTTGTGCGCTTATTGTCAGAAGGCTTTGAGTACTTGAAGGCCCAGAGCTTTGAACCCGCCGCACTGATCCTCAGTTCTAACCCATCACCATCGCGCAAGGTGGTCATCTGGCCTTTCGCCTTAGCGTCTTCGGATGGCTTGGCGTTTTTAACTTTTGGGTCGGTTAATCTGCAGTTACCTGTTTCGCGCCTCTTTTTCTCCACCGTGACCATAACGCTCCTTAGTACCATCGAATTGAGTACCACTAACCTTGTGGTACTAATTATAGTACTCGTGAAGCTGGTTTTAGGCGACCACTTCGACTTTGTCGGACAACAAAAAAACCGCAAGACGTTGAATCTTGCGGGTTTCTGTACTTCTTCGTTCCTTCTCGGAACAATATTTGGTGGAGCTGGGGGGATTTGAACCCCCGTCCAAAATTACTACATCCTTGGCACTACATGCTTAGTCACTCTTTACATTCGCCAACCCGCTGCGGAGAGACACGCCACGAATTGACTAGCTCGATTGGTTTTAATGCTTCCGCCCCGAGCAGGACTTCCACACGATCCTGTGAAGGATGACCTTCCGATTCCCTAGGACACAGGCAAGCTAGGGTAGAAGGGCTCTATGCAGGTTATTAAGCTGCTAGTGCGTAGTTTTCGTCGTTTGCGACTATTTTTTTGCGGTTTATTAACGAGGCCTACCGCACCTCGGCATGCACCTTGGGTTTCGTGAATCTTGTCGAATCCAGAATCAGCCCCAAGTTGTTAATTGCGATTGTACGCAAAAATGCTGTCATAGCAAGGCGTTGATACCCATTCCCTCTGGCAGCCAGTCTGTTTGCCGATTTATTGTACGCAGCTGAGCCTGAAGAGCCAGCTGCGCCGGGGGAAGGTGAACTGGCGTTCTGATCCTGCCAGTCGCAGGTTAGCCGCGATGCTTGTTCTTCATGATGCGAGCTTTTTCCCGATCCCATTCGCGGGCCTTGGTATCTTCGCGCTTGTCGTGCTCTTTCTTGCCCTTCACCAGGCCGATCTCGACCTTGACCCAGCACTGTTTCCAGTAGAGGGCGAGGGGAACTATGGTGTAGCCCTGACGGGCGATCAGGCTTTCGAGCTTGTCGAGTTCACGACGGCTGAGCAGCAGTTTGCGGGTGCGGGTCGGGTCACATACCACGTGGCTGGAGGCCGCTTGCAGTGGCAGGAAGCTGGAGCCGAACAGATAGGCCTCGCCATCGCGGAAGATGACATAGGCTTCGCTGATATTGGCCTTGCCCGCCCGCAGGGATTTGACTTCCCACCCTTGCAGGGACAGACCCGCTTCGATCTTCTCTTCGATGAAGTATTCGTGGCGCGCGGTTCTGTTGAGTGCAATGGTGCTGGACCCGGCTTTGTTTTTACTGTTTTTTTTGCTCATGACGGGCGATTTCCGGCAATGACTAGGAGGCTCGTATTATACGTAGGCAGGGGCGGCTGTAAAACGCGCAGCAGGTCAAGTGGTGGCTTTCTGAGCGGTTTGGCTGAGGTTTTACCTCCACAACCCCCAACATGGTGATAAAATCGCGGCGATTGGATGAGGAAAAGCCATGCCCCGAATTACGCGCAGTGCCCTGGTGATGTTCAGTGCAGAACAGATGTTCAAATTGGTTAACGATGTGGATGCCTATCCGCAGTTTTTGCCCGGCTGTGTTGGCAGCCGTGTCCATGAGGCTGGCGATGACTACATGATGGCGTCGGTCGATGTGGCCAAGGCGGGGATTGCCAAGACCTTTACCACCCGCAATCAGCTGGATGTGAACCGTCAGATCAGGATGGAGCTGGTGGATGGCCCGTTCCGCAAGCTGGCGGGCTGGTGGACCTTTACCCCGCTCGATGTGGATGCCTGCAAGGTGGAGTTTGATCTCGATTTCGAGTTTACCTCCAAGCTTATCGAGGTGGCATTTGGTCAGGTGTTCCGCGATCTGGTGAGTTCCATGGTCTCCGCCTTCTCCAACCGGGCGAAGGAGGTCTACGGTGTCTGACCAGCTCAACATCGAGGTTGTCTATGCCTTGCCGCAGCAGCAGACGGTGATTGCCCTGCGGGTGGCGCCCGAGACTTGCGTGCTGGCGGCCATCGAGCAGTCCGGCATCGTGCAAAAGCACCCCGAGATTGACTTGTCGGTCAACAAGTTCGGCATCTACAGCCGCCCGGTGAAAGGGAGCGAGCCGCTGCACGACGGCGATCGTATCGAGATCTACCGTCCACTCATCGCCGATCCCCGCGAGATGCGCAAAAAGCGGGCCGAGAAGGCCAAAGAGGAGGGGAGAGCCGATAGCGTGACCGGTGGCCGCCCCGATGTACATCGCAAGCTCCGCGAGTAGTGCTCAGGTTTTTCTTGCAGAAAAAAGGCGCCGAGGCGCCTTTTTTTGATCCCGTTAGCCGGTGAACTGGCCGAAGGGATATCAAGAGAGGGCTGCTTCTATCACACCCAGTCGGGCACGGGCCCAGGCGGCCAGTAGCTCTACCCCGCTTTGCATCACCCGCTCATCGAAATCGAATTCGTTGTGATGGTGTGGTGCCGCCAGATCGGCCCCCAGGATGAGGTAAGCCGCTTCGCCCCCCTGCTTTTGCACCCGCTCCATCAGAAAACCGGCATCTTCGCTGGCGCCAAAGCGGCGAGTCTGGATAGTGGCGAGCCCCTGCTTGCGGGCCAGCGCCGCCAGCTCGGCTTGCAGCGCCGGGCTGTTGTCGAGGGCAATGGCCTCGCCCTGTTTGATGATGCGGTAGGTGACGCCGTGGGCGAGGGCAGTCCCTTCGACGATGCGCTGTACCTGACTGAACATGTAGTCGTTGAGCGCGCTGTCGGCGCCGCGGGTCTCACCGCGCAGCTCGGCATGATCGGGGATGACGTTGCGGCCGCTGCCAGCGTGAAGCTGGCCGACGTTGATGCGGGTCATGCCGTCGCGGTGGCGGGGAATGCCGAGCATGGCGGTGGTGGCCATGCAGGCGGCAGCCAGCGCATTGCTGCCGGCATTGGGCTCGAGCCCTGCATGGGCGGCAGTGCCCATAAAGTGGACGTCGAACTTGGTGGAGCAGAGAAACTCGGTGGGGTTGATCACCAGCTCGCCGCTGCCAGCGTGAATACCGATATGGAGCGAAAGCAGGGCATCCACGTCATCGAGTGCGCCACCGGCAGCCAGCGCCTTGCCACCGCGGCACCCCTCTTCGGCGGGTTGGAAGAAGAGCTTGATGCGACCGCACAACTGCTCTTTCATCGCCATCAGGCTGCTGGCCAGCCCCATGCCGATGGCGGTGTGGCCATCGTGAGCGCAGGCGTGCATCCACCCCTTGTTGTGGGAGGCAAAACCTTGCTGCTGCGGCTGGTGCTGTTCAGCGTCGGACTCTTCCACCTCCACCGCATCGATATCGAAGCGAAAGGCCAGGGTCGGGCCGGGACGGCCGGTATCCAGCTCCCCCATCAGCCCAGTGACATCGCCGATCCGCTCCAGCCAGTCGGGATGGGCTCCCTGACGGCGGGCGCGAGCCTTCTCGGCCGCCACATCCACATCACGGCCCATCATCAGATTGCTTGCCAGCAGTTTGTCGCCGAGCACGATGCGATAACCGAGTTCGCTCAGGTGGTGGGCAATCAGGCTGGTGGTGCGAAACTCTTTCCAGGCGGCTTCCGGCAGGCGGTGCAGGTCGCGGCGCCACAGGATCAGGTGCTCAAGGGTCATCTTGGCTTCCTTGGTGATTCGATTTGTCGGCTATTGTGCCTTTTTTCCCGGCTGACCACACGGGGCCTGCAGCTGGTCGGGGGAGCTGTGCGTGCGAGTGATGTCTGTGAGGGCCGTGAATAGTGGTGAGCGCCCATAAAAAACGCCTCCACAAGGGAGGCGTTGTCGATAGCTGGTTATCAGGCCGCGTTATGGTAAGCGGAGGCTTCAAACAGCTTCTTGTTGGCCACCAGATCGATGGGGTCAAAATCATCGACGTTGATGGTGCGCAGGCGACTTACCTCGGCGCGGCGCAGCAGCTCCGCTTCGCTCTGGGTCAGTACGCCAGCGGCCAGGCCAATGTCGGCCACCTTGTCCAGCGCCATGAAGGGACGCTTGATACCATCGCTCTTGCAGACTTTCTCGAACAGCGGCTCGGCGGCCAGTACGTCATCGAGAGCCTGCTCCAGCAGACCGAAGGGGTTGCCCTCTTCGCGAGTCAGGTATTGCCCCTTGGCCAGGCGGCTGCGAGTTTCGCTCGGGGTTTGCAGCAGACGGGCCACTTGCTGGTCCAGCTTGTCGCACGGACGGTTCAGGTCACGACCCAGCGGCAGCACCACGGCGCGCAGGGCAAGCCCAATCCAGCGGTTCGGGAAGTTGCGCAGCAGTTCGTCGATCGCCTCTTGCGCCTTGAACATGGCATCTTGCAGTGCCCAGTGCAGCAGCGGCAGGTCGGCCTGCTGGCGTCCCTCGTCCTGATAGCGCTTGAGGGCGCTGGAGGCCAGATAGAGCTGGCTCAGCACGTCGCCAAGACGGGCGGAGACCCGCTCCTTGCGTTTGAGCTCGCCACCCAGGGTGCCCATCGCCATGTCTGACAGGAACGCCAGGTTGGCCGAGAGGCGGGAGAGTTGCTGGTAGTAGCCCTTGGTCTGATCCTTGTAAGGGGCCGCGGCAAAGCGGGCGCCGGTGATACCGAGCCAGAAGCTGCGTACCAGGTTGCTGATGGCAAAGCCGACGTGGCTGAACACCGCCTTGTCGAAATCTTTCAGCGCCTGCTCCTTGTCGGGATGGCTGGCGGCCAGCATCTCCGGCAGTACATACGGGTGGCAGCGGATAGCGCCCTGACCGTAGATGATCATGCTGCGGGTCAGGATGTTGGCCCCTTCCACCGTAACGGCGATGGGGGCACCCTGATAGCCACGGGCCAGATAGTTGTTGGGGCCCATGCAGATGGCCTTGCCGCCGTGGATGTCCATGGCATCGATGATGCACTTCTGGGCACGGTCGGTGAGGTGGTATTTGACGATGGCGGAGATGACCGAGGGCTTCTCGCCAAGGTCGATACCGGTCACGGTCAGGTTGGCTGCGGCGCCCATGATGTAGGCATTGCCACCGATGCGGGCCAGCGGCTCTTCAATCCCTTCCATCTTGCCGATGGGCAGCTTGAACTGGCGACGGATGCGGCTGTAGGCGCCGCTCGCCAGGGCCAGCATCTTGACGCCGCCGGTGCTGTTGGAGGGCAGGGTGATACCGCGTCCTACCGACAGACACTCGAC
This sequence comes from Aeromonas sp. S12(2024), assembly GCF_041402305.1. Lineage (NCBI taxonomy): Bacteria > Pseudomonadati > Pseudomonadota > Gammaproteobacteria > Aeromonadales > Aeromonadaceae > Aeromonas > Aeromonas sp. S12(2024). Next base: position 7,425 of record NZ_JBGLRB010000003.1, read on the forward strand.
CAGCATACGCCAGCCCTGACCGGCCATGGCCGGGCCGCCGATGATGAAGTCGAGCGGGACGAACACATCCTTGCCCTGAGTCGGACCGTTCTGGAACGGCACGTTGAGCGGGAAGTGGCGACGGCCGATGCCGACACCTTTGATGTGAGTAGGGATCAGCGCGCAGGTGATGCCGAGCTCTTCCTCTTCACCCAGCAGGTGTTCCGGATCACGCAGTTTGAAGGCCAGACCCAGCACGGTAGCAATGGGGGCGAGCGTGATGTAGCGCTTGTTCCAGGTTAGGCGCATACCGAGCACCTCTTTGCCTTCCCACTCGCCCTTGCAGACGATGCCAAAATCGGGGATGGAACCGGCGTCCGAACCTGCCTCCGGGCTGGTCAGGGCGAAGCAGGGGATCTCTTTACCTACCGCCAGACGGGGCAGGTAGTAATCTTTCTGCTCGTCAGTGCCATAGTGCTGCAGCAGTTCACCCGGGCCCAGCGAGTTGGGTACGCCAACGGTGGAGGCGAGCACGGCGCTGGCACCGCACAGCTTTTGCAGGACACAGGACTGGGCGTAGGCCGAGAACTCCAGACCGCCATATTTCTTCTTGATGATCATGGCGAAGAACTTGTTGTCCTTCAGGTATTGCCACACCTCGGGGGAGAGATCCGCGCGCTCGTGGGTCACTTCCCAGTCGCTCACCATGCGGCACACTTCCTCGACCGGGCCATCCATAAAGGCCTGCTCTTCGGCAGAGAGGGTGCTGACCGGGATGGCGTGCAGCTTTTTCCAGTCTGGGTTGCCCGCGAACAGGTCGGCTTCCCACCAAGTTGTGCCCGCTTCAATCGCCTCTTTCTCGGTGCGGGACATTTCCGGCATGATCGATTTGTAGATCTTGAACAGCGGCTTGGTTATTTGATTGCGGCGAAACTCCACCAGATTGAGCGGGATGGCAATCACCGCGAACAGCGCCCATACCAGCAAGGGCACATGACCATAGATGGTGCCAAGCACCAGGGCGGCGCCGGTGACCAGGGTGGAGATGAACAGGGATGCCCGGCGATAGGCCAGGGCTCCGATAACCAGGATCACCCCGAGCAGAGTGAGGGTCGTCGTCATTGCTTGCTCCTTGCGTGGTTAGGTTGCCAACGTGGCGTAACTGATCCAGAGGTCTGACCTGTTGGATATGGCCCCTGTTGTAATTCATACGCACAAAGTTATCAAGCTGTTTACATCTTCATTACCTTCTCTCTGTGATCCCCATAACGCTCACGCGCCGCCAGCGCTGTGGCTCGCAGGGGGGCGACTGTGCGATTCGCTTGTGCGAGAATAGCCGCGATCTACACGCACACTAAAAACAGTGGAAGAGACATCATGTACCAAGAATTGATCCGCAATGAACTGACCGAAGCTGCCAGCGTGCTGCAGGCCTTCCTGGCTGATGAGCAGAACCTGAAAAACATCGAAGCGGCCGCCAAACTGCTGGCCGACTCTTTCAAAGAAGAGGGCAAGGTGCTCTCTTGTGGCAACGGTGGCTCCCACTGTGACGCCATGCACTTCGCCGAAGAGCTGACCGGTCGTTACCGCGAGAACCGCCCAGGTTATGCCGGTATCGCCATCTCCGATCCGAGCCACCTCTCCTGCGTCTCCAACGACTTTGGCTATGACTATGTCTTCTCCCGTTATGTGGAAGCGGTCGGCCGCCGTGGCGACGTGCTGCTTGGCATCTCCACCAGCGGCAACTCCGGCAATATCCTGAAAGCCATCGAAGCGGCCCGCGCCAAAGGGATGAAAGTGATCGCCCTGACTGGCAAGGATGGCGGCAAGATGGCGGGTCTGGCGGATGTCGAGATCCGGGTGCCGCACTTTGGCTATGCCGACCGTATTCAGGAAGTGCACATCAAGGTAATCCACATCCTGATCCAGCTGGTCGAAAAAGAGATGGTCAAGTAATCAGGCCACGCTACCGGACAAGGGCATCACAGGTTGATGGTTTGTCATCGACCGGTGCTGCCAGTCACAGGGGAAGGGATTGTGCCTTCCCCTGCTGTCTGTCGAACCAGTGTGCTGGCCGAACATGACACAAGCCAAATCATGAAAGGAGTCTGCCGGATATGTGCGAACTGCTCGGCATGAGTGCCAATGTGCCGACCGATATCTGCTTCAGCTTTACCGGGTTGATGCTGCGCGGCGGCAAGACAGGGCCCCACAAGGATGGCTGGGGGATCACCTTCTACGAGGGGAAGGGCTTTCGCACCTTCAAGGATCCCGAGCCCAGCGCCCAATCTCCCATCGCCAGACTGGTACAGGCGCTGCCCATCAAGAGCTGCGCTGTGGTCAGCCACATTCGGCAGGCCAACCGTGGCTGCGTGTCGCTGGAAAATACCCACCCCTTTACCCGTGAGCTGTGGGGCCGTTACTGGACCTTCGCCCACAACGGTCAGCTGACCGGCTACAAGAAGCTGCCAACCGGCCGCCACCGGCCGGTGGGGGATACCGACAGCGAGCACGCCTTCTGCTGGCTGCTCGACAGGCTGGAGCAAAAATATCCCAAGCGTCCAGCCAACTTTCCCGCCATGTTTCGCTATCTCGCCACCTTGTGTGACGAGCTCAGAGCGTTCGGGGTATTCAACATGCTGCTCTCGGACGGGGAGTATGTGATGAGCTACTGCAGCAACAACCTGCACTGGCTGACCCGCTGTGCGCCCTTTGGCGAGGCTAGTTTGCTGGATGAGGAGGTGGTGATCGACTTTCAAAGGGAGACCACCCCCAACGATGTGGTCACCCTGATCACAACCCGTCCGCTGACCGGCAATGAGAATTGGGTCAAAATGGCGCCCGGCGAATTCAATCTGTTTCGCATGGGGGAGCGGGTGGCGACCAATCAGGTCGCGTTTGAGCAAGATAAAAAAATACCAGGGTAGATACCTACCCTGGTTCTTCGCAGCAGCCATAAAAGGCAAAAGGGATGAGAGGTGTTGCTGAGCATCATCACTCTGACGGCATTGAGTGTTGATCAATTGTTAATTTGTGGCAATCAAGTTGTTGTCTTGACGGGCGTTTCAGCATCGCTATTTCGATACTGATCACATTTTTTGCCACTTTATTCCCTGAGCCATCCAATCGGGTGCTTCATCACAGCCTGGTCGTGAGCCACGACATCGAAAACTATCTATAGTATGGTCTGTTTGAATACCGTTCTGGAGGAGCCTCGCATGGAGTGGGTGGATCGCAAGGTGTTGCAGCAGCTGGCAGAGGATATCGGTCCGGATATGCTGCCCGTGGTCATCGCAGTCTTTATTGAAGAGGTGGGCGAGCAGCTGAGTCAGCTCAGACCCCTCTATGAACAGGGAGAGTGGGAGGCGCTGGCTCGGGTGGCGCACAGCATGAAATCATCCTGTGGCAGCTATGGCGCCATACCGAGTTATCAGCAGGTGATGGCGCTGGAGATGGCCAGCAAGCAGGCCGATGTGGCTGAGGCAGAGCGCCAGTTGCAACTGCTGGAGGCCTCCTTGCCCCAGGTGCTCGCGTTTCTTGCCGATTATCATTAACGGCGCCATGCAGGGATGCCGGGGCGCCGTGACCGTTGCCTAACGCTGGTTGAGCAGTTGCTGGATGATCCGGTCCAGCGCCAGTTTCAGCTTCAACCGATCGTGCCGATGGGGCAGCTCAAGCTCGCCCAGCTCGGCTTCGATCACACGCCCTTGCCAGTCCCCCGCATCACTCGCGCCCTGTGGGGCCAGGATGGCATCCAGCCGACCCTGACCGACCCGGGACTCCAGCCAGCGACACTGACTCATCAGATCCAGCTGGCTGGCAGGGCCGTTTTCTGCCACCAGATTGCAGACGAAAACCAGCATTGCGCTGCTCTCGTTGATGGCCTGGGCGATCTCGGCCAGCAGCAGTGGCGGCATGATGGAGGTGAGAAAACTGCCCGGCCCCAGAATGATCATGTCCGCCTGCTGCAGTGCCAGCACCGCTTCCCGGGTCGCTTGCACCTCCGGCATCAGGCCGAGGGAGAGGGGCGGTGTTGCCAGTTGATCGATGGATACCTCTCCCAGGATCTGGGTGCCACACTCCATATGGGCGCAGAGATCGGTGGGAAATTCAGACATGGGTAGCAATTGTGACTCGATTTTGAGCATGTCACTGATCAGCTTGATAGCATCAAGAGGACGGACACAGAGATTATCGAGCGCCAGCAGCATCAGGTTGCCAAGGTTGTGACCCGCCAGCTCGCCTTTGCCGGCGAAGCGGTATTCGAACAACAGGCTGCCGATACTGGGATCGGTCACCAGCTGGTTCAGGCAGTTGCGCAGATCGCCCCAGGCGATGCACTCCTGACTCTTGCGCAGGCGTCCGGTCGAGCCGCCATCATCTGTGGTGGTGACGATGCCGGTGAGCCGTTGACCAAGAAACGAGAGGGACGAAAGCACTCGTCCCATGCCGTGGCCACCACCGATGGCAACGACCCGATCGAAGTCATTGATGTTTTTTTGCCACATATGGGCGTCCTGTCATTGGTCTCAGTTGACCGCTATGTTAGCAAGCGAAGCGAGATAATTGTTTGATAAAGGTATGATTTTTGCTTGAGGCTGCCATTCGATAAAACAAGGAGATGGTGTTGAAATTTCTGACCGTTCACTCCCTCGCCCAGAATTCATCGCTGGCGGCCCAAGATATCTGCGCGCAGCTGCGCCACCATGCCGATCAGGCCCCCTCCCTGCTGTTACTCTATTTTACCCAAGCCCATGAGGGGGCGATACTGCGCGACGCGCTCAAACGCCAGTTCCCGACGACCCGCCTGCTAGGGTGCAGCTCTTGCGGTGGTGTCATGACCGAGATGGGACACCACGCCCGAGACGGATATGGGCTGGCCGTTGCTGCTCTGTACGATGAGAAAGGGGCATTCGGGGTAGCCGGTGCCAGCGGTGACGGGGTGGATGTGCGGCAGTTGCTGCGCCGAGCCATGAGCGACTGTGGTCGGCCGGGCGAGCTGCCCCAGTTGATCCTGTTTCATGCCAGTCCCGGCAAGGAGGAGGGGCTGCTGGCCGGTATCGAGGCCGAACTCGGTGCCTCGGTGCCGGTGGTCGGTGGATCCGCGGCTGATAGCAGTGTCAGCGGTGACTGGCAGCTCTGCTGGGATGAGGCGGTGGCTCAGGATGGCATCGGTCTGGCGGTGATCTATCCCGATTGCCAGCTGGCTTTTCAGTTTCACTCCGGTTATGTGCCTGCCGAATTCAGCGGCGAGATCACCGCCTGCAACGGGCGGGAGGTACTCACCATCGATCACCAGCCTGCTGCCGAGGTCTATGCCCGCTGGTGCGGGCGCGAGCAGCCCTGGCCGGTGGGGGCGATTTTGCGGGAGACCACGCTCACCCCGCTGGCTCGTCAGGTGGGAGCGCTGGATGGCATTCCTTACTACAAACTCTCCCATCCTGAAGCTGTGACCGAACAGGGCGGGCTGCGGCTCTTTACCGATGTGGTGCAAGGGGAGCGTCTGCTGTTGATGTACAGCAGTCAGGAAGGGTTGTTGCAGCGCAGCCTCAATGCCATGCGTATCGAGCCAGGGTATGGGGTCGACGTGGAATTGCAGCCCATCGGCGCGCTCATCATCTTTTGTGCTGGTTGTCGTTTGGCGCTAGGTGATATGTTGTGCCAATTTGTCGAGCAGAGCCAGGCTCGCCTCGGCAAGATCCCCTTTATCACCCCCTTTACCTTCGGCGAGCAGGGGCGGCTGCCCAATGGCGAGCTGGCCCACGGCAACCTGATGGTATCGAGCGTGATTTTCCTGACCCGTTGAGTCGGCAGAACATAACAGAGCAGGCAACAAGATGATTGGCAACAGTGAACTGGAAGCCCTCGGCGACAAATTGCAGACCACGCTGGTCGATCTTATGCGTTGCCGCGAGCGCGAGGCCAAGTATCGTCACGAGTCCCAGACCCTGCTGGGCGGGGTTGCCACCCTGGCTGATGCAGAGACGTTGGAACAGGTGCTGGAGAGTCTGATCAAGGTGCTCAAACCCTTTATCGGCTTTGAGCACGCGGATGTGGTGGCCTGGGAAGGGGAGCAGGGAAGTACCCACCTCAGTACCGAACCGATGCGCGCTGCCCGCAGCTGGCACATGACCCCGGCATTTGCCCGCGCCATCTCGGGTGAAACCCTGGTGATTTACGATCCCGCCCAGCTGCCTGAGCTTGCGCCGCTGGCGAGTGAGCCGGGCTGGGCCAGCGTGATGCTGACCGGGCTGCAGGCCCCCGGTTTTACCGCCACCCTCATCTGCCGCCACGCCCGGGCGGGCACCTTCGATCTCACCAGCAAGGCCGCCATGGAGCGTTGCCGTCCGCTTATCGCCCAGGCGCTGGTCAACATCACCTATCGGGCCCGCTTGCAGGAGCAGGTTGCGGTAAAAACCGAAGCGTTGCAGGCCAGCGAACGCCGTTTTCGCAGCTTTGCCGCCATGGCTTCGGACTGGTTCTGGGAGACAGATGCCGAGCATCGCCTTAGTTACGCCTCTGAGCCGGGTTATCTGGATGAGATGACCCCGCAGGCGACCCGGCCGACCCTCTATGACTACGTCTGCAACAAGCAGAGCTGCGATGCCCAGAAATACCTGCAGCTTTTGGAGCTGCGCCAGCCGGTGCGAGGGGTGCGGATGCAGGTTGCGCTGCAACACGGCCCCTGCTGGATGGAGGTGAGCGCCGAGCCCTGCTTTGACCATGATGGCCAGTTTATCGGTTATCGTGGCACTGCCCGGGATATCAGCAACCAGATCCGCCGGGAAGAGGAGCTGGCGCGGGCACGGGATGAGGCTGAAGCGGCCAACCGTGCCAAGTCCCAGTTTCTGGCCATGATGACCCACGAGATCCGCTCGCCCATGAATGCGGTGTTGGGGATGCTCGATCTGGTGCAGCATGCCGAGCTGGCGCCGGAGCAACAGAGCCTGCTGCGCCATGCCACCCACTCGGCCAGATTGCTGCAAACCATCATCGACGACGTGCTCGATTTTTCGAAAATCGAGTCGCAAACCTTGGTGTTTCACTGCGAGACCCTGCAACCCGTCCAGCTTTGCCAATCTCTGGTCGAGCCGCTGCAAGCTCGCGCGACCGCCAAGGGGATCGCGCTGGTTTATCGGGTCGATGAGTCGGTCCCCCGGGAGTTGCAGGGGGATCCGATGCGTTTGTCACAGGTGATGGGCAATCTGCTGGACAACGCCCTCAAATTTACCGAGCAGGGGCAGGTAACACTGCACCTGGGTTGGCAGGATGAGAAGCTGCTGATCTCGGTCTCCGACACCGGGATCGGTATCGCTGATGCGGATCAGGCGCTGCTGTTTGAACCCTTCTCCCAGGTCGACAACTCGGCCACCCGGCGTTTTTCCGGTACCGGCCTCGGTCTTGCCATCAGCAAGCGTCTGGTGACGCTTATGGGGGGAGAGATCCACCTGAAGAGCGAGCCGGGCAAGGGAAGCTGTTTCTGGTTCGAACTGCCTGGCATGGCGTTGCCTTGCCATAGCCAGCCGCAGCGGGAGGAGGGGGCTTCGGCACTGTTGCCACTGGATGTGCTGGTGGTGGAGGACAGCCCGGTGAACCAGTTGGTGGTGTCGCTGATGCTGCAAAAACTGGTGGGCAAGGTACGGTTGGCTGCCAATGGTCTGGAGGCGCTGGCGCAGGTGGATGAGCAGCTCCCGGATCTGATCCTGATGGATATGCGGATGCCCCTGATGGACGGACTGGAAGCTACTCGCCGGTTGCGGGAGTTGGGATGCACCATGCCAATCGTCGCCCTGACGGCCAATGCGATGGCGGAGGACAAGGCGTGCTGTTTGGCGCAGGGGATGGATGACTTTCTCGCCAAGCCCATCACCTTGTCACGGCTGAGAGAGTGTTTGCAGCGTCACTTTGGTCAGCGGTTGCCGACGCGCGGATAAAAAAAATGGTCAACTTTGTGGGTTGACCAGTTCTTCAGCAAATACTGAAGAGAGCACGGGATAAATCGGGTTGTATCAATCTATATGAAAAATCTGTGCCAACTTTTATGGGACTCTTTTGTGTTCAATTTTGGCCGTTTAGCGCAGCGGCTCTCTCTTGTTATGGCGTTTTGCGTTCCTACTCACTCGCAAAATGCGAATTTCACATTTTCATTGTTGGAATAATTGCATTTTGCAACGCTGTTTTTGTCATTGTGAAATCAGGCGATGCAGGAATTTACGGGCTGCTTCGCTGTTTTGTTTGGCAATCAGCATCTGCTTTTCATAAATCGGCATCGGCAATATCTCGAGCCAGCGTTGGCAGAGCCAGGCGGCATCTTCAAAGCGCTTGTCCGGATAGAGCTCATCAAGCTCCGGATACTGCTCGAACACTTCCCGCAGGCGATTGACCAGCAGCTTGTCGTTGAAATCGGAGTGGGTGCTCGGCCAGTTGGGCAGCATCTCCACCTTGGCCCGGCGCAGGCCCATCTCGTCTGTTTCCATCTCGTGGATACAGAAGCGCTCCAGTCCCAGCACTGTCACACCCAGCAGGCCATCATTGAGGGTGTAGAAGTCGGTCACCTTTACCCGGGTGCCCACCGGCAGAATGCGGCCGGATTGTCCCGAGGTGGTCGACTCTTCCATCACGATGCCAAAGCCCTGATCGTTGATGAATGACTCCTTGAGCATCTGCAGGTGGCGTGGCTCGAACAGACGCAGAGGAAGCTTGCCGCCCGGCAGTATGTGGGAAGGCAAGGGGAACAGTGCCAAAGGTTGTAGTTTCATGTTCCATCCTCCATTGAGTAGTTGCTGAATATGACAATGCAGCGACTGTGCCAGAGAATGAAAAAAGCCACCGGAGGGTGGCTTTTCGGGCGGTTGAGGGCGCTTAGTTGCGCTGCTCCAGATACATGACAGCCGCTTCCACGCGGCTTTGCGCCTCGAGTTTCTTCAGCAGGCTCTTCACGTGAACCTTGACCGTTCCCTCGGAGATATGGAGTACCGAGGCGACCTGTTTGTTGGAGAGGCCTTTTGCAATTTCGCGCAGGATTTGCATTTCGCGACGCGTTAAGCTTTCCAGCTTCTGCTGCAAGTGATCCAGCTCGTAGATGTTTTCGAGATAGGGGCGCAGCGGTTCGCTCAGGATCTGCTTGCCGGTCATCACGTCGGCCAGCTGGGCAAGCAGCAGATCAGGCTCGGTATCCTTGAGCAGGTAGCCGTCGGCACCCGCCTTGAGCAAAGCCACCACATCCTGACGGGCATCGGAGACGGTGAGGATCACCACCCGGGAGGTGATCTCTTCGGCCCGCAGCGCCTTGAGGGTATCGAGGCCGGAGAGCCCCTTCATGTTGAGGTCGAGCAGGATCAGATCCGGCTCGGACTCTTTGGCCAGCGCCACGGCATCTGTGCCGTTGGAGGCTTCACCGGTCACCTCCATGTTCTCTTCCAGAGCCAGCAACTGCACAATCCCTTTGCGCATGAGGGGATGGTCATCTACGACCAGAACTGTGTATTTCATCTCGTCCATCAGGCGTCTCTCGCTAGACTGGTGGGAAAGGTCAGATGCACGCAGGTGCCTTGTGGTTGCTGCTCGTTGATGGTCAGCAGACCGTGCAGTTTGCTGGCGCGCTCGTTCATGATGCTCAACCCGTAATGGTTGATCGCCGAGCTGGCGAGTCCGATCCCGACACCGTCATCTGAAATCTGAACCTCAATGTTACCACTGGCGAGGGTCTCACAGCTAACATCAATCACTTGCGCGTTGGCATGTTTGATGGCATTGAGCACTGCCTCACGGATCAACTGCAAAATGTGGATATGCTGGCCCGCCTCCAGGTCGTTGTCGGCCAGTCCGTAATGGAACCGGATTTCGGCCTGGGTCTGAGGTTGCAGTTGATCGAGCATCACCCGGATCGCTTCCCCCAGATTGGCATCGCCAATGGTGAGACGGAAGGTGCCGAGCAATTCGCGCAACTGTGTATAGGCATTGCTAAGCCCCTCGTCGATCTGCTGCATCGCCTCCTGCGCCTTGTCATGTTGCCCCTTGGCGTAAGAGCGCTTGAGCAGGGTGGACTGGATCTTGAGATAGGAGAGGGCCTGCGCCAGCGAGTCGTGCAGCTCCCGGGCGATCACCGCCCGCTCCTCCATCAGCAGCAGTCGCTGCTGTTGCAGCAGGGTCTGGTCTTTGTGCAGCACCTGAGCCAGCAGCATGGTGAAGTTTTTAATCAACCGCTCATCGATGGGGTGTTGGCTGATGATGTCGAGGCGGCCGAACTCCTGCTCATCCATCTGCAGATAAAAGCTGGCCACCGCATCGAGATCGCCGGGCCAGCCGGTGCGCCCCGAGATGTAGACCGGCATGGCGTTGTGCTCGAAGCGGGTCAGCCGGATATGGTCGATATGCTGGTGGGCGGCGGCGCGGTCCAGCAGTTTGATAAGGGTACGGGTACTGAGCGGGGCGGCGTGCAGCTTCTGGGCGGTCGAGTAGAGAAACGAGAGGGTGTCGTTGGCCTGTTGCAGCTTGGCGGTTTTCTCTTCCACCTTGTTTTCCAGCTCCCGATAGAGCTTGCCCAGCTCGTCTGCCATGGTGACGAAGGCGCGCGAGAGCTCCCCCAGCTCGTTTTCGCCGTGGGCGGGCAGCTTAAGATCGAAATCCTGCCGCTGGATCTGGCGGGCACAGTAGACCAGCTGGTTGAGGGGGGCGACCACCTGCTGACGGGTGAAGCGCACCGTGAACCAGGCGATGGTGATGATGGCCAGCAGGCCGAGCCCCTCCGCCAGTGCCAGCATCCTCACCTTGAATTCCACGTGGTACTGCATCTGATTGACGAAATTGTCGATGGCCGCCACAAACTGCTCGGTGTTATCGGTGTACCGTCTGGGGGTGCGATCCTCGATGTGCTGGCGCATCACCTGCCACTGGCCGAGCACCTCGCCATAGGTGCGACGCAGGGAGGCGGGGGTGATCCAGCGCTGGGTCTCCTGCAGCTCTTCGGCGTGCAGGGTCTCTTCAAACTGGGATAGGCGCCCCAGCACGCTGTCGCCCCGCTCGATTTCGTAGGCCATCCGGTAGGCCTGCATCCGCAGCGAACCGGAGAGGTTGATCGCCTTGGCATCGGGTACCGAGTAGAAGAGGGTGACCATGGCGACCAGCGCGATCAGGCTGGCCATGAAGAGGATCAACACCATGGCACGGCCGATGGCACTGCTGACCGAATGGACCCTGAACCGTTTTCCCATACTGATGCGCACCTCTGAATAGTGATAAGGACCCCGCAAGATGCGTGGGAGTGTACTCCAACTTGTGTTAGCATCGAAAAACTAGATGAACTCCGAGCGGTTTTGCCTAAGTCCTAGCGATAGGGGGAAACCAGCCGTCAGCCGACGTTCGAGCTGTAAGGGTCAGGAAAGAAATGCCCTGGCCTCCCGTATTTGGAAAGGTGTTTATGTTGCCACTTAAAGATGGTTTTTCCCGTCGTTTTTACTATTTGCGTCTGTCAGTGACCGATGTGTGCAATTTCCGTTGCACCTATTGCCTGCCTGACGGTTATCGTCCCCCCGAAGGTCACAAAGCGGGGCGTCAACCCTTTCTCTCGATTGACGAGATCCGCCGCGTGGTCAGCGGTTTTGCCGCCATGGGCACCCGCAAGGTGCGCATCACGGGGGGCGAGCCCTCCCTGCGCCGCGATTTCACCGAGATCGTCAAGGTGATTGCCTCCACCCCGGGTATCGAGAAGGTCGCCATGACCACCAACGGCTATCGCCTCAAGGAGCGGGCTCAGGAGTGGTTTGATGCCGGACTCAACGCGCTGAATGTCAGTGTCGACAGTCTCGACCCGCGCCAGTTTCACCAGATCACCGGAGAGAACAAGCTGGCCGAGGTGATGGAGGGGATCGAAGCAGCACTGGCCGCCGGTTTCAAATCGGTGAAGATCAATGCGGTGCTGCTCAAGGGGCTCAACGACTACCAGCTCGATGCCTTTCTGGGCTGGATCAGGCACAAGCCTATCGAGCTGCGCTTTATCGAGCTGATGCAGACCGGCGAGATGGATACCCTGTTTCGTGACCACCATGTCAGCGGCGAGCAGATCAAACAGCGCTTGCTGGAGAGCGGCTGGGTGCAGCAGTTGCGGGGCACGGATGACGGTCCGGCGCAGGTCTTTATGCACCCCGATTCGCAAGGTGGGGTGGGGCTCATCATGCCCTACAGCAAGGATTTCTGTGCCGGTTGCAACCGGCTGCGGGTCTCCTCGCTGGGGAAGCTGCATCTGTGCCTGTTTGGTGACAACGGCATCGACCTGCGGGATCTGCTCGGCGCAGATGCACAATCCGATGAGCTGCAACAGCGCATTCGCGCGGCACTGGCGGGCAAGAGTGCTACCCATCGTCTCCATGAGGGCAATGCCGGTATCACCCCTCATCTCGCCTCGATCGGCGGATAACCGCAAAAAATCGCCAACGATTAAATAGCAATCCTCACATGGAGGTATTTTAACCGATACCTCCATTTTTATTGCGCTGCAAGGCTTTGATCTGGCGCAAGAATCCCCCCTGTTTATCTCCCTGGTGGTATATCCCTTACCTTGTCAGGGCCGCAATATACACCCACTCTTATAATTGGTATCAAGAATGCCAATCATGGACTCGCACTGTCCCCTTTTTCACCAGAACAGGAGTCAACATGCCGGATGAGATCGATCTTGCCCGCCGCGGCCTGTTCCGGGGGCGGCTGAGAACCGCCGAACCGCCGGTGCAGTTGCCCTGGTCAGTCAACTGGTCGACATTTGTCGCCGACTGCACCCGCTGCGGGGAGTGTCTGGCGGCCTGTCCGGAGCAGATCCTGGTGAATGGCGAGGGCGGTTTTCCGGTGGTCGATTTCCAGCGTGGCGAATGCACCTTCTGCACCGAGTGCGCCACGGTCTGCAAGGCGCCTGTGTTTCGCCCGACCAGCGAGTCACCCTGGCACTACAAGGCCCATATCGAGGCCAACTGTTTGGCCAATGGTCAGGTGTTCTGCCAGCGCTGTCAGGACAGCTGCGAGCCCAATGCCATTCGTTTTATTCCGGTGCTGGGGCGTGTGCCCACCCCGACGGTCGAGCCGGATCGCTGTAATGGCTGCGGCGCCTGCGTGCAGGATTGTCCGGTTGGCAGCATCAAGGTCGACGGGCGAGCCGCCCCATCCGGTGGTGCGAGCCAGCCCACCCTCAAGCAGGAGTCAGAATGAGTCAGAAGCCGTGTGACACAGAAGCCACAATGGATCAGGAGTTCCATGTATCGAGTCTGGTGGTGCTGACCCAGCCCCCTTTGCGCCATCAGCTCGCCGAGCAGATTGGCGCCCTGGAAGGGGCCGAGATCCACGCCGTCAGTGACGAGGGCAAGCTGGTCGTGACCCTGGAAGGTCCGAGCCAGCGGCCGATCATGGCGGCCATTGATGCGATACAGGCGATGCCGGGTGTGCTCTCAGCCGCCCTGATTTACCACCAGTTCGATGAACTGGGCGGTCACTGAAAAGAGTGATGGGATGCCGGGCGTGCCCTCTGCCGCTGATGGCTGGCTCCCGTTCGACAGATTCGACAACTATTACGCGATAAGCAATGTGAGGATATGCCATGAAGCTGAGTCGACGCGACTTTATGAAGGCCAACGCGGTGGCAGCTGCCGCAGCCGTGGCCGGTGTCAGTGCCCCCACGCTGGCAGCCAATCTCATCACCAGTACCGACAAGACAGCCATCCATTGGGATAAGGCTCCCTGCCGCTTCTGCGGTACCGGCTGCTCCGTGCTGGTGGGCTCTCAGGATGGTCGGGTCGTGGCGACTCAGGGCGACCCCGATGCACCGGTCAACCGTGGCCTCAACTGCATCAAGGGCTACTTCCTCTCCAAGATCATGTACGGCCAGGATCGCCTGACCCAGCCGATGCTGCGGATGAAGAACGGCCAGTTCGACAAGGATGGCGACTTCGCCCCCATCAGCTGGGATCAGGCGTTCGACATCATGGCCGAGAAGTTCAAGGCAACTCTGAAAGAGAAGGGGCCGACCGCTGTCGGCATGTTCGGCTCCGGCCAGTGGACTGTCTGGGAAGGTTACGCTGCCGCCAAGCTGATGAAGGCCGGTTTCCGCTCCAACAACATCGACCCTAATGCCCGCCACTGCATGGCCTCTGCGGTCGTCGGCTTTATGCGTACTTTCGGTATGGATGAGCCGATGGGCTGCTATGACGATATCGAGCAGGCCGATGCGTTCGTGCTGTGGGGCTCCAACATGGCCGAGATGCACCCCATCCTCTGGTCGCGGATGTCCGATCGCCGTCTCTCCAACCCGGATGTGCAGGTGCACGTGCTCTCTACCTTCGAGCACCGCAGCTTCGAGCTGGCGGACAACGGCATGGTGTTCACCCCGCAGACCGATCTGGCGATCCTCAACTATGTCGCCAACTACATCATCCAGAACGACAAGGTGAACTGGGACTTCGTCAACAAACACACAGTGTTCAAGAAGGGGGTCACCGACATCGGTTACGGCCTGCGCCCGACCGATCCGCTGCAGCAGAAAGCGAAGAACCCGGACAGCGGCGATGCCACTCCGATGACCTTCGAGGAGTTTGCCAAGTTCGTGGCGGATTACGATGTGGAGTCGGTCTCCAAGCTCTCCGGCGTCTCCAAAGAGAAGCTGGAAAAGCTGGCCAAGCTCTATGCCGACCCGAGCAAGAAGGTGGTCTCCTACTGGACCATGGGTTTCAACCAGCATACCCGTGGCGTCTGGGCCAACAACCTCTGCTACAACATCCACCTGCTGACCGGCAAGATCTCCGAGCCGGGTAATGGTCCTTTCTCACTGACCGGCCAGCCCTCTGCCTGTGGCACCGCGCGTGAAGTGGGTACCTTTGCCCACCGTCTGCCTGCCGACATGGTGGTGACCGAGCCCAAACACCGCGCCATTGCCGAGAAGATCTGGAAACTGCCGGAGGGGACCATTCCCGACAAGGTGGGTTTCCACGCCGTGCTGCAGGATCGTATGCTCAAAGATGGCAAGCTCAACGCCTACTGGGTGATGTGCAACAACAACATGCAGGCCGGCCCCAACATGAATACCGATCGCCTGCCTGGCTATCGCGACCCGCGCAACTTCATCGTGGTCTCCGACCCGTACCCGACCGTCACTGCCCAGGCCGCTGACCTCATTCTGCCCACCGCCATGTGGGTGGAGAAAGAGGGGGCCTACGGCAACGCCGAGCGCCGCACCCAGTTCTGGCACCAGCAGGTGAAAGCGCCGGAAGGGGCCAAGTCCGACTTGTGGCAGCTGATGGAATTCTCCAAGCGCTTCAAAGTCGAGGAAGTGTGGCCGGCTGAGCTGATTGCCAAGATGCCGGAAGTGAAGGGCAAAACCCTGTTCGACGTGCTCTATGCCAACGGTCAGGTCAACCAGTTCCCGAAAGAGCAGAGCAAGGGGCTGCTGAACGACGAAGCCGAGCACTTCGGTTTCTACGTCCAGAAGGGCTTGTTCGAGGAGTATGCCACCTTCGGTCGTGGCCACGGTCACGATCTGGCACCGTTCGATCAGTACCACGAAGCGCGCGGTCTGCGCTGGCCGGTAGTGGATGGCAAAGAGACTCTGTGGCGCTATCGCGAAGGGTTTGACCCGTACGTGAAAACGGGCGAGGGGGTGCGTTTTTATGGCAAGCCCGATGGCAAGGCGGTCATCTTCGCCCTGCCGTTCGAGCCCGCCGCCGAGTCGCCGGATAAAGAGTACGACCTGTGGCTCTCCACCGGCCGCGTGCTGGAGCACTGGCACACCGGTACCATGACCCGTCGGGTGCCCGAGCTCTATCGCGCCTTCCCGGATGCGGTGCTCTTCATGCACCCGGACGATGCCAAGGCCCGTGGCGTGCGTCGTGGCGAAGAGGTGATCGTCTCCTCCCGCCGTGGCGAGGTGAAGACCCGTGTCGAGACCCGTGGTCGCAACCGTCCGCCGAAAGGACTGGTCTTCATGCCCTTCTTCGATGCGAGCCAGCTGGTCAACAAGCTGACCCTGGATGCCACCGATCCGCTCTCGAAAGAGACCGATTACAAGAAGTGCGCCGTCAAGGTGATGAAGGCTTAAGGCGGGGGAGTGCGAGATGAGTCGTAGTCGTCGCCAGTTTCTGGCCGACATGGCCAAGGGGGCCTGCGGTGTGGGCCTGCTTGGCGTGGGGCTCGGTGGCGTGGCCCGCCAGCAGGCACAAGCCGTGCCTGCCCAGGCGCTGCGCCCGCCCGCCGCTCTCGATGAAACAGAGTTCCTCAGCGCCTGCGTGCGTTGCGGGCTCTGCGTTGAGGCCTGCCCCTACGACACCCTCAAGCTCGCCCGGCTGTTTGACCCTGTGACCACCGGTACCCCTTATTTCAAGGCGCGTGCCGTGCCCTGCGAGATGTGTGATGACATCCCTTGCGTGGTGGCCTGTCCGAGCGGGGCACTGGATCAGCAGATGACCGACATCGATCAGGCCCGGATGGGGGTGGCAGTGCTCATCGATCACGAGACCTGTCTCAACTATCTGGGGCTGCGCTGCGATGTCTGTTATCGGGTCTGCCCGCTGATTGACAAGGCGATCACTCTTGAGCTGCAGCATAACCAGCGTACCGGCAAACACGCCATGTTCCTGCCCACGGTACACAGCGATATCTGTACCGGCTGTGGCAAGTGTGAGCATGCCTGCGTGCTGGAGGAAGCGGCCATCAAGGTGGTGCCACGCCAGCTCGCCAAAGGTGAGCTTGGTCATCACTACAGGCTCGGCTGGGAAGAGAAGGCCAAGGCGGGGAACAAGTCGCTCATTGGCGACAGGCTCACCCTGCCCACCCGCAAACCGGAGGGGTTATGAGTCGTTATCCGGGGGAAGAGGCTCGCATCAAGCTGGGGTGGTGGCGTTCCCACCGCTTCCTGTTGCTGCGCAGGCTCAGTCAGTTCAGCGTGCTCGCGCTGTTTATGCTGGGGCCGTTGGCGGGTATCTGGATCCTCAAGGGCAACCTCTCCAGCTCGCTGTTGCTGGAGACGGTGCCGCTGACCGATCCCCTCACGCTGTTGCAGTCGCTGGCGGCGGGTCACTGGCCCATCACCACCCTCTGGCTGGGGGCTGCCATTGTGCTGGCCGGTTACTGGCTGGTCGGGGGGCGGGTGTTCTGCTCCTGGGTCTGTCCGGTCAACCTCATCACGGATGCCGCAGCCTGGTTCAGGGGGCGACTTGGCCTCAAGGGCAATGGCCAGTTCAGCCGTGCGACCCGCTACTGGCTGCTGGCCATGGTGCTGGTGGTGCCAGCGGTGGTCGGGGTGATGGCGTGGGAGCTGGTCAATCCGGTGTCACTCGCCATGCGTGGTCTGCTGTTTGGCATGGGGGCGGGCTGGGCCCTGCTTGCAGCGCTGTTCCTGTTCGATCTCTTCGTGGTTGAGCGGGGCTGGTGCGGTCATCTCTGTCCGGTGGGGGCCTTCTATGCCCTGGTCAACCGGGTCGGATTTATCAAGATTTCTGCCAAGGGGCGCGAGCGGTGCAACAACTGCATGGATTGTTATGCGGTCTGCCCGGAGCGTCCCATCCTGCGCGGGCCTGTTCATGGTGCCAAGCGCGGTCACGGGCCCTTGATTGCGGCTCAGGAGTGTACCAACTGTGGCCGCTGCATCGATGTCTGCGCGGAACAAGTTTTTGAAATCACTGTAGGTTTTGCCGTCAAGGCAGAAAAAACGTCGGAGAACAAATAATGAAAAAGCTGATTGGAGCAATGCTGGCCTGCCTGATGGCGGGATCCTTGATGGCAGCGGCCCCCGAGATCACCAACAGTACCGGTGGCCTCAAGTCCGAGCGTGGCGCCACCGATCTGGTGACCGATGCCACCGCCGCGCCCCTGAAAAACTTCCGCAAGGATGGTGCGCCCTACGATCGCCAGTACATGCATCAGCCGCCGCTGATCCCCCACGACATTCGCAACTACGAGGTGGATACCAAGGTCAACAAGTGCCTGGCTTGCCACAGCTTCAAGAATGCCAGTGCCATGAAGGCTCCCAAGATCAGTCCGACTCATTTCGAGACCCGCGATGGCCTGACCCTGGGTGAAGTGTCGCCGCGTCGCTACTTCTGCCTGCAGTGCCATGTGCCGCAAGCGGATGCCAAGCCGCTGGTGGAAAATACCTTTAAACCGGTTGAAGCGCTGAACTGAGGAATCCATAGATGAAATTACCCGGCTTTATCCAGCGTCTGTGGACCACCTTCAAGTCACCGTCGAAGGCGGCTCTCTGGGTCATCCTGCTGATGGGCTTCTTCGGTGGCGTGATTTTCTGGGGTGGTTTCAACACCGCCATGGAAGCATCCAACACCGAAGCCTTCTGCACCAGCTGTCACGAGATGAAGGACAACGTGTTCGAGGAGTACCGCGACACCATCCACTACTCCAACCGCTCCGGTGTGCGCGCCAGCTGCCCTGATTGCCACGTACCGCACGAGTGGACCTACAAGATCATCCGCAAGGTGCAGGCTTCCAAGGAGCTGTGGGGCATGATCACCGGCAAGGTGGATACCCGTGAGAAGTTCGAGTCGCACCGGCGCGAGATGGCGGAGCGGGAGTGGCAGCGGATGAAAGAGACTGATTCGCGCGAGTGCCGCAACTGCCACAACTTCGAGTACATGGACTTCTCCCTGCAGGGGCAGCGTGCCGCCAAGATGCACTCTACCAATCTGGCCAGTGGTGAAAGTACCTGCATCGACTGTCACAAGGGGATAGCTCACCAGCTGCCCGACATGACCGGGGTGAAAGGGTTCTGATCCTGCGACGACAGGCCGGGTTTCCCCGGCCTGCGTTTTGTTCATATATGGGACAAGCATCAGATTTGTGTGTCTTTTAAATCCCATATCTCGTGAAACTTTTGATAGAATCAGCCCGCCGTCACACGCTTGAGCAAGTTGGTCACCCCTGTCTGCGTCCGTTTTTGCGCTCTGACAGCTGGCCTTTCATACCCCTTCTCTTCCTGCCTCGTTGACGGCCCATAGCCACAAGGAGCTGCCCGATGGGACAGAAACACAACGCATTTATTCCCCTCAAGATCGCCGTGCTGACGGTCTCCGACAGCCGCACCGCCGCCGATGACAGCTCGGGTGATTATCTGGTCTCGGCCCTTACCGACGCGGGCCATCAGCTGGCCGATCGGGCGCTCTGCCCGGACAACCTGTTTCGCATCCGCGCGCGGGTGAGCGAGTGGATCGCCGATGAGGGGGTGCAGGTGGTACTGATTAACGGCGGTACCGGCTTCAATGAACAGAACCGGGTACCGGAAGCGGTCGGTGTGCTGTTCGAGCGCACCGTACAGGGTTTTGGCGAGATGTTCCGTCAGCTCTCTTTTGCCGAGATTAAAGGCTCCGCCATGCAGAGCCGTGCGCTGGCGGGACTCGCCAATCGCACCCTGATCTGCTGTCTGCCCGGCTCCACCGGCGCCTGTCAGCTGGGTTGGGAGCAACTGATCCGCGATCAGCTCGATGCCCGCACCAAGCCGTGCAACTTTGTCTCCCACCTCTGAGAGCAAACGATGAACCAGACCGATCCCAAGCAGACCCAGCCCAACCTGACGCATCTGAACCAGAGCGGCGAAGCCCATATGGTGGATGTGACCGACAAGCAGGTGACCGAGCGCGAAGCCCGCGCCGAGGCGTTTGTTGCCATGGCCCCCGAGACGCTGGCGCTGATCCTGAGCGGCCAGCACCACAAGGGGGACGTGTTCGCTACCGCCCGCATCGCAGGCATCATGGCCGCCAAGAAGACCTCCGATCTTATCCCACTCTGCCATCCGCTGGCCTTGACCAAAGTCGAGGTGGAGATAGTGCCGCTGGCCGAGGAGAATCGGGTGCATATCCGCACTCTCTGCAAGCTCTCCGGCAAGACTGGTGTCGAGATGGAGGCGCTGACCGCCGCGTCGGTAGCGGCGCTGACCATCTACGACATGTGCAAGGCGGTGCAAAAGGACATGGTGATCGAACAGGTGCGACTGGTAGAGAAAAAGGGCGGCAAGTCCGGCCATTTTCAGCTGGGGTCAAATAGCGGGGAGCAAGCATGATCAAGGTACTGTTTTTTGCGCAAGTAAGAGAGCTGGTGGCCTGCGATGAGCTGAGCCTGCCATGCGACTACGCCACCGCCGAACAACTGCGCGCGGCGCTTTGTGAGCGCGGCGACAAGTGGGCGCTGGCCCTTGAGGTGGGCAAACTGCTGGTGGCGGTCAACCAGACCCTGGTGCCCCTCGATACCCCCATCAACGATGGCGATGAGGTTGCTTTTTTCCCACCAGTGACCGGAGGTTAAGGATGAGCGAGGCAACCATCACAGATCGCATTCAGGTGCAGCGGGAGGATTTCTCGCTGGCGGATGAATATGCCCGCCTCGCCACCCGCCCAGACACTGGCGCCATCGTCACCTTCGTTGGCAAGGTGCGCGACTTCAATCAGGGGGAGGAGGTGAAGGGGCTGGCCCTCGAGCACTACCCCGGTATGACCGAGAAGGCGCTGGCCGATATTGTGCAGGAGGCCCGCCGCCGCTGGCCGCTGCAGGAGTGTACCCTCATTCATCGTATCGGCGAGCTGTGGCTTGGCGATCAGATTGTGCTGGTGGCGGTGAGCAGTGCCCACCGCGACGCAGCCTTTGATGCCTGTCACTTCATCATGGATTTCTTGAAAACCCGGGCGCCGTTCTGGAAAAAAGAGCTGACCGCCGAGGGTGTGCAACGCTGGGTCGAGGCGCTTGATCGCGACAACGCCGCCGCTGCCCGCTGGCAAGCCTGACCTGTTCATCATGAGGGGGGCAGGTTCAACGGGAACCACGGCCCCGCCAAGGGGCACGGATGTGCGGGCCCCATCAGGAGAAAGGGAATGAAACCGCTGTTATCTGTTGTCATCGCAGGCGTCTGCGCCGCCACCTTGCATACCGGTGCCGTGCAGGCTGATGAAGTGAAGGTGGCTGTGGCTGCCAACTTCAAGGGCACCATAGATCGTATTGGCAAGGAGTTTACCGCCAAGACCGGCCACACCCTGGCCATCTCGTCTGCCGCCACCGGAGTGCTCTACACCCAGATCAGTCACGGCGCACCGTTCGATCTCTTCCTCTCCGCCGATGTGGCGACCCCCGAGAAGCTGGAAAAAGAGGGCAAGGGGAGCGATCGCTTCACCTACGCCATCGGCCAGCTGGGGCTGTGGAAGAAGGGGGGGCCAGCCCCTGACGAGGCGACCCTGCGCAATTGGAAGGGCAACCTCGCCATCGCCAATGCCCGCACCGCACCCTATGGTGCAGCCGCCATGGCGACCCTCACCCATCTCAAGATTGATCCCAAGCAGTACCGGTTGCTGACCGGCGCCAACATCGGCCAGACCTGGCAATTTGTCGACACCGGCAATGCCGAACTGGGCTTTGTCGCCTGGGCCAATCTGGTGGAAGCGGGCAAGACTGGCGAAGCCTGGGCGGTGCCTGCGAGCTTCTATCCCCCCATCGAGCAGCAGGGGCTGGTATTGAAGAAAGGCGCCGCGGTCGAGGCGCTGGTCGCCTGGCTCAAGGGGCCGGGTCAGGCGCAGATCAAGGCTGCGGGTTATGCCCTGCCCCAATAGGGGGATGGGCCTGATGCGATACCCTGAGTGGTCGGCCTTCGGGTCGGCCACTCTTTGCAATAAGGATGGATTCCATGCCGTTGGGGGCATTTATCAACCGGGAGGTCGGCAATGAGTGAAGGGGATCTGCTGGCGGTCTGGCTCACCCTGAAGCTTGCGGCCTGCACCACAGCGATTTTGCTGTTGCTGGCACCGCCGCTGGCCTGGTGGCTGTCGCGCAGTCAGAACCGGCTGCGGCCGCTGGTTGAGGCCTTGGTGGCACTGCCGTTGGTGCTGCCTCCCACGGTACTGGGTTTTTATCTGCTGCTCGCCTTTTCCCCCGAATATGGTTTCGGCGCCTGGTGGCGCGACACCTTTGGCGCCCCGCTCGCCTTCAGCTTTCTCGGCCTGCTGTTTGCCTCCATCCTCTATTCGCTGCCGTTTGTGGTGCAGCCGCTCACCTCCGCCTTCGTCAACATGGGCAACAAGGAGCTGGAAGCTGCTGCGACCCTGGGGCTCGGCCCGCTGGAGCGCTTCTTCCACATCATCTTGCCGATGACCCTGCCAAGCTTTGTAATGGCGGCGGCGCTCGGCTTTGCCCACACCCTGGGGGAGTTTGGCGTGGTGCTGATGATTGGCGGCAATATCCCCGGCGAAACCCAAGTGCTCTCCATCGCCCTGTTTGATCATGTGGAGGCGATGGACTATCAGAACGCCCATATTCTGGCGGGCGGCCTGATGGCCTTCTCGTTGGTGATGCTGGTGCTGGTCTACGGTGTGTTGCAGCGCCGACAGCGGAGAGTGTTTGGATGAACCAGCCCGCTACTATGCCGCCTGTGAACGTGCCGCACCGCCATGCCTTGAACCTCCATGCCCGGCGCGAGTTTGGCTCATTTACCCTCGATTGCGTACTGACCCTCGAGTTGGGGGGGATCCTCGGCCTGTTCGGCCCTTCAGGCTGCGGCAAGAGCACACTGCTGCGCATCATCGCTGGGCTAGATCGCCGAAGCGGGGATCGCTTGCGGTGGCGCGATCGGGAGTATGCTCAACTGCTGCCCGAAGCGCGCCGGATCGGACTGGTGTTTCAGGACTCGCGCCTCTTCCCCCATCTGACGGTGCTCGGCAATCTGCAACTGGCGGCCCGCAAGGGGCGAGGGCGCTGGCAGCCCGAGGCGCTGGCGGCGCGACTCGGTTTTGCCGATCTGCTGGGGCTGCCTGCCCATGCCCTCTCTGGCGGTCAACGCCAGCGGGTAGCGCTGGGGCGGGCGCTGCTGGCCGAGCCTGATCTGCTACTGCTCGATGAGCCTTTTTCTGCGCTCGATCGGCGCAGCCGCATCCATCAGGCCCATGTGCTAAAGGGCTTGCAGCAGGAGAGCGGCATCCCGATGATCTTCGTCAGCCACGCCATGGAGGAGGTGAGCCTGCTCTGCGATCAGCTGGTGCTGCTGGAAGGTGGCAGGGTGGAGGCGCAAGGCCGGCCGAGCGAGATTTTCGCCCGTACTGACCTGTCACTCGCCAGCCGTGACGATGCCGGGGTGATGCTGGCGGCGACCCTCTCTCACTACGATGAAGAGGAGCAGATGGCGACCCTGCAGCTTGGTGAGCAGCAACTGCGGGTTACCATGACCCAGGTGCCGGATGAGAGCGGCCCCTTGCAGATCAAGGTGGCGGGGCGGGATGTGGTGATCGCCACGGCCCCCATCGAGCACTCCAGCCTCTCCAACTGTCTCATCACCCGTCTGCTGGCGGTGCGCGAGGTGCGCCCCGGCCAGACCCTGTTGCAGTTGGCGCTGGGTGAGCAGATACTGCTGGCCCGGATCACCAGCCGCTCCGCCAGGCGGCTGGCGCTGGCGCCGGAGCAGCAGATCTACGCTTATATCAAGGCGGTGAGTCTGGTCAGCGAGGGTTGATTGGGCGCCGTGCTGATAACGTGGCAGGATGGCCACGGGCAACATAACAACGAGAGATGGTTCAGGTGATGAGTCGAGAGGCAATACACTGATGCGCCGCAATCAGGTGATGAAATTCAATGGTCTTGCCCTGCGCAGCGCAGGAGAGGGCCCCTTGCTGTTGCTGCTGCATGGGCTGGGCTCCTCCAGCCTCGACTGGCAGGCGCAGATCGAACGGTTTTCCGAACACTACCGGGTGGTGGCGCTGGACTTGCGCGGCCACGGCCAGAGCATGCAGGAGGGGCCGTTTGACGTGGCGACCCTGGCAGCCGATGTGGTGAACTGGCTCGATGCACAGCCAGAACCCGCCTGGGTGGTGGGATTGTCGCTGGGGGCCATGGTAGCGCTGGAGCTGGCGCTGCAACTGCCCCACAAGGTGCAGGGGCTGGTGCTGGTCAACGGTTTTAGCGAGTTTCTGCTGGAGAGCCCCAAAGAGCAGGAGCGTTACGCCCAGCGCCTCAAGTGGCTGCGCTGGTTCGGTATGCGCCCGCTCGCCTGGTGGCTGGGACGCGAGCTCTTCCCGGGCCCGGATCTGGCACAGGTGCGCCACACCTTCCGGCTGCGTTTCGTGCGCAATAAAAAGAAAACCTACAAGGCGCTGCTGGAGGCGTTACCCGGCTGGTCGGTACGCGCCCGGCTTGGCTCCATCTGGCAGCCGGTGGCCATCATCTCCACCAGTCACGACTACCTGCCGCTGGCCAAACGGGTAGAGCAGTTTGCCGCCTTGCCCAACGCCACCATCCACACCCCCAATGGCCACCACGCCTGGCCCGCGGAAGATCCCTCGGGCTTTAATCACCTGTTGCAACGGATCCTCACGACCCATTGAGGAAGGGGTTGTTAGGTGCAGGTACCAAAAAGCCGAACCACAGGGTTCGGCTTTTTTGATCCCGTTTGCGTCAAGGATGGGAGCAGACGGGGCAGTCGGGGCGCTTGGGTAGCTTCATCTCGCGGAAGGTGCCGCTCAGGCCGTCGATTATCAGCAGGCGGCCGCTGTAGCTTTTGCCCATCCCAGCCAAGAGTTTGATGGCTTCCAGTGCCTGCAGGCTGCCCACCAGACCCACCACGGGGGCGAGTACCCCGGCCTCGACACAGGTGAGGGCCTGCTCGCTAAACAGGGCGCTGAGGCAGGCGTAGCAGGGCTCATTTTCCTGCCAGGTGAAGCTGCAGAGCTGACCCTCCAGCCGGATGGCGGCGCCACTGACCAGCGGTACCCTGTGCTGGCGTGCCTTTTGATTCAGCAGGTTGCGAATGGCCAGATTGTCGGTGCAGTCGAGAACCAGCTGATGTTGGGGCAACAGGGTATCAAGCAGTTCCTCATCGGCTACAGCGGTATGGGTCTCGACCGTTAGCCAATGGTTAAGGGCGCGCAGCGAGCGGGCGGCAGAGTCCACCTTGTCGTGGCCGATACGCTCATCGTTGTGCAGCACCTGACGCTGCAGGTTGGAGAGCTCCACCTTGTCGAAATCGACCAGGGTGAGTTGGCCAACCCCGGCCACCGCCAGATACTGGCTGGCGGCGCAGCCAAGGCCTCCGGCACCGATCACCAGCACACGGGCCTGTTTGAGCGCCTCCTGCCCCTCGAAATCGAAGGATTTGAGGATGATCTGGCGGTTGTAGCGCAGTAGTTCGGCGTCGCTCAGGATCTCGCTCACAGCAGCAATCCCCCGAATGGCTCCACGGTCACCGTCTCGCCCGCGGCGACGCGGCCCCGTTCCCGTTCAAGAACGATGTAGCAGTTGGCTCGCGACAGGGAGCTGAACACGGCGGAGTCCTGCGAGCCGGTGCTGTGCACCTCGAGGCCGTTTGGCCCCTGACTCAGGATGCCGCGCTGGAAGTCGAGTCGGCCCGGGCTCTTTTTGAGTGGTTCGGCCGCAATGGCTTGCAGCTGAAGCGGGCGCTCGAAGCGTTGGCCCGCCAGCTTGGCCAGCGCCGGTTGCACCAGCTGATCGAAGGTGACCATGGCGGAGACCGGGTTGCCCGGCAGGCCGAAGAACCAGGCGCGGGGCAGGCGGCCGAAGGCAAATGGTTTTCCCGGCTTGATGGCCAGCTTCCAGAAGCCAATCTCGCCGAGCTCGTCCAGCAGTTGTTTGGTGAAGTCCGCTTCCCCCACCGAGACGCCGCCGGTGGTGATGAGTACATCGGCCTCTTCGTCGGCGCGGATAAAGGCGGCGCGTAGCTGGGCGGGATCGTCCGGGATGATGCCAAGGTCGAGGCAGTCGCAGCCCATGCGCGCCAGCATGGCCCGTACGCCATAGCGGTTGGAGTCATAGATATCGCCGTGGGCGAGCGGGGTACCAACCGGTTTGAGCTCATCGCCGGTGCTGAAGATGGCCACTTTCAGCGGGCGACGCACCGTGACGGTAGCCACGCCGAGGGAGGCCAGCAGTGGCATTTCGCGCGGGGTGAGGCGAGTACCGGCTGGCAGCACGCAGGCGCCCTTGCCGATATCGCTGCCGGCGCGGCGGATATTCTGGCCCGGTTCGGGTTGTGCCAGAAAAGTGATCCGATCGCCGTCGGCCTGCGTTTCTTCCTGCATCACCACCGCATCGGTGCCTGCGGGAACCGGGGCGCCGGTCATGATCCGCACGCAGTGGCCGGCGGGCCACTCGCCCTGATAGGGCTGACCGGCAAACGCTTTGCCCGCCATGATGAGCGGGGTGCCAGCAGTGAGATCCGAAAGGCGCACGGCGTAACCGTCCATAGCGGAGTTGTCGAAGGGGGGCACGGCGAGGGGAGAGGCGATGTCGCTGGCAAGAACCCGGCCAAGGGCCTCTGGCAGGGGCTGCTGCTCGCTGTCGCAGCAGCAGGCGAGTTGTTCCAGCATCCCTTGCAGGGCATCGCTTAAGGGGAGTAGTCCGCTGGTATCAAATCCCATCGTCATGACCTCTTTCTATGATTGAAGGCGGGATTATCACAAAAATCCCCGGGGATGGGCAGGGAATCTCGGAGTAATCGGCGCTGAAACGGGGGGAGATGGCCATAAAGTATGAGGTGACGCACAAGTTGACTTGAATCTTGGCGGCAATGGCCGTTTACTATGCCGCCATAACAGATGGCCGTCACATCCCGTGTGGCGACCATTACAGCGATACCATCGGCCCTGTACGCCGCAATAACATAAGGGGTTGCTCCTTGAGCTGCCCTCACAGTCCCTGAGCGTGGGAGAGAAGATAATGACAACCTTAAGTCCGGAAGCCTTGCTGGTCAGGGCTGCCCTCGAAGCCCAGGGACTGGAAACCCCCCTGGTCACCAACGAGCTTAACAGCCAGCAGAAGCGGGAGAAGATCGAAGGCCATATGCGCTCCATCATGGAGACACTGGGGCTGGATCTGACCGATGACAGTCTGGCCGAGACGCCGCACCGCATCGCCAAGATGTACGTCAACGAGATCTTCTCCGGCCTCGATTATTCCACCTTCCCCAAGGTGACGGTGATCGAGAACAAGATGCAGGTGGACGAGATGATCATGGTGCGGGACATCAGCCTCACCAGCACCTGCGAACACCACTTCGTCACCATCGACGGCATGGCTCATGTGGCCTATATCCCTCGTGGCAAGGTAATTGGCCTGTCGAAGATCAACCGCATCGTGCAGTTCTTTGCCCGCCGTCCCCAGGTGCAGGAGCGGCTGACCCAGCAGATCCTGCTGGCGCTGCAGACCCTGCTCGGTACCAAGGATGTGGCCATCAGCATCAAGGCGACCCACTACTGCGTCAAGGCGCGCGGAGTGATGGACTCCACCTCCTATACCACCACCACCTCCCTCGGCGGGGTGTTCAAGACCCAGCCCGATACCCGGGCCGAATTTCTGGGCGGCCTGCGCGGATAAGATGGCGGTTGTTTTGTAACCGCCACGCTGAATAAACGAGACGCCAGCAGCCATTGCTGGCGTTTTTCATTGGTTCCGGATGAGAGTGGCGGCCTGCAACGGCTTGGCCCGTGCGGCTTGCACTATGCAAACGTTATGTATTTTTTCGATTTATTCATCTGAGCGGTATATTTAATCGAGCACGAAAAAAACCTCGTTTTCACCTTACAAAAAGTAACCGGACAGACTCTTTCCGAACCGTCACAATCCGGTTACTCTAGCGCCCCCTCACGGCTCTCGCTGCCGCTCATGGAATTCAGAGATATTCATCAAGGTTGGATGGTGTGCCACTGAACAGGTGGCCAGATAGTTCATGCCAGGAGGGCGTGAACCGGACGAGTGCTACGAATTTAACGACCACCAGGATATCCCATGAATACCAGTTCCATGACCATAGGCAAAAAACTCACCGCCGGCTTTGCCGTGCTCGGTTTGATGGTCGCCTTTATCGGCGGTTTTTCCCTTGTCCAGTTTGGCAACATGAATGATGTTGCCATCCGGTTTACCGACAGCATCTTGCCAGCGGTCAATCGCACCAGCGCGATCGGGGATTCTCTCGGTGAGTTGCGTCGTTATGAGCTGGGTTATTTCGTGGTGGCTGCCGAGCCGCTGAAAAGGGCTGAATATCGGAATATTGCCAGTCAGCAGCTTAACGCGATCGCGCAGCAGCTGATTGCCCATGACAAGACGATCTGGCCTGAGGATGTGGCGGAGCGCCGTACCTTCGATACGGTGAAATCTGACTGGGATCGTTACGTCGCCCTGCACCAGCGAGTCCAACAGCTGCAAGACAGCGATCAGCTTGCCGAAGCACAACGCATCTTCCTTGAAGAGGGGGTTCCCCTTTACACCGCGCTGAGCAAGTCAGTGGCCTCCCTTATCCAGATTAACCATGGTTATGCGTCTGAATCCCGCAGCGATATTGTCGACTCTTATCAATCCGCCAATCTGAGTGTCACCATCGCGCTGGTACTCGGTCTGATCCTTGTGGTGGTGCTCTCCGTGGTACTGACCCGCCAGATCCGCGACCCGCTGATCATGCTGGCCCGTCAGGCCCAACGTATTGCCAATGGCGATCTGGGTCAGGGCGAACTGCAGCAGTGGATCCGTGACAGCCGCTTCAACCGCGATGAACTGGGTCAGCTGGGTTCCGCCATCAACCGGATGCAGGGCTCCCTCTCCGATCTGGTGAGCGAGATCGCCGGCTCCGTGAGCCAACTCAGCAGCGCAGTGGAGGAGGTGAGCGCCATCTCCAGCCAGTCCGCCAGCGGCATGGCCATCCAGCAGAACGAAGTCTCCCAGGTGGCGACCGCCATGAACGAGATGCAGTCCACCGTCAACGAAGTGGCCCGCAACACCACGGATGCCATGAGTGCCGCCAAGGATGCCTCCCGCACCTCCGCTGCCGGCAGCGAAGTGGTGCGCAGCTCCATTGCCAGCATTGAAGAGGTGTCGGTCAAGATTGAGCAGGCGGGTACAGTAGTGCAGCAGCTGGAGGCCGACAGCGCCAACATCAGCGTGGTGCTGGATGTGATCCGCGATATCGCCGGTCAGACCAACCTGCTGGCCCTTAACGCGGCCATCGAAGCGGCCCGTGCCGGTGAGCAGGGGCGTGGTTTTGCGGTCGTTGCGGATGAAGTGCGTTCATTGGCCCAGCGGACCCAGGACTCCACCGCCGAGATCAGCAAGATGATCGAGCTGTTGCAGAGCCGCGCCGCCGAGGCGGGCAACGCCATGCAGCTGAGTCGTCACCAGATGCAGGAGAGTGTCGGTCTGGCACGGGATGCCGGTACCAGTATCGAGACCATCAATGGTGCCGTGGTGCGCATCACCGACATGAACACCCTGATCGCCACCGCCACCGAAGAGCAGAATGTGGTGACCGAAGAGCTCAACCGCAGCATCGTCAATATTCACAATGCCGCTGACGAGAATGCCCAGGGCGCTCATCAGATCGCCCAGGCTTGCGTCGAGCTGAGCAAGCTGGCCAACACCCTGCACCATATGACCCAGCGCTTCACCCTCTAAGGGTTGATGCATGGATAACAGAAGGCCCCGCCAATTGGCGGGGCCTTGTTGTTTCTGGGGTTGTGGAAGGGCTCAGTTCAGGCCGATTATCTCGCCGTTCTCATCGATATCGATATGGCGATAGGCAGGCAGACTGCCCAGCCCCGGCATGGTCATGATGGGGCCCGCCAGCGCATAGACGAAGCCGGCACCGGCGCAGAGCTTCACCTCGTCGATGGGCACCTCGAAATCGGTCGGTACCCCTTTGAGGGCGGGGTCGTGGCTGATGGAGAGCGGCGTCTTGGCCACGCAGATGGGCAAGTGATCCCACCCTTCGGCGGAGAGCTGCGCCAGCTGCTGGCGGGCTTTGTCGGAGAGCTGCACTCCGCGGCCGCCGTAGCCGCACTCCACCAGGGTCGCCAGTTTGGCGTCGAGGCTCGCCTCGTCGGGGTAGAGCAGTTTCACCTTGCCGGGTTGCTCGCAGGCGGCCGCCACGGCGCGGGCCAGCTCGCTGGCACCGGCACCACCCTGGGTGAAGGCGTTGGAGATGGCTGCGCCACAGGCACCGGCTTGCTGCGCTTCATGGGCCAGCAGCGCCAGTTCGGCCTCGCTGTCGGTGGGGAAGCGGTTGATGGCGACCACCACCGGCACCCCGTAGCGGCGGGCGTTCCGGATATGCCAGGCGAGGTTGGCGCAGCCCTGCTTGAGGGTTGGCAGATCTTCCCCCTGCAGGCTGGCTGGCAGCGGCTGGCCCGGGCGGATATCGAGCAGGCCGCTGTTGGCCTTGAGGCCGCGCACCGTGGCCACCAGCACCACGCAGGCGGGGGTAATACCGGATTGGCGGCTCTTGATGTTGAAGAACTTCTCCAGCCCCATGTCGGAGCCAAAACCTGCTTCGGTTACTACATAGTCGGTCAGACCAAGGGCGATGCGATCGGCGATCACCGAGGAGTTGCCGTGGGCAATATTGGCAAAGGGGCCGGCGTGCACCAGCACCGGTGTCTGCTCGGTGGTCTGCATCAGGGTCGGTTGCAGCGCATCTTTGAGCAGCACCGTCATGGCGCCCGCCACTTCCAGCTGTTCGGCGGTAATGGGCTTGCCGTGGATATCGCGGGCCAGCTGGATGCGGCCGATGCGCTGGCGCAGGTCTTTCAGATCGCTCGCCAGCGCCAGAATGGCCATCAGCTCGGAGGCGGCGGTGATGACGAAGCGATCGCTGCGCTCCACCCCATCGGCTGCGCCACCTTGACCTATGGTGAGGTGGCGCAAGGCGCGGTCATTTATGTCGAGGGTGCGCGGCCAGAGGATGTTGTCGGCATCGATATCGAGCCGCGGCAGGCCGGTTTTGGCGGTGAACTCTGCACCCAGTTTCTGTTCGTGGAACAGGCGGGCATCGAGGGCTGCCGCCGCCAGATTGTGGGCTGCAGTCAGGGCGTGAAAATCGCCGGTGAGGTGGAGGTTCATCTCCTCCATCGGCACCACCTGGGCGTGGCCGCCACCGGCAGCGCCCCCCTTGACCCCGAATACCGGGCCGAGGCTCGGCTGGCGGATGGTGGCGATGCTGGGCTGGCCGATATGGTTGAGCCCCATGGAGAGGCCAAGGGTAGTCACCGTCTTCCCTTCACCGAGTGGGGTCGGGGTGATGGCGCTCACCAGTACCAGCTTGCCACTCTGCTTGGGCTGAGACGTGAGCAGGTCGAGGCTGAGTTTGCCTTTGTAGTGGCCATGAGGGCTGAGCTGGTGCTGGGGGATGGCGAGGCGTTCGGCCAGCGCGTGGATTGAGAGACGGGGGGACTGGCGGGAGATCTCGATATCGCTTAGCATCAGCACCTCGTTGGCATATCGGGGTAAAATATGCGGCGCAGTCTAGTGGAATATAACGGGTAATCCAATGACGAAAACGATTTTATTTGGTGAGGGTGAGGTTCGTCAGAATCCTGTTCGGCTGGATCTCAACGCACTCTATCATCCCCCGAAGCAGCCGATGACGGCGCTGGGGATTGTCAGCGCGCTGGTGCCGTTGTTCGGTTTCGGCTGGCAGGCGATGACCCAGGACCCCGAAACCCAGCTGCGCCACGAGATCCGCAAACGGGTCAACAAGCACAAGACCGACGAGGCAAACCTCATTTTGATCCTGCAGCTGGCCGCCATGTTTGACTGCCCCGAGATTGAAGTGGCGCTCCCCTATGCCCTCAGTGAGCAGCAGTTGTCGGTGATACGCACCCGTTTGCCACGCTGGCAGTTGCACCCCGAGCAGGCGCGTCTGCTGGCAACGCTCGCCCCCGCAGCGGCCCCCAGCCAACGTTAGGTTGTCTGCCGGGCCAGCAGGCCTGAAAGTCAGAGCAAACCGTCAGCGTTGACCATCAGGTCGGCGCATCCCACTGTTGCGGGGCGAGATAGCGCTCCTGCACGAACTCGATAAAGCAGCGCACCTTGGCCGAGACGAAGCGGCGGTGCGGATAGACCGCATAAAGTCCCACATCTCCCTTGTCCCACTCCGGCAGCAGGCTGACCAGCTGCCCTGACCGCAGGGCCTCCCCCACGATAAAGGTGGGCTGCAATATGATGCCCTGATCATCACAAGCGGCGCGGGTCAGCGCCACCCCGTTGTTGGCCCGCAGCGGCCCCTGTGGCCGGATGCTCTGCTGCTCGCTTCCCCGTTTGAAGTGCCACTCCGGCTGGGTCAGGGTGTAGATCAGACAGTCGTGCTGCTTGAGATCCTCGGGTTTTTCCGGTCTGCCCTTGCGCGCAAGATAGGCGGGGCTGGCGCAAAGCTCGACCCGAATGGTGGCAAGCTGGCGCGCCACCAGCGAGGAGTCGCTGAGGTGGCCGATCCGCAGCGCCAGATCGAACCCCTCTTCCACCAGCGCTACCCGCCGGTCGCTGTACTCGATATCGAGCTTGAGGTCGGGAAAGCGCTGGCGAAACAGCGGCAGGGCGGGGGAGAGGTGCAGATAGCCAAAGTCCATCGGCACCGAGAGCTTGAGGGTGCCGTTGGGCTGCTGGTTGTGGTGGGTCAGCTGGCTGTGGGTCTCTTCCAGCTCTGCCAGCAGGGCGAGGGAGCGCTGGTAGTAGAACTGGCCCGCTTCGGTGGGATTGACCTGACGGGTAGTACGCGACAGCAGCCGGGTGGCGAGGGACTCCTCCAGCTGCTGCATCAGTTTGGAGGCCATGGCGACCGAGATGCCGAGCTGGTTGGCGGCCTTGGTAAAGCTCTGGCACTCCACCACCTTGATAAAGGTGCGCATGGCGGCGATCTGGTCCATTTTCCATCCTCAGTAAATAATGAATTTAATAAATCACTGATTATTCATCTTCAGAACGAGGTTAGCATTTTAACCACTGATGTGAACCCCAAGATGAAGGAACGAACGGATGAAAATGACCAAGGCTCTGCTGGCCTCCTGCCTGTTTATGGCTACCCCTCTGATGGCGGCGGATTACGATGTGGATGCGGCGCACACCACGGTGCAGTTCAAGGTGGGTCACCTGGGCTTCTCCGAGCTGGTGGGTCGCTTCAACACCTTCAGCGGCACCTTCAGCATGGATGACGCCAACCCGGCGGCCGCCAAGGCGAGCTTTGAAGTGGATGCCGCCAGCGTCGACTCCAATCACGAGGCCCGCGACAAGCACCTGCGCAGTCCGGACTTCCTCGACGTGAAGCAGTATCCCAAGATGACCTTCGTCAGCTCCGCTTACGAGGGCACCAAGGATAAAGGCGTGCTGAAAGGGACTCTGACTCTGCACGGCGTCTCCAAGGAAGTGGCCTTCGATCTGGTCAAGATCGGTGAGGGCAAGGATCCCTGGGGCGGCTACCGCAGCGGCTTCAACGCCTCCACCACCATCAAGCGCAGTGACTTTGGCGTGAACTACATGTTGCCCGGCATCCCGGACGAGATGAACATCAACCTGTTTGTCGAAGGCGTGCGCAAGTAATGGGCGCGGAACTTCTGCTGCAAACCCTGGCGGCTCCTCTGGGAGCCGCTTTGCTATCGTGGCGCTGGCCGCGACTGGGTTATCTGTGGGGCGCGCTTGCGCTCTGGCTGGTGGGCTCCTTGCTCGGTGGCCTCTATGGCATACCGGAAAAGGCGTGGCAGTGGCTGCCGCTAACCCTGTTGGTCCCCGTCATCGCGGCTCAGGTGAACGATCTGCGCGGCTCGCTGCTGCTCTTTGCCGTGATCAGTGCGCTGGTGTGGTGGCAGGGATTGGCATCGGTACTGGCGAGCGAACCCGGGATCTGGCTGGCGCTGCTGCCCGCCATCCTCTGGTTTGGCTGGAGCACCTTGCGCGGTGACAGCCGCGAAGGGCTCGGGTTTGCCCTCGGCTTTATCTGGCTGGCGCTGGTGATCGGCATCGATGGCAGCCTGCTGATTGCCCAGCTGGCCGGTGCGCTGGCTGCTTTTGCCGGTTTTCGCGCCCTGCTTGCCACCTTTGTTGGCATCAAGGTAGCACCCGCCGGTCTGGCGCTGGCCCTCGCCTTCGTCCAGATGCTGGCCTGGCAATATGTGGAGGTGCCGCTGGTGGTGTTGCTGCCGGTCTGGTTGCTGCCGCTGCTGGAGTGGGCGTTGCGTGACAAACCGTGGCCAGTGCGTTGGGGTGGGTTGATCTTGCTCGCTGCCGCGGGAACCGGGCTCAGCCTGTGGTGGGTGTGGCCTGCTGCTTCTTTGTACTGATTTTTGCATGAAAAACAGGCAATTACAGTCATTTTTGCATACTCGCTCATACTCTTGGTAGATAATGATTGAGCCCCATATGTGTTTCAGATAAAAAGGATTTTCATTTTATTTGGACACACACAGAACCCGGCCGCGCCGGGTTCTGTTTGCCTGCTTTGCGGCACATAAGGAGGCCACAGTTGCGCAGTCAAGGATCTGAGCATCTGTTTTTTCGCCATTTCACCGGACAGGGACGTATCGATGGTCTCTGCATTCTGCTGGTCACTCATCTGCTTCCCGATCGCCCCCGTTTTATCGACGCTCTCGGTCAGATTGGACGGATTGGCGCCATTTTACCCAAACCGAAATCGGTACACGGCCCGACCCTGGAGTGGGTATCCCAGCACTATCCGGTGCTGCCCCTCAACCGACGCTGGACCAATGAACCCGACAGCATCATCCAGCAGATTGCACCGCTGGTGGCCCCCCACGAGCGGTTGCTGATCCTCGATATTGGTGGTTACTTTGCCAAAACCCAGGTGATCTTGAGTGAATACTTCGGCCCCCGTTTCCTCGGGGTGGTGGAGATGACCGAGAACGGCCATCAACGCTATGAGCAGGAGGTGCTGGCGACCCCTGTGGTGTCGGTGGCTCGCAGCCCCCTCAAGCAGGCCGAGGATATCCAGATTGGTTTGAGCGTGGTCTACTCCGCGGAGTCGCTGGCTCGTAATCTCAACCGTACTTTCAACGTCTGCGAGGCGGCGCTGTTTGGCTATGGCAAGGTGGGGCGTAGCATCGCCCGCGACCTGCGCTGTCGCAACCTCCATCTCGGGCTGGTGGAGACCGATGTGCTGCGACAGGTCGAAGCGCTCTCTCACGGTTTTCGCTTGATCACCAAGGCCGAGGCGTTGAGCCGCGCCGAGCTGGTGATCTGCTCTACCGGCAACGGCTCGCTGGATTTGGCGGATCTGCAGGCGCTGCGCCCCGGCACCATGGTCGCCTCGGTCACCTCGGCCGACGACGAGTTTGCCTTCTCGCTGGCCCAGTTGCCGTGGCCGAGCGAAGAGGTGTGCCCCCATGTGCTGGCCCTCAACCGGCCGGATGGTACCCAGATCTACCTGCTCAACCGGGGCGAGGCGGTCAACTTCGTCCATGGCGCCGTGATTGGTGAATATGTCTATCTGGTGCTGGCGGAGATCATGGAAGGGATCCGGATGCTGGCGGCAGGCCCTCTTGCTCCCGGCCTGTTCGAGCTGCCAGAATCGGCGATGCGTACCATTGCCCGCCATTGGCTGGCCGATTTTCATGGTGTTGATCAGCACTGATTTGACCAAACCGGGATCGGCCATTGGGCAGCGGTACGCCACTTCCCGCCATTGGCCGATTTTTTATGGAGTCACTCATGACCGAGTCTGAAACCCTGATCAGCAAACCCCGCATCGAAATCCGCTACTGTACCCTCTGTCGCTGGATGCTGCGCGCCGCCTGGCTGGCGCAGGAGCTACTATCCACCTTCGACAGCGATCTGGGGGAGGTGGCGCTGGTGCCGGCCAGCAAGGGGGAGTTCCGCATTCTGGTGAGCGGGGTGCAGGTGTGGGATCGGGTGGTCGATGACGGCTTCCCCGAGGCCAAGGAGATCAAGCAGCGGGTGCGTGACGTCATCGCCCCTGAGCGGGATCTCGGCCACTCGGATCGCAAGGCGGCCGAGTAACGCCAGATGGGCCGAGTGCCTCGAAAAGGTACTGAGCATGAGAGCGAAAGGAGAGGGAGGTGATGGCCTCTCTCCTTTTTTGCATTTGGCTGTTTGCCTGGCGCCTGCAGGGTTATAAGCGCGGCTCGGCCAGATGACTGCCGATATAGCGGGCCCGCTTGTGGGACTTGATGCGGCTCACATCGACCCACACCAGCCCGTCGATGCAGTGGTTGAAGTCGGGGTCGATGCCAAAATCCATAAACTGCACTCCGCCCGGCTCGCACAGTTCGGAGTACTGCTTGTAGAGGGTGGGGATGGCGCAGCCCAGATTGTCGAGACGGGCCTTGAGTGCTTTGAGATCGGCGCCGTAATCCACGCCCTCGAACAGAGGTTGCGTCTCGGGGTAGGGACGGCGGGAGGGGGCTAGCGCCAGCTCGGGGGCAAAGTGCTGGCGGTAGAAGCTCACCAGCAGATCCTTGGCCGCCGGCGGCAGGCTGCCGGAGAGCGACACCGGGCCAAACAGGTAGCGGTAGCGGGGATAGCGGGCCAGATAGGCTCCGATGCCGAACCAGAGATAATCGAGCCCCCGCTTGCCCCAGTAGGCGGGCTGGATAAAGCTGCGGCCAAGCTCGATGGCCTGCTCCAGCCGGGGCAGCAGCTTATCCTCAAAGCCGAACAGGGTGTGGCTGTAGAGGCCATCCTTCCCCTTGCTGGCTAGCAGCTCGGCCACCGGGGCGAACCGGTAGGCGCCGATAATATCGAGTCGGGCCGGATCCCAGAGGATCAGGTGGTGATAGTCGTTGTCAAAGCCATCGAGATCCCGCCGCTTGCCGGAGCCTTCCCCCACTGCGCGAAAGGCGATCTCCCGCAGTCGCCCCAGCTCGCGCAGGATCACCGAGTGGCTCAGTTCGTGGCGGCGGTAGAGGTAGATCCCCTGACCATCCGGGGTGGTGCCGAGCTGCTCGCAGCTTTCGATGGCCTGTTTGAGCTGGCGGCGATCCTCCGGCAGGGCGATGGGGGCCTCGGTCTGCAGGCGCCCCGCCTTGCCACGGCCAATCCGGTAGAGGTGGTTGCGCACCAGCCGCGCCGCCGTCTTGGCGGGCAGGTCCTGAAAACTGCCGAGTGGAATGCGTGCCCCTATGGTCACCGGCAGGGTTTGCCCCTGCTGGCGAAACAGCTGGCGTACCAGCAACAGGGCGGAGGCGGGCTTGTTGAGCCAGGAGGCGAGATAGAACCAGAGGCTATTGCGTCCCCCCAGATGGATGGGCACCAGCGGGGTGCGGGTGCGCTGGGCCAGCTTGATAAAGCCTGCCTGCCAGGGGCCATCTTTCACCCCCTTGAGGCCAAGCCGGGATACTTCACCTGCGGGGAAGATCACCAGCGCCCCTTCATGGGCGAGGTGTTCGTTCATGGCGAGGATGGCCTGTCGATCGGTCTTGCCCTCCATGTTGTCCACCGGCAATAGCAAAGGGTGCAGCGGCGCGAGCTGGGCCAGCAGCTGGTTGGCGACGATCTTCACATCGGGTCGGATGCGGCCGAGCAGTTGCAGCAGCGCCAGTCCGTCCAGCGAGCCGATGGGGTGGTTGGCAACAATAATGACCCGGCCGCTGGCGGGAATATGCTCCAGTTGCGCCTCGCTGACCCGATAGTCGAAATCGAGTTGGGTCAGCGCCTGCTCGACAAAGTCGAGGCCGCGCAGGTGCGGATAGCGTGCGGCAAAGTCGGCAAAGGCCTGCTCGTTGAGCAGCCAGCCCAGCAGTCGCTTGAACAACGGGGTAAGCAGGGGGTAGCCAAGCAGGCGGGGGAAGTGCTGGGTCAGCAGGGTATCGATAGTGAACATCTGGAGGGCTCCGGCGATCCGTTGCTCCCAGCATGATGTGACACTGTTCCCGCGACATGTCAGCGGGATGACAGTTTGATGGCAGTGGCAGCCAGTTGCCCCTGCGCGACTCTCCCCGGTTTCCCTTTGTTGATGGGTGATGGCCAGATAGCAAGGGGGGGGCCGGCAAACCGGCTCCCCCTTTTGCCCTGGTAATGACAGCTACCGATTAACCGCGCCAGGCTGCGGTGAGGCGCACCAGCTCCACCAGGGTGGCGACCGATTTCTCCATCGATTGCAGCGGGATGAACTCGTGCTTGCCGTGGAAGTTGTGGCCACCGGTGAAGAGGTTGGGGCAGGGCAGGCCCATAAAGGAGAGGCGGGCGCCATCGGTACCACCGCGAATGGGCTTGATTTTCGGCACCACGTCGGCGGCCTCCATGGCGGCCTTGGCCAGCTCGACAATATGCATGTGCGGCTCGATCTGGCTGCGCATGTTGCGATAGCTGTCGGTCAGGGTCAGCTCGATGCGGGCCTTCGGATACTCGGCCTGCAGGGCGGCCACCCGGTTCTGTATCTCGGCTTTGCGTGCGGCAAAGTGCTCGTCGTCGAAGTCACGGATGATGTAGTGCAGGGTGCTCTCCTCCACGGTGCCGCTCATCTGGGCCAGATGGAAGAAGCCCTCATACCCGTCGGTGCACTCTGGGGTCTGCTCGGCAGGCATGGCGGCGTGGAAGCGGGCGGCCAGGGTTTGGCTGTTGATCATGCTCCCCTTGGCGGTGCCGGGGTGGACGTTATTGCCGATAAAACGCACCGTGGCGCTGGCGGCGTTGAAATTTTCATACTCCAGCTCGCCCAGTTCGCCGCCATCCACGGTATAGGCCCACTTGGCCGGGAATCTCTCCAGCGGGAACAGGTTGGCGCCACGGCCAATCTCTTCATCCGGGGTAAAGCCGACCCAGATATCGCCGCGCGGGATCTCGGGGTGGGCCTGCAGGTGGTCGATGGCGGTAAGGATTTCGGCAATGCCTGCCTTGTCGTCGGCGCCCAGCAGGGTGGTGCCGTCGGTGGTGATGAGATCCTGACCCAGATAGTTTTTCAGGAAGCGGTAGTCACGGATGGCGAGCACCTCGTCACCCTTGCCAAGGCAGATGTCGCCGCCCTGATAGTTCTCAATGATTTGCGGTACTACGTGCTCCGCCTCGTAGTCGGCGGTATCCATGTGGGCAATCAGGCCGATAGCGGGGGCGTCCGGCTGGTTGCCCGGCAGGCAGCCGGTGAGGTAGCCGTGCTCATCCAGGGTGACCCGGGTTAGCCCCAGCGCCTTCATCTCTTCTTGCAGGGCGCGGGCAAAGATCAGCTGGCCTTCGCTGCTGGGGCAGGCTGGATTGGTCTCATCGGAGCGGGTATGAAAAGTTACGTAACGCAGAAAACGCTCAAGCAGGGTATCCATTAGTCAGCCTCTAACCGATTGTGAGCGGTCATTGTGGCTAATCCGTGCGGGGCACTCATTGCGTCAGCGCAGGTTTTTCCCATTTTTTGACGCAAGGGAAGAGCGGCGAATGTGCGGCGCGCGGGGCAACGTCCGGGAGGGAGATCGCATAAATGTGGCATTTATTGCGATATTTAGGCGCTGGCGGTGGCGGCCAAATTCCCCTCAGCGACCGCACAGCAAGGCGTCAGCCCAATCATGGCGTTTTCACACACTTTTCAAGGGGAAACCGGGCTGTCGCATAACCTGCGCCATCCCAGAGCCCGCCTGCCCGCCAGCAAGATTTGATCGACTTATTAAAAGGGGATTTTGAACACTATTTTTTATTGTCACTGCCCGCGGTAAGTGTGTACACTCCGCGCCGATCCAAGGGCAACCCTGAAGCAGGCAGAGCCGCCAGAAACCCGACCGATCATACGCCTATAGGGCGAGGCACGCAGAAACGACAGACACTGCTGGGGAATGGTTTCTTTAATACCGGTTAGGCTCCGGTATCAGGGAGAACAACAGACTCTCATCCTTCATTTGACCGAGTGGGCCACCGGCTCATCATCTTCCCTTGTCATGGGCGGTCACTGACGGTGAGGTGGGCTGTGGTTGTTGTCGTCTATCAACACGCATGCGTGCTGGCGCCTTCGCTTCTCTTCCTTGGAACCCTCTCCTTCTGTCGGGATCGCTGCCGAATGATGAACTGACGGCGTGGCTGATGTCGTCTGTCATCAAAGTACCGCGGCGCCACGGCATAGTGGCACCGCATACCGTTGAGCTTGATGTAAAGCCACCAGCCCCACATCAAGACTCGTTACTTCCCCAAGATCCACCAGGCAGCCTCTGGCTTGCCGCGATGTGCAAAGCGTTGGTTTGGGTGGCTGCGTCTCGTGATGGCAGCGCTCGCCTTACTCTGCACTAGATGGTCTGGATGTGATTGAGGGTAACGAAGGCGACTTTGGGTCGCTCATTTGCGAGGCATAGCCCATGACTAACTGGTCCAGCAAGGACTCCTTGAAGGTCTACAACGTTCCCTACTGGGGTGCGGGTTTTTTCAATATCAATGACGCCGGTCATGTGACCGTCGCCCCCGACAAATCACGCCCTGACGCGCATATCGTGCTCTCTGACGCCATCGAACAGTTGCGTCAGTCCGGGCTGACCACCCCCGTGTTGCTGCGCTTCCCTGACATCCTCAAGAGTCGGGTCGATGCGCTGTTCAACGCCTTTGGTCAGGCCATCGAGAAGTCTGGCTATGAAGGGGACTACCTCTGCGTTTACCCGATCAAGGTAAACCAGCAGCGTCGTGTCATCGAGACCATCAGCCAGTCCTACAGCGACAAGCCCCGGCTTGGCCTGGAAGCTGGTTCCAAACCGGAACTGCTGGCCGTGCTGTCCCATCACCATGAGCAAGGCTCGGTGATCGTCTGCAACGGTTACAAAGACCGCGAATATATCCGCCACGCCCTCTTGGGCAACCTGATGGGCCACAAGGTCTACATCGTGGTGGAGAAGCCCTCCGAACTGGAAATGGTGCTGGACGAGTCAGCTCGTCTCAACATCAAGCCCAACATCGGGGTGCGTGCCAAGCTCGCTTCCACCGGCTCCGGCATGTGGGAATCGAGCGGTGGCTCCATGTCCAAATTTGGTCTCTCCGCCTCCCAGATCCTGGCGCTGATCGAACGTCTGCGCGGGCTGGGCAAGCTGGATTGCCTGCAACTGCTGCACTTCCATCTGGGCTCCCAGATCGCCAATATCCGCGACATTCAGGGCGGCATCCGCGAGTGCGGCCGTTTCTATGCTGAACTGCGTCGCCTCGGTGCCAACATCGAGGTAGTGGACGTCGGTGGTGGCCTGGGCGTGGACTACGAGGGAACCCGTTCCCAGAGCCACTGCTCCGCCAACTACAGCCTCTCCGAGTACGCCAACAACGTGGTATGGGGCATCGGTGATGTCTGCCGCGAGTTCGATCTGCCGCACCCGACCATCATCAGCGAGTCCGGCCGTGCCCTGACTGCCCACCACGCCGTGCTGGTCACCAATATCATTGGTGCCGAAGGGGTGGAGATGAACGACATCAGCGCGCCGGACGAAGATGCACCGACCATTCTGCAGAACATGTGGAAAGGCTGGCTGGATCTGCGCAGCGAAGATCCCTCCCTGCTGGAGATCTTCCATGACTCGGTGGCAGATCTGGGTGACGTGAATACCCAGTACACCATGGGCCTCTTGAACCTTGAACAGCGTGCCTGGGCCGAGATGCTGCACCAGAACACCTGTCTGGCACTCAAAGAGATGCTCAACCCGGTCAACCGCAACCACCGTGCGCTGGCTGACGAGCTGAGTGAAAAGCTGGCGGACAAGTGCTTTGCCAACTTCTCCCTGTTCCAGTCCCTGCCGGATGCCTGGGGTATCGGTCAGGTATTCCCGGTGATGCCGCTGGCTGGTCTCGATCGTCCGCTTAGCCGTCGCGGTATCCTGATGGATATCACCTGTGACTCCGACGGTCAGGTCGAGCACTATGTCGACGGTCTGGGGGTCGAGAGCACCCTGCCAATGCCGGTCTACGGCGAGAACGAAGAGTGCCACGTCGGCTTCTTCCTGGTCGGTGCCTATCAGGAGATCTTGGGCGATCTGCACAACCTGTTCGGTGACACCCACTGCGCGGAAGTGTGGCTGGACGAAGAGGGCAAGATGGACATTCGCAACGTGGTGCGCGGCGACACCGTCGACCAGCTGCTGCGTTACGTCAACATCGACCCGTCCGTGATCCGCGAAAACTACCAGCGGATCGCCGCTCACCCGGCGCTGGACGATGCCACTCGCAAAGCCCTGCTCGACGAGCTGGAGCTGGGCCTGCAAGGCTACGCCTATCTGGAAGACGAATAAGCGCCCGCGCTTGACGTTCGCCGTGAAGGCATAAAAAAGGGAGGCATTTGCCTCCCTTTGTCCTATCTGTTTCTCCTGTGGTGGTCAGGTCTGCGAGCTCAGCGCCTTGTGCAGATCCCGCTGCAACTGCTGATTGTCGTCTCTTTGCAGCTCCACAATACCCAATTGCAGTCCCTGCTCGATGGTGAGCGACCCATTCAACATGGCGTTGATGGCGGCTTCACTCAGCAGCATCACCCGGTCTTTGGGGTTTGGGCCGCTGGTGTGCAACTGGAGCAGTAGGGACTCCTTGCCT
This sequence comes from Aeromonas sp. S12(2024), assembly GCF_041402305.1. NCBI lineage: Bacteria > Pseudomonadati > Pseudomonadota > Gammaproteobacteria > Aeromonadales > Aeromonadaceae > Aeromonas > Aeromonas sp. S12(2024). The sequence goes on from NZ_JBGLRB010000003.1 coordinate 49,614, forward strand.
CGTACTCTGGACCAGAGTCCTGAGTCGATAAGCAGGATGGAGATCCCGCCGCCTACCTCTGCCTGCTGGAGTCGACGTTTGAGGGTTTGGAGCCATGCCTGGCTACGGGAGAAGCCGGCTTCGCCTGTCAGGGCTGCCAAGGGGGGCAATTGCTCACGGCTCACCGCAGTCGCTGTTGCCATGGCAATATTGACCGTGCCGGGCCAGCTCTGTTCGAACGGATTGGGATAAAGGGCATCATAACCACAGCTCTGCCCCATCCCGGGGATGAGGCAGAGCAGGACCATGCATGCGCGCAAGGTGCGTTGCATCATGGCGTCACTATGTTGAACCAGAAGTTGAACTTGTCGAGCAGGCTGATGAAGTCACTGAACTTCTGCTGATCCCCCTCGATCTTGATCTCGCCGTTGGCGATCTTCTGCTCCATGGTGCCCTGACCGAGCTGGATATCATCCAGCGTCTTCTTGCTCAGGGTAATGGTCACATCAGGCTTGGCGGCATAGCGGGTTGTGTGGTTGAGCACCGAGTTCTCCAGACTCAGGGTATGTTTCTCCCCGATGTCGGTGAACGCCATGTTGATGACCATCTTCTTGCCCGCCGCTTTCTCGGGATTAATGCGCACCGAGAGATAGTCAAACAGCATGCTGGGGCTCATGGCCCGGATGGTGTCCGGTGAGGCGGTGACTGTTCCGCCAACATTGGGAACGCCATTGCGCAGCTCATAGGCGCCTTGCAGATAGACGGAGCGCCACGGGCCGGATTCAGCCTGATAGCCCAGCTGCTCCAGTGCATCTGCCAGCAGCAGCTTGCCCTCTGTGTTGTTCGGGTTGGCAAACACCAGATGTTTGAGCACTTCTGCTACCCAGCGATATTCCCCCTTGTCGAACGAAGCTTTGGCTTTTTTCAGTACCTCCTGCTCGCCCCCCATGAACTCGATATATTTGGGGCCGACCATTTCTGGGGGCAGGTTGTCGAGATCGGAGGGGTTGCCGGAGTACCAGCCCATATAGCGCTGATAGATGGCGCGGCTGTTGTGGCGCAGGGTGCCGTAGTAACCGCGGTTCGGCCAGAAGTCGTTGAGCTCGGGGGGGAGGGTGATCTGCTCGGAGATCTCCTCGCCGGTATAGCCCATGTTCATCAGGCGCACCGACTGGTCGTGGATGTATTTGTAGAGGTCACGCTGCTTCTTGAAGTAGTCGACGATGTTGGTATTGCCCCAGCGTGGCCAGTGGTGGCTCTGGAACTTGACCTCGGCCTGATCACCCCAGGTTTCGATGGTCTCGTTGAGAAAGCTGGCCCACTTCAGCGCATCGCGCACCTGGGCGCCGCGCAGGGTGAGGATGTTGTGCATGGTGTTGGTGGTGTTTTCGGCCATCCACAATGCTTTGCTGTCCGGGAACCAGGTGTTCATCTCGGCCGGGGCTTCGGTGCCCGGGGTCATCTGGAAGACCATCTTGACGCCATCGACCGTCAGCGTTTCACCGGTTTTGGTGATAAAGCGGGTCGGCAGCAGCAGCGAGGGCACGCCGGTGGAGGTGGTTTGCCCCAGACCGCCGTTGACGCCCCCCTGCGGGTTGCGCGGCAGCAGGGCGCCGTACATGTAGACGGCGCGGCGAGCCATGGCATTGCCAGCGATGACGTTCTCCGACACCGCGTGTTCGGTAAATCCTTCCGGCGCGATGATCTCGACGCCGTTCTTTTTCACCTCGTCCAGCGAGTTGAACAGACCGGCGGCACCGCCGTAGTGATCCACGTGGGAGTGGCTGTAGACCACCGCGGTGACCGGGCGCTCCCCTAGGGTCTTGTTGATGAAGGCCAGCGCCGCCTTGGCGGTTTGCGGGGAGATCAGCGGATCGAACACCAGCCATCCCTTGTTGCCTTCGATAAAGGTGATGTTGGAGAGATCAAAGCCGCGAATTTGGTAAATCTTGTCGGTGACCTTGAACAAGCCGTACTGCATGTTGAGCTGGGCATTGCGCCACAGGCTGGGGTTGACGCTGTCCGGCGCGGCCTTGTCGAGGCCGATGTAGCTCTTGTACTGCTCCAGATCCCACACCACGTTGCCCTTGTCATCCTTGATGGTCAGGGTCTCCGGTTTGGCGATAAAGCCACGCTGGGCATCCTCGAAATCCTGCTTGTCATTGAAGGGCAGGGTATTGAGCACCTGCTGGTTTGCCTTGATGGTAAATTCACTGGCAGGCTTGGGGTCGATGGCGGCCTTGGCCGACTGCACAAGTGCAGGCTGCACAAGCAGTGCGCCACAGAGCAAGAGCGAGAAAATCGTGGGGGTGGAAAGCCTCGGTTTCATCGGTATGACTCCAGATGGTGGTGTGGGTCGACAGGGCTAAGTGTAGTCAGGCTCAAGGCAGGGAAGAGAAGAAAGGAGGACTTGCGCTGCACAACGCCATCCGGGAGGAAAACTGCGGGAGTTGCGTCCGCAGGAGCACTGCCGTTGCACATCTTGATCTGTATCAAGATAGGTCGCAGCGGGTTGTCTTACGGTCAGGAGTGATGTTGATGGGATGTAACAAAAGGATGTGCATATGGAACTGAAAAGGGACCCGAGATGCTATACCGACGTCTGTATCGACGGTAAGTGGGATCACTACGACCACTGCAGCACTAACGTCTACATGCTGATGGGAGGCGCTGCGCCGAGCCTTCAGCTGGCCTATGAGCCGAGCAGCGAAGAGGAGCTGATCGAGATGCTCCAGCAGCTGGGGCGCTTCTGACTTACCGAATTGATATCTTGCCATATGGCCATCGGGCGCGTTGCCACGATGGCCACCACTCTTCACTGCTGTACCTTATCTCAGCGGGTTTTATTACCCAATAACCCCTTGCCAATCTCCAGCATGGCGACGGCTGCGGCATAGCTGCTATCGGACTTGCCTATCTCATCCGCCACGTAGAGAAAATTGGATTGGTACTTCTCGACGGCCTCCCGTGGAGTGGTCGCGTCAATAAAGTCCTCCTCCACCTCGAATCCTTGGGTCAGCAGTGCCGCCTTTTCACTCAGAAAAGTCGGTGATGCCATGTCGATAAAGGTGTATTGCTGCCGATTGGACGCCGGAATGGTAAAAAACTGGTATCTGGCCATGGGTAAATCCTCGCTTGAAGCGGGTGATAGATGACGTGACGCTGGTTTTAATCTGTGGCTCGCAGGCGGCTTGCTTGCCTCGACGTCGCAGACTGTGCGTGTCAGGAATGCCGCATTTTGTTTTCGTTCGAGACTACTTTGTTGGCGTTTGCCCGGCAAGTGGGAGCAGCGATTTTCTGAATGATCCGCTCAACCTAGATGTTGTCGGGAGATGCGAGACCGGGATAATGCCGGGCTCACGTTGAGCCCGGCTTGTCAGCGCTCTGTTACAGCACGAAGCTCTGTACCATGGCGCGCAGCTGTTCGGTGAGCTGGTGGATCTGGCGGGCGGCATCGCGGGCGGCGTTGGCCACTTGCAGCGCCTCGTCACTGCCATCGGAGATGCGCACCACATTGCGTTCGATCTCGTTGACCACGGCGCCCTGCTGCTCGATGGCGCTGGCGATGATGGCGTTGGTATCGACCATCCGATCCACCTTCTCGGTGATGGCGCCGAAAGCCTGTTTTGCCTCCTGCGCCAGCCCGACCCCCTCCTGCGCTTCATGGCTAGCCGCCGACATGGCGGTGACCGAGGCGCGGGCGCCGGATTGCAGCTGTTCAATCATCTGCTGGATCTCGACGGTGGCCCCCTGGGTGCGGTTGGCAAGAGACCGCACCTCGTCGGCCACCACCGCAAAGCCGCGACCCTGCTCACCGGCCCGGGCCGCTTCGATGGCAGCGTTGAGGGCCAGCAGGTTGGTCTGTTCGGCGATGCTACGGATCACGCTGATGACGCCGCCAATCTGGCTGCACTGCTGCTCCAGTAGGCCTATGGTGTCGGCGGTGCGCAGCACTTCGCGGTTGATATGGTCGATGGCCTTGATGGTGCGCTCCACCACATCCTCGCCCTGACCGACCACGTTTTGCGCCTCCTGGGTCATGCGGGCCGCTTGCAGGGCGTTGCCCGCCATGTCTTGTGAAGTCGCAGCCAGCTCCTTGATGGCGGTAGCGACCTGATGGGTCTCCCCTTGCTGATCGGCAATGACCTCCTGCGAGCGGCAGGTGCGCGCTTCGATCTCGGTAGCGCTCTCCACTACTGTGACGCCATTTTCCCGCACTCGCAGCATCAGGGTGCGCAGGGTCTCCAGGGTCACGTTGTAATCCCGGCTGATGGCGGCCAGCTCATCCTGACCGACGATCTCGATGTGCTGGCTGAGATCCTGGGCGTTGACCCGGGCGGCGATATCACGCACCCGCCCTACGGTGTCGCGCAGGGAGAGATAGGCGCCGATCATCAGGTAGAGGTAGAGCAGCAAGCTGGCGGTCAGCGGCGCTGTGACCCACCAGAAGTGGAGCTGGTTGGCGGCCAGCCGCTGATGTAAGTCGGCCTCCAGCCGCTGGCGTACCTGGCCTGCCAGCGCGGTGATAGCCTCGTCCATCTTATCCCCCAGTGCCTGCACCTCCTTGGTGGAGAGCTGCACCAGCTGATCCTTCATCATCTTGTTTTCCATGGTCTCGACCCCCTGACGCACCAGCTGTATCAGAGCATCGGTCTGCTGGCCCAGTTCGGCGCGATAGGCCGGTTCAATCTGGTAGAGCAGGGTCAGATCGGCCTCCAGCTCCTGCAGAGTGGCGCTGATCAGGTCGAGACGAAAACGCAGGCCGCTGTAGCCCTCTGCCTGAAACAGGCCGAAATCGGCGATGGTGGCGGCGCGATCCCGCACCTGAGCCAGCAGGTCGCGCAGCTGCGGCAACCGCTCGCTGGCGAGGATCACCATGTAGTAGGTACCGAGCGCCGGATCCTGGATCAGGCTGCTACTGGCGGTAATGTGCTTGTAGAGGTGGCGCACCTCGGTCAGCAGCTTGTCGTGGCGCAGGTTGCTCTGTTCCACTTCCAGCTTGCCCGCTTCACTCTGCAGGGCGGCCCAGCCCTGCTGGATCACCTCAAAGGAGGGGTTGTTCTGGCGGGTGTCGGCAAAGGCTTGCAGGCTCTGATCAACGGCTTGTGCGGCTGCCTTGACCTGATCATCACCGACCGGATCCACTTCATAGGCGTGACGGGTTACCAGATTGCGATGGGTGAGCAGGGCTTGCTCGATAGCGGGCACGGGGGTGAGATTGGCCACTCCCGCCAGCTCGCGGTTGGCCTGGACGTTGTCATCATGCAGCCGCCCCAGCAGATTGGTCATGCTGTAGGCCAGTGGCAGCAGCATCAGGCAGGACCAGAGCAGGAACTTGTATTTGAAGGAGAGCTGATTGCCCAGCCGGATGGCGGGGTTGAAAATCCATTTCATGTTAAGCCTCGATACCTGAGTGCGGGCGTGATTCGTGTTGCCTGAATAGTACTCCGAGCGGCCTCCCTTGGGTGATGGCCGGTTGCAAGTTGTGATCCCCTTGGCTTTTTACTTCCGGGCGGGGGCGCCGTCAGCCGAGCCAATAGAAAACGGGCCACCCGAAGGTGACCCGCGGTCGATAAGGGGAAACCGATCAGTTGAACGCCAGGAAGGGCGAGACGCAGAGCAGCAGGCCGGTGACGATGATGATGTAGAGGGAGGTGCCCTTGTACTTGTGCAGCGCCGGTACCTGATAGACCAGATAGGCCGGGATGAGGCAACCCACCATACCGAAGATGGGGCTGCAGATGGAGGTGAAGCTCAGTACCGGTGCGTTGAGCACGATGGCACCCCAGGAGAGCATGACGGTAAACACCATGATCCCTTTGCCTACCAATCCTTTGTTGATGCGGTTTTCCGGCAGCACCCGGCGCAACAGGTTCATCGCCAGACCCTGACACGCTTCACGGAAACCGAGGTAAACGCCGAAGTAGGCGGTCATCACCGCGAAGATGTTGAGGGTGAGGCTGAGCAGCTTGAGGGTCTGGCCGGGCATCCCCTGGGCTACCATGGCCAGCGCGGAAATGTTCTCTTCAGAGGCTTTGACCGCCTGATCGTGGCCCATGGCCAGAGTGAAGGAGACCGCGTAGAAGAACACCACCACGAACAGGATGCCGAAGGCGATATTCATGGCGCGCATCGCCTTGAAGCGGGCTACTTCCAGCGACTTTTCCCGCGAGCGGTAGGAGATCACCATGGGACTCAGGCTCTGGATAAAGAGGATGGAGGTGAGGGTAAAGGGCAGCATGATGATGGCATCCTTCATCCAGTCACCGGCGGCGGGCATGGCGGTGATGTTGGCCGCATCCCACTTGTCCACCATCATCAGGCCGAGCACCGCCACCACGCTGATCTTGGTCAGCACCATAAAGGTGGAGATCTTGAACAGCAGGTTTTCACCGCGCGAGGCCAGTGCCACCAGACCGCAGATCAGCACCAGACCGTAGAGCGGGTTTTCGGAGAGCAGGCCGTCGGTGACGCCGAAGCTCTGCAGGAAGGAGGCGCTGTCATTGGTGATGGCGGTGGAGTAGACGAAGACCCAGATCACCAGCATCACGAAGTAGAGCGCGCCGAGCAGCACACCCCAGTTCTTGCCAAGGTAGCCGGTGATGACGCTGGGGTAATCCTTGCACTCCGGCGAAGTGGCTAGGGTGTTGATAAAGAGGCGCTGGAACATGTACATGGCGGGGTAGCCGATCACCGCCGAGAGCAGAAAGACCCACAAGCCCATCAGACCCACCTGTACCGGCAGGAAGACGATCCCTGCGCCGATGGCCATGCCGATGCTCATGATGATCCAGCCCCAGTCGGTGCTGTCGAAGCGAACCGCTTCTTTCCATTCCAGCGTGCCCATCACGGGGCTGGCGAGTGTAGTGCTATGCGCGTCCATTAAAACCTTCTTTTTTGTAGGGATGTGGGAAATCGGCGCAAATATAGTTGAATAAAACTGTCATAAACAATGCCCATAAGAGTACTTTTGTTCAAATCAGGATGGTGATCACGGTTTATATTGAGGCCGAAAGGTGCCTTTAAACGCCATTTTTGTATCTTTTTGTTGAATGGATAAAATAAAAAGCAAATAATGTTGAACGGAATGAGATTCATGATTGCAAAAAAAATTGCACAAACAGGAGTGGCTATATGAAACGCATCATCACAGCAGCAGCGGCACCTGACGCTATCGGTCCCTACAGCCACGGCACTGCCTATGGCGACCTTATCTTTACCTCCGGTCAGTTGCCGGTCTGCAAGCAGCAGGGTGGTGTGGTGGAAGGGGGGATTGCCGCCCAGACCCGCCAGTCACTGGAAAACCTGAAATCCGTGCTGGAAGCCGCTGGCGGCTCGCTGGATACCGTGCTCAAAACCACCTGCTACCTCGCCGAGATCAGCGATTTTGCCGCGTTCAACGAGGTCTATAAAGCCTATTTCCAGAAAGATTGTCCGGCGCGCAGCTGCTTCGCAGTGAAGGATCTGCCGATGGGCGTCAAGGTTGAAGTGGAAGCGATCGCCCATATCGCTCGTTAATGCTGATAAAAAGGTTCAAGTGATGAAACAAGCGTGGCAGCAGTATCTGCAGATTATTCAACAGGTTGTCAAACCAGCGCTGGGCTGTACCGAGCCAATTGCCGCCGCCTATGCCGCAGCGGTCGCCACCCGGCAACTGGGCTGTGAGCCCGGTCGCCTCGAGGTTGCAGTGTCGGACAATCTCTATAAAAACTCGATGGGTGTCTATGTGCCGGGGACCGGCAAGATCGGTCTGGCCATTGCGGCCGCGGCCGGTGCCATCGGTGGCAACGCCGACGCCGGGCTGGAGGTGCTGGCCGCGATCCAGCCAGCACAGGTGGAGCGTGCCCAGCAGCTGATCGATGCCGGCAAGGTGCAGGTGAGTCGCACCGCCGCCCCCGAGTTTATCTTCTGCCGCGTGACCGTTTATGGCACTGATGACAAGGGTGAAGAGCACAGCGCCGAAGTGACCCTCTGCGGCGGCCATACCCGCATCGTCGAGCAGCGCCGCGATGGCGAGGTAACCTTCACCGCCGACCAGAGCCAGGGCGGCGCCACCGGTTCCATCTGCGATGGCGTCGATATCAGCATCGCCGCCATCTACGAGTTCGCCACTCAGGTGGAGTTCGAACAGATCAGGTTCATCCTCAAAGCTTCCGAGCTTAACGGCAAGCTCTCCGCCGAGGGGATGAACAACCCCTATGGCCTGGAGATTGGCCGCACCATGCAGCAGAACATCAATGCCGGTCTCATCGGCGAGGATGTGATGAACCGCATCGTGATGATGACGGCGGCTGCCTCCGATGCCCGCATGGGGGGCGCGACCCTGCCAGCCATGAGCAACTTCGGCAGCGGCAACCAGGGCATTGCCGCCACCATTCCGGTGATGGTGATTGCCGAGCGCTTTGCGGCCAGCGTAGAGCAGCTGGCTCGCGCCCTCATCATGAGCCATCTGGGCGCCATCTATATCAAGTCCCACTATCCGCCGCTGTCGGCCTTCTGTGGCAATACCGTGACCAGCGCGGCCGCCTCCATGGCCATGGTCTATCTGGCGGGCGGCAGCTTCGAGCAATCCTGCTTCGCCATCCAGAACGTACTGAGCGACAGTGCCGGTATGGTATGTGACGGGGCGAAAGCCTCCTGCGCCATGAAGGTGAGTACCTCCTCCGGTGCGGCGGTGCGCGGCTTCCTGATGGCCCTCAACAGCCACTCGGTGTCGGAGCAGGGGATCGTCGCAGGTGACGTGGATCAGACCATCCGCAACGTCGGCCAGATGGTGAAGGAGGGCATGTCTGCCACAGACAGCACCATTATTGATATCATGTCCGCCTGATGTCCCTGTCGGTTGCTGCCCGGCGTCCATTGTCCGGCAGCAACCCTTGCAAGAAGGTCCCATTGTGAAGCTGCAAGAGTTGAGTCCGAGCGATTTTGAGATCCTCAAGTCGATGGAGAACATTGTGGACGGCATCGCCGCCATGTATGGCCAGCACACCGAAGTGCTGCTCCACAGTCTGGATGCGCGCAATCCCTCGATCGTCAAGATTGCCAACGGCCATATCACCGGCCGCAGTGTCGGCGCCCCCATCACCAACCTGGCGATGATGAAGCTCAAGAGCGGGCAGGATATCTCCAGCCCCTACATGACCAAGTGTGCCACCGGCAAGACCCTGCGCTCCATCACGACCGTGATCCGCAACGGGGAGCACAGGGCCATCGGGTTGCTCTGCATTAACAGCGACATGGATGCTCCGCTGCAATCCGTGCTGCGCACCATGATGCCGGAGTGCATGCATCCCCACGAGAGCCATGCCACCCCGGAGGTGTTCGCCCGCAACATCGACGAAGCGCTCAACAGCACCATCGACACCGTCAGTGCCGAGGTGCGTGGCAACGAGGCTGTGCCTCCGTCCCAGAAGACCCGGGTCATCGTCAACCAGCTGCACGACATGGGGATCTTCGAGTTAAAAGACAGCGCCCAGATTGCGGCGCGCCAGCTCGGGATCTCGGTCCACTCCATCTACCGCTATCTGCGGGAGATCAAGAAGGGCTGAGCCAGTTTAATCTGGCCAAATTGGCAGCAAACGGGTCAGCCTTGACCCGTTTTTTACGCCCGTTTTAGCTTCTCTGTTTGGGCCATCCTTCGGGCTCATTTGCTATCATCTTCCCCCTTTATTTTTCTATCTCTCTGAACGTGCTGGAGAAATCATGTCTCGACTCATCTATCTGCTGCGCCATGGCCAGACCCGCTTCAATGCCGAGCAGCGTCTGCAGGGGCGTTGCAACTCCGAGCTGACCGACAAGGGCGAGGCGCAAGCCATCGCCATGGGGCGGCGCCTTGCCGCCGAACTGGCGGATCCCGCCCGCTGGACCGTCTATGCCAGCCCGCTTGGCCGTGCCCGTCAGACTGCGCTGCTGGTGTGCGAGCAGCTGGGGCTGACGGCAGATCGCATCGTCTGGGACGATCGCTTGATGGAGCTGGGGATGGGGGAGTGGGAGAGCTGCCAGATCCCGGCGCTGCGTCTTGCCCACCCCGAACTCGATACCGGCAAGGGGGACTGGTATCTGCAGGCACCGGGGGCCGAGAGCTTCGAGAGCATTCAGCGCCGGGCACACCAGTGGTTGCAGGATCCTGCCATCGCCGAGCGGGCCATCGTTATCTCCCACGGTCTGCTCGGTGCCATGTTGCGAGGCGTCTATGCCGATCTCGACTATAAGGCGACCTGGTCACAGGAGTTGCCCCAAGATGCCTTCTATAAGCTGCAGGATGGCCACATCACCCGCATTGCCTGCTAATTGCCGTGAGGTGGCACCATGGCATGGACCATGATTGCCACCTTCGGATGCCCATTTTTGCCGCAGTTCAACACATCAGAGCACCTTATCGCGGCAAGATGAGGTATCTTATGCCCCGATTTCATCCATTAAACGGATCCGAGACCCCATATGATCATCAAACCCAAGGTTCGCGGCTTTATCTGCACCACCACTCATCCGGTCGGTTGTGAAGCCAATGTTCGTCGCCAGATCGCTTATACCAAGGCCAAGGGCACCATCGAGAATGGTCCCAAGAAGGTGCTGGTGATCGGCGCTTCCACCGGTTATGGCCTGGCCTCCCGGATTGCGGCTGCCTTCGGTAGCGGCGCCGCCACCCTCGGCGTCTTCTTTGAAAAAGCGGGCACCGAGTCCAAGACCGGTACCGCTGGCTGGTACAACTCTGCCGCCTTCGACAAGGCAGCCAAAGAGGCGGGCCTCTACGCCAAGAGCGTCAACGGCGATGCCTTCTCCAACGAGTGCCGCGCCAAGGTGATCGAGCTTATCAAGCAGGATCTGGGTCAGATTGATCTGGTGGTCTACTCCCTGGCCTCTCCGGTGCGCAAGATGCCGGAAACCGGCGAAGTGGTGCGCTCTGCCCTCAAACCGATCGGTGAGGTCTACACCACCACCGCCATCGATACCAACAAGGATCAGATCATCACCGCTACCGTCGAGCCGGCGAACGAGGAAGAGATCCAGAACACCATCACCGTCATGGGCGGTCAGGATTGGGAGCTGTGGATGGCAGCCCTGCGTGATGCCGGCGTGCTGGCTGACGGCGCCAAGTCCGTGGCCTACTCCTACATCGGTACCGATCTGACCTGGCCAATCTACTGGCATGGCACCCTGGGCCGCGCCAAGGAAGATCTGGATCGCGCCGCTGCCGCCATCCGTGGCGATCTGGCAGCCAAGGGCGGCACCGCTCACGTGGCTGTGCTGAAATCCGTGGTGACTCAAGCCTCCTCTGCCATTCCGGTGATGCCGCTCTATATCTCCATGGCTTTCAAGATCATGAAAGAGAAGGGCATTCACGAGGGCTGCATGGAGCAGGTGGATCGCATGATGCGCACCCGTCTCTACGCGTCCGACATGGCGCTGGACGATCAGGCTCGCATCCGCATGGATGACTGGGAACTGCGTGAAGATGTGCAGCAGACCTGCCGCGACCTGTGGCCATCCATCACCAGCGAAAACCTCTCCGAATTGACCGATTACACCGGCTACAAGCAAGAGTTCCTGCGCCTGTTCGGTTTCGGTCTGGATGAGGTCGATTACGATGCGGATGTAAATCCGGATGTGAAATTCGACGTGGTCGAGCTCTGAGTTTGACTCAAGTGAAGACAGGGCCCCGCGGGGCCCTGTTTTTTTGGCAAACATTCCGCTAATTTGCGGAATTTTATTATCAGCGATCACCTTTTTCCCATATCAAACCCGCTAGTCTTGCGCTGATCGGATCACAGACGGCATTGCCGAGGAACGGAAGCTATGACCACTCCAAACGAGGCGCCCAAGAAGCGCCAACTTCCCACTGTCTATACCCTGCTTTTTATTATCATCGCCCTGATGGCCGCCCTCACCTGGGTGCTGCCAGCGGGCAAATATGACTATGTCACCGCCAAGACCCAGCAGCCGGTGGCGGCAGCGGCCGTGGCCGATTACAGCGGCGACGAGCGGCTGTTGCCGGTGCCCGGCAGTTACACCGAACTCCCCGCCCACCCGCAAGGGGTATTCGAGGTGCTCAAGGCCCCCATTCAGGGCTTTCACAAGGCGGCCGACGTGGCGTTGTTCGTGCTCATCATCGGTGGTTTTCTCGCGGTGACCATGCAGAGCGGGGCACTGGATGCCGGGGTGGGGGCCATAGTGCGCGGCTTTGCCGGGCGCGAGCGGCTGCTGATCCCTGTGCTGATCGCTCTCTTTGCTCTTGGTGGTTCCACCTTCGGCATGGCGGAGGAGACGGTGGCCTTCTGGGCGCTGATCGTGCCGGTGATGATGGCGGCGGGCTTCGATCGCATGGTGGCGGCGGGGATTATCCTGCTCGGCTCCGGGGTCGGGGTGCTCGCCTCAACCGTCAACCCGTTTGCCACCGGCATCGCCTCCGGTTTTGCCGGCATTCCCATCGGTGAGGGGATCGGTTTGCGGGTCATCCAGTGGCTGCTGCTGGTGATCTTCGCCTCCTGGTTCGTGATGCGCTACGCCAAGCAGGTGCAGCAGGACAAGTCCCGCTCCGTGCTGGCCGACATCGTTTATGACGACGAGTTCTCCCAGATGAAGAGCGGCAACCTCGCCTTCACCGGCAAGCAGAAACTCACCATGCTGGTCTTCTTCGGCACCTTCCTGCTGATGATCTATGCGGTGGTGCCTTGGTCGGATTTGGGGATCGACGTGCTGCCCACCTTTGGCTGGTGGTTTGACGAGCTCTCGACCCTGTTCTTCAGTGCCTCCATCCTGATTGCGCTGATCAACCGGATGCCGGAGTCCAACTATGTGGCGACTTTCCTGAGCGGTGCTCGGGATCTCATCGGGGTGGCACTGGTGGTTGCGGTGGCGCGCGGCATCTATGTGGTGATGGAGCAGGGCGTCATCATCGACACCATTTTGCATTGGGCTGAAGGGCTGGTGACCGGACTCTCCTCGTCGGTCTTCATCCTGATGGCCTATCTGGTGCACATCATCCTGAGTTTTTTCATCCCCTCCACCTCGGGGCTGGCGACTGTCTCCATGCCGCTGATGGGGCCGCTGGCGGACTTCTCCGGCATCTCCCGGGATCTGGTGATCACCGCCTATCAGTCCGCCTCCGGCTGGATCAACCTGTTTGCCCCCACTGCCGCCCATCTGGTGGCGGGTCTGGCGCTCGCCAAGATCCCCTACGATCGCTTCGTGCGCTGGGTGCTGCCCTTTATCATCGGCGTAGCCCTCATCACCATGGCGGTGCTGGTGGCCGGCGCCCTGCTGCACGGCTGATGGCACGGATAAAGCCACAGATAACAAAAAGGCTCCCGCGGGAGCCTGTTTCATGAGCCTTGCTTACTGCTTGTAGCCCTTGAGGAAACGGGCGAGGCGGCCGATGGCATCCTCCAGCTCCTCTTCGCGGGGCAGGAACACCAGCCGGAAGTGATCCGGCGCCGGCCAGTTGAAGCCGGTGCCCTGCACCAGCAGCAGTTTCTCTTGCTGCAGCAGGTCGAACACCATCTTCTGGTCGTCGCGGATGTCATACACCTTGGGGTCGAGGCGCGGGAACATGTAGAGCGCCCCCTTGGGTTTGACGCAGGAAACCCCGGGGATCTCGTTCAAGAGCTCCCACGCCTTGTCCCGCTGCTTGCGCAGGCGGCCGCCCGGCAGGATCAGCTCGTTGATGCTCTGGTAGCCGCCAAGCGCAGTCTGGATGGCGTGCTGCATCGGCACGTTGGCACACAGCCGCATGGAGGCCAGCATCTCCAGCCCTTCGATATAACCGCGAGCACGGCCTTTTGGACCGGTGATGACCATCCAGCCCTGACGGAAGCCGCAGGCGCGGTAAGCCTTGGAGAGGCCGTTGAAAGTCACCACCATCACATCGTCACACAGGGTGCAGACGCTGGTGTGGGAGATATCGTCGTAGAGGATCTTGTCGTAGATCTCGTCGGCGAAAATGATGAGGTTGTGCTGGCGGGCGATCTCGATCACCTCCAGCAGGAACTCGCTGCCGTAGACGGCTCCGGTCGGATTGTTGGGGTTGATCAGCACCAGGCCGCGGGTGCGCGGGGTGATGCGGGCGCGGATATCGTCGAGATCCGGATACCAGTCAGCTCCTTCATCGCAGCGGTAGTGCACCGCATGGCCACCGGAGAGAGTGACGGCGGCGGTCCAGAGCGGGTAGTCGGGGGAGGGCACCAGCATCTCGTCGCCATTGTTGAGCAACGCCTGCATCGCCATCACGATCAGCTCGCTGGCGCCATTGCCAATGTAGATGTCGTCGATATCGACCTTGCGCATCCCTTTTTGCTGGTAGTACTGCATCACCGCTTTACGGGCAGAGAAGAGCCCCTTGGAGTCGCAGTAGCCCTGGCTCAGCGGCATGTTGAGGATCACATCCTTGATGATCTCTTCCGGCGCATCAAAGCCGAACGGGGCCGGGTTGCCGATGTTGAGCTTGAGAATGCGGTGGCCTTCGTCTTCGAGACGGCGAGCCTCTTTATGCACCGGGCCGCGGATGTCATAGCAGACATCGTCGAGCTTGTGCGACTTGTCGATTGTGAACATGGTGAGTGTGATTCCTTCCCCACAGGGACGCGTTGGCGAAAAAGGCGATTTTTAGTATCAAATTTCTTTTCCCCTATTCTTCACAGAATTGAATGCTAGAACAATCCTCTTTTTAGAAGAATTCCCTGATTTTTAGCCCTAAAACAGGGTTGCTAGAACGTTAAATTCAGCACGATCTTTGGTGCTAACCAAGGTTAACTAGTGAAACATGGGGAACGAATTAACAAAGCTGCCTGACTGTGTTGCAATATCCGGATCCTGTGGCACGATTGGCTTGTGTAAAAAATCGTCTTCGTCCCCCTTTTCGATGAGTTGAATGGCACTCATGGTGTCATCTTTATGTGGTTCGCTCATCGGTGTTCACTTCTGCGAGGTTTTCCCATGCAAGCACCCGTTCCAGGCCGCTATCGCCACTTCAAGGGGGGTTACTATCAAGTGCTTGCCCTGGCTTTGCATACCGAAACCCAGGAGCAGCTGGTAATTTATCAATCCGAGCAGGATGGTCAGGTCTATGCCCGACCCGTCGCCATGTTTATGGAGTGGATTGAGCATCAGGGGCAGGTTGTCAGCCGTTTTGCCCCTGCAGGAGACTGACCACGCCTCCGTTTATATCGTTCAAGGGATGAGCACTCGAGCTAAACGGTGTCACAAGTTGTCGCATGACGCCCTTGGGTATGAGATGTGCAGCTGGCTGTCTTAATGATAAATCCCTTATCTAATCAACTAATTGTGACTAAGGTCACATTGAGTGAGCCCCGCCTGCCGGGTTCGCAATCTGGACTCACACTCCCATAATGCTGCGCTTGTTCAAGCATGGGCCCTTCTCGGGTCTTGTTCGGTGTTATCTCAAATGGGAGAAATAATGTGAAACCTGTTGCTGCTGAGTTTATGGGCACTTTCTGGCTGGTATTGGGCGGGTGCGGCAGTGCCGTGCTGGCTGCGGCCTTCCCTCACGTCGGGATTGGTCTGCTGGGGGTCTCGCTGGCTTTCGGTCTGACCGTGCTGACCATGGCGTTTGCCATCGGTCATATCTCCGGTTGCCACCTCAATCCGGCCGTGACCGTCGGTCTGTGGGCAGGTGGTCGTTTTCCGGCATCCGGTGTACTGCCTTATATCGTGGCGCAAGTGTTGGGTGGCATTGCCGCCGCTGCCGTGCTTTACGTGATTGCCAGCGGTCAGGCCGGGTTTGATCTCTCTGCCGGTTTTGCTTCCAACGGCTACGGTGAGCACTCTCCGGGTGATTACAGTCTGACTGCCGCACTCGTATGCGAAATGGTGATGACCGGTTTCTTCCTGTTTGTCATCATGGGGGCCACCGATAGCCGTGCGCCTGCCGGTTTCGCGCCGATCGCCATCGGTCTGTGCCTGACCCTGATCCACCTCGTCAGCATTCCGGTGACCAATACCTCGGTCAACCCGGCCCGCAGTACCGGTGTTGCGCTGTTTGTCGGTGACTGGGCTATCAGCCAGCTGTGGCTGTTCTGGGTTGCCCCGATTGTCGGTGCCATTCTGGGTGCGCTGGCTTATCGCCTGGTGGCGACTGAGCAGAAGTAATCATTTGCGAAACAAAGTGTGGTATCGACACGCCTGCGGGCGTGTTTTTTGTTTCTGGAGGGGGGCGAGAAAAGAGCATTAACCGAGGCTAACCTCAGAGCCCTTTGGCCTGCAGCATCTCTTTGTAGCGCAGGTGGAGGAGCTGGACGCGCTCCACATAGGCACGGGTTTCCGCATAGGGCGGGATACCGCCATGTTTTTGTACGGCGCCCGCGCCGGCGTTGTAGGCCGCGGTCGCCAGCGCCACGTTGCCGTCATACTGCTTGAGTAGTCCCGCCAGGTATTTCACCCCGCCGAAGATATTCTGCTCCGCCAGCAAGGCATTGCCGACCCCCAACTCCCGCGCCGTGGCGGGCATCAGCTGGGTCAGCCCCATCGCCCCCTTGCGGGAGACCGCCAGCGGATTGAAAGCCGATTCCGCATGGATCAGCGCCCGGATCAGCGCCGGCTCAACCTGATAGGTTTTGGCGGCCGCCTTGATGGTGCTGGCATAGTCATAGAGAAACAGCCCTGTGGTTTGCCAGTTGACGCTGGATTTGGGATCGCAGGCGAAGCAGTCATTGAACAGCAGCAGCTCGTAATGGCCCTGTTCGGGTGCCATATCGGAGTAGCGAACCACCCCGTTCTGCTGCACCGATTTATAGACCTGGATCTGCTTCTTGCCGTTGGTGGCGACTGCCGCTGTTTGAGCGGTGTCGGGTTGTGAGGCGGGAGTGGCATCTTTGCTCGGACGCAAGGGGGAGGGCGCGGCGGTCAGGAAGATCACCTCCGCGGGAGGGGGAGTCTGGCTCCATCCGCTCAGGGGGATCAACAACATATGGCCTGCCAGCATCCATGCTTTCAACCCTAATACTCCTTCTTGTGATGACCATGTTGAGTAAAGCATCATGACGAGGGCAGAACAAGCGGCCAACAGGGGGCAAATGATCCGATTCGGTGACCGGGATCAAAGTATCTGCCGCAATAAAGGATTGTCATCATAAAGCACGGTTTTGGCAGTCGGGCGGTGGGTCATGGCCTCTGCCACCGGGTAAGCAAGCTGCCCACGACGTCCGCTTTTTTGTTGACGAAAGGCATGCTATCGTGCTGGCGTCATGTGGTCGGATTAGCGCACCGTATCTGGCACTAATAACTGATTATCAAAGGATTTGTCTGTGACAAGCAAGCTGGCGATGGAACTCACTTTCGAAGAGTACTGCGACGCCGACCTCTCCCTTATCAGGGACTATTACGAGACGACGTTTTCCCACTATGTGCCGGATCTGGCCGAGCGGATCTTTGTCGTGCGTGATGCTCACTGGCTGGTGGGGGCGGTTCGGTTGCGGGACGAGGAGGAGTTTTACCATCTGTGCGGCTTTCGCCTGTTGCCCCACTACCAGTCGCTGGGATTGGGGTCACGGCTGCTGCAGCACGCCTGTCACGGTCTGTTGGACAAACCTGTGGTCTGTCAGGCGCTGCCCTTCGAGAAGCCTTTCTATCTCAAGGCCGGGTTTGCCGATATGCCCCTCAATCAATTGAGCGGGTCGCTTTTCTCCCTCTACGAGCGGCAGCAGCAGCAGGGTTATCAGGTGGAGCTGCTGGTACGGGATACCACCCAGCCCCTCCTGAATTGAGCGGTTTAGCGCGGTTTGGTCAGCAGGTGGATCTTGCCCGGTGACAGCTCCAGCCCCAGCAGATTCTCCTTCAGCCACGCCTGATCCGGATCCTTGTCATTGAGTTTGTAGACCGGCTTGGTCTCGAGCCGTTTCTCCATGCTCTGCAGCAGCATGTTGAGCATCAGTCCGAACTTCTTCTCGGCCGCCTCCGGCTCCAGCTTGTACTCCACCAGCTTCATGTTATCGAGAAACAGCGCGCTCTGGCTCTTGTCATAGCGGGGCCTCGCCTCATAGGTCATCTGCAGGCGGGCGTCATATTCGGTATTGTCTGGCAGGGCGATTTTGAGCTTGCCCTTGCCATAGACCCGGGCGGTATCGGGGCGCTGGCGACCGATCTGGACATCGCTCTGTTCCAGCTGCACATGGGCCTTGATGATGCCCGGCAGCTCCAGCTGTTTGTCGACTTGCACCTGAGATTGCAGGTACTGGTTTATCTGTTGCTCATTGATGTCATATGAGCCTTGGCCTAGCATGGCCAGGCTGAGCAGCATAGATTGCAGGATCATGCGTGCGACCTGATAGAATGGATTTGCCTTACAGCATACCATCCCGGCCGGTTGGGGTCTGCCCACCGCGCTGTTTGTCGATTAGAAGGAGTCCCCGTTGTTTAACGGTCTGGAACACGATCTTCAACTGCTGTTTTCCCGTTTTCTGGGTTGGCTGCTACTGCTTTTTCATACCGTGATTGTCACCGGTGTGTCGTTTCGGGTGGTGATGAAACGCCGTCCCATCGGGGTGTCGCTGGCCTGGCTGGCGCTGATCTATGCCATTCCGTTTGGCGGGGTGGGCTTCTATGTGCTGTTTGGTGAAATAAAGCTGGGGCGCCGCCGTGCCGAGCGCGCCCAGGCCATGTATCGCCCTTATGCCATCTGGATCCGCCAGCTGGCCCGTCTGTTCCCGCAGCACTGCTGCGAAGTGGGCGCCAAGGCACAGCCGCTGCACGATCTCATCCAGGGACGGCTCGCCATGCCGATGCTCTCCGGCAACCGCATGACCTTGCTCAACAAGCCGGACTGGATCTTGCGCGAGATTGCCCAGGATATCCGTCGCTCGACGCTCTCCTGCTATCTGGAGTTCTATATCTGGCATCCGGGCGGCGATGCCGACGAGGTGTGCGAGGCGCTGATTGAAGTGGCGCAACGCGGCGTGGATTGTCGCTTGCTGCTCGATTCGGTGGGCAGCAAGCAGTTCTTCCGCTCCCATTGGCCCAAAAAGCTGCGCAAGGCGGGGGTCAAGCTGGTGGAGGTGCTGCCGGTCGGCGCCTGGCGCATTCTGTTCCAGCGTCAGGATCTGCGGATGCACCGCAAGCTGGTGGTGATTGATGACAGGGTGGGTTACACCGGCTCCATGAACATGGTGGATCCCCGTTTCTTCAAACAGGATGCCGGGGTCGGCCAGTGGGTCGACATCATGATCCGGGTGCAGGGGCCCATGGTGCCGCTGATGTGGTCGATCTTCGTCTGGGACTGGGAGATGGAGACCGGCGAGCGGCTTCTCGACAGTCTGCAGCATGAGCCGGAAGCCTGGCCCCAGACCAACTACCGCGCCCAGCTGATCCCGTCCGGCCCCTTCGTCGGCGGCGACTGCATCCAGCAGAGCCTGCTGCTGGCCATCTATCAGGCGCGCAGCCATCTGGTGCTGACGACCCCTTACTTTGTGCCCGACGATCCGCTGGCGGCCGCACTCAGTTCGGCAGCGGCGCGCGGAGTGCAGGTGCAGCTGGTGTTGCCGGCACGCAACGACTCCATCATGGCCAATTACGCCTGCAACGCTTTTATGGAGGAGCTGCTGGCTGCCGGGGTGGAGATCTACCGCTACGATGCCGGTCTGCTCCATACCAAGAGCGTGCTGGTGGATGATGACTTCGCGTTGGTGGGGACGGTCAATCTGGATCGGCGCAGCCTCTGGCTCAACTTCGAGGTGACCCTGCTGGTGGATAACCCCTCGTTCGTGGCCCAGATGACCCGACTGGTGCAGGGCTATATGGCGGAAGCCACCCCGATGACCCTGGCCCAATGGCAGGCCCGCCCCTGGTACAAGAAGGCGATGGAGAACATCTTCTATCTCTTCAGCCCCTTGCTGTGATGTTGTGGCGAGCCGCAAGAAAGTGGACTCGCCATCTTATTGGACTTGCCTAGCCCCGAGTCCGCCCCGTAGAGTGCAGTGACAACTCCCTGGAGACACATGGATATATGAAAAAGATAGTGGCCCTCGCCGTGGGTGCGGCACTGGTAGGTGGTGGTCTGGCTGCGTGCTGGTACACGGGCAACAGCTTCGACAACATCATGGCGGAGCAGATCGCCAAGGTAGAGCAAGAGACCGGTATCGACATGCAGTGGCAGCCGGGTAGCAGCAACCTCTTCACCCGTGACGGGATCCTGAAGGTCGTGGTGACGCCGGAGGAGCTGGCTGCCATCGACAGCGAGCTGGAGGGCAGTCAGCCCATCGAGTTGCAACTTGTGGTCAAGAGCCAGATCCTGCCGCTCTACATCAAGAGCCACTTCCTGCTCGATACCCATAATGGCACTCTGGCGCCAGTCTTTACCGCACTGGGCATGGAGCAGTGGGAAC
The DNA here is from genome assembly GCF_041402305.1 of Aeromonas sp. S12(2024). Lineage (NCBI taxonomy): Bacteria > Pseudomonadati > Pseudomonadota > Gammaproteobacteria > Aeromonadales > Aeromonadaceae > Aeromonas > Aeromonas sp. S12(2024). The sequence goes on from NZ_JBGLRB010000003.1 coordinate 69,923, forward strand.
TCGGTCTGGAGTCGGTCACCAGTCTCTGGACTCAGGGTAACAGCAGCCGTTTCTGGGCCAATGAATTCAAGATCAAACAGGGGCTGGACGAGTTCAGCTTCCTGCCCCTGAGCGGTGAGTTCCACGGCAATCTGGAGGGGAATGGTCACCTCACCATGACCTGGCAGGGGATGACGGTCCATGAAGAGCAGAGCAAGATGGACTTGGTGCTGGCCGACCTGAAAGGGAGTGCCGACATTGCCGAGATCAGCGGTGTGCTCCTCTCGCCCCAGAGCGAGATGACCCTCTCGGCCCTCACGGTACAACTGCCTGACAGCGTCAAGGTCGCTCTGCAGGGGATGACCACCGAGACTCAGTTGACCGGCGATGATGCCCAGACCCTCTCCAGCAGCTATCAGATGAAGATTGCCAAGCTGGATCTGGAGAACGAGACCGACACGCTGGCGGTGACCGACAGCAAGTTGGCGCTCAACCTCAACGGTCTGGATCTGGAAGGGTATCAGGGGCTGCAGGCAGCCGGTGGCAAGGGAGTTGAAGATGCCGCCATCCAGCAGGCGCTGGACAAGATGCTCAAACGTGGCGCGACCCTTGAACTGGCCGATCTCAGCGCCAAGCTCAACGGTGAGGCGGTGACCATGAAGGGGGACGTGAAGCTGGCCTCTACCTCGCTGGAGCAGCTGTTCAACAGCGACGCGGGAATGCAGGCCCTCTCCGGCGTGCTGCATGCCAGCCTCAGCGACAAGCTGGGCAAGGCGGTGCCGCAACTGGCCCCCATGCTCGATCAGCTGACCCTGATGGGTTATCTGAAGGCAGACAAGCAAGTGCTGACCTCCGAGCTGAAGCTGGAGAAGGGCGCGGTGACGGTAAACGGTCTGCCGCTCTGACACATGATGTAGAAACAACAACGGCTCCTGCGGGAGCCGTTGTTGTTTCTGGCGTTTGCATACGGGCCGTGTGGGCGGATTACTTGAAGACCACCGTCTTGTTGCCGTAGACGAACACCCGCTCGTTCAGTACCAGCTCCAGCGCGCGGCTCAGCACCGATTTCTCCACATCCCGACCCGCCTTGGCCATGTCGTCCGCACTGAAGGCGTGACCGACGTGGATCACGTCCTGTTCGACAATGGGGCCTTCATCCAGGTCGTCGGTCACGAAGTGGGCGGTGGCACCGATCAGCTTGACGCCGCGATCAAACGCCTGTCGGTAGGGGCGGGCACCGATGAAGGCGGGCAGGAAGGAGTGGTGGATGTTGAGGATCTTGCGCGGATAGGCCTCGACGAAGCTCGGGGTCAGCACCCGCATGTACTTGGCCAGGATCACATAGTCAGGCTCATAGCTGTCGATGATGGTGCGTACCTGCTCTTCATGTTCGGTCCGGCTCAGATCCTCGTGACTGACGGTGTGGAACGGGATATCGAACTTGCCGGTGAGCTCGGCCAGGGTGTCGTAGTTGCCGATCACCGCGACGATATCCATATCCAGCGCGCCCGCGTAGTTCTTCATCAGAATATCGCCGAGGCAGTGAGTCTCTTTGGTCACCAGGATGACGATGCGCTTCTTGCCCGCCTTGACCAGACGGCGCTGGGCGCCGGTGGGCAGGGCATCATCGAGGTCGGCCAGCAGGGTTTCGTCGTTGAAGCGCCCCTCCAGCTCGGTACGCATAAAGAAGCGGCCATTCTCGTGATCCACAAACTCATCGTTCTTGATGATGTTGAGCTGGTGCTTATAGCAGATGTTGGTGATCTTGGCGATGAGCCCTTTGGCATCCGGGCAATCCGTGAGCAGTATTTTCTTTTCCATCTCTGTCATTTTCCGTTTGTGGTGTTGGCGCTGCTGTCTGCGCCGGCAGCGTTGTTCAGGCTCTCTTTTCGGGCCCTGTTTTTTTGTTTCGGGAACTATGCCATAAACCGATCCGAGCCATAAAGAAATTCGCCAGTCATAGCCTCTCGCGCTGGCGAGTGGGCCGCAGAGCGGGATCCCGGGCGCAATGTTGAAACGCTTTTCAGCCTGCGGGGGATTTTGGCTGGTATCTGCAACCGTTTTTCTTTAGGCTGTCTGCGCTTATTCTCAGGGCGGGGTGCAATTCCCCACCGGCGGTATCCCGATTGACTCGGGGAGCCCGCGAGCGCCCGACTTGGCTGATTGCCGGGTCGGGGTCAGCAGATCCGGTGAGATGCCGGAGCCGACGGTCATAGTCCGGATGAAAGAGGATAAGACAGACCTTGCCGTGTTGGCCCTTGTGGGCTGGCCGCTGCATGCTCGTCTCTGTCTGCCTTTCCATGCCCTGATTCTGGTCCTTGTCTTGTTTAGGAGTTTTACCATGAATCAGTCTCTACTCAGTGAATTCGGTGATCCCGTTGCCCGTGTCGAAACGGCCCTGTCTGCCTTGCGTGCCGGAGGCGGCGTGCTGGTGGCCGATGATGAAGATCGGGAGAACGAGGGCGACCTCATTTTCGCCGCCGAATCCATGACCAATGAACAGATGGCGCTGATGATCCGAGAGTGCTCCGGCATAGTCTGCCTCTGTCTGCCCGACGAGCGAGTTCGCCAGCTGGAACTGCCAATGATGGTGGAGGCCAACTCCAGCCACTACCAGACCGCCTTTACCGTGACCATCGAAGCGGCGCAGGGGGTCACGACCGGTGTCTCGGCGGCTGATCGCATCACCACCATCCGTGCAGCCATCGCTGACGGCGCCAAACCGGGCGATCTGCACCGCCCGGGTCATGTTTTCCCGCTGCGGGCGCGAACCGGTGGGGTGCTTACCCGCCGGGGTCATACCGAAGCGACGGTCGATCTGATGCAGCTGGCTGGTCTCAAACCGTTTGGTGTGTTGTGTGAATTGACCAAAGAAGATGGCTCGATGGCGCGTCTGCCAGACCTGGTTGCGTTCGGTCGCAAGCACCAGATGCCGGTGCTGACCATCGAGGATCTGGTGCAATATCGTCAATTGTTGTCAGAACGTACAGCCTGAGCCTCATACGAAATTGTAATAAGGCAAAAATTTGGTTAACCTTTGTCCGTGCCCCCACCACACGGCACTCATTTTTTAGACGAATCTGGACAAAAACTGTTCATTCAAAAAAAAATGAGGGTTTTAATGCATTTATCTGTGGTGGGGACTATGCAAAGTAGGATTTTTTTGTGCCATAATCACGCCGCTTGCTAAACGTCTGGCGAGTTCAAGGGAGCTTTAAAAATGAAAAAATTGTTGTTGGTAGGTGTTGTTGGTCTGTCCGCTCTGCTGGGCGGTTGTGCAAACACCAGCGAACTGGAAACTTCCGTTCAGAATCTGTCTAACAAAGTTGACCAACTGGCTCAAGATGTTAGCGCAGTTCGTGCTGATCAGTCCAAAATCGCTGCTGATGTTGCCGAAGCCAAGCAAGAAGCTATGCGTGCTAACCAGCGCATCGACAACATGGCTACTTCCTACAAGAAGTAATCCATGCGAAAAAAATGGCGCAGTTTTGCGCCATTTTTTTTTGCCTGAAATTCACCGAATCTCCACTATCCCCACAGCCCCTTCTTCGTACTTGACCCATGAGGTCATGCCGGTCTCCCGGCACTCCCCCATCATTACCAGCCAGTTCGATTCCGATCAGTAGAGCAGACTGTAGAGTTTGCGACGGTAGCTCTGCGCCGCCGGTGTGCTGCCCATGGTCGCCAGAATATCGAGATAGGTCTTTCTGGCATCGCCGAATGCCAAATCCCGTTTGAGGATCTCCAGCAGCAGTCCCAACGCCTCTTCCTGACGACCAGCCTGGTTGTATTGCACCGCCAGCTCCTGAGTCAGGGCAAAATCATCAGGCTGTTCTGCATGACGGGCTTCCAGCGCGCGCAGCTCCGGGCTGTCTGCCGCTTGCAGGGCCAGCGCCAGCCGTGAGCTCAAGGTATGGAAGTGGCTATCTTGCGCCGCCATCGGGATGGTGCCGAGGCGCTCCTGCGCTTCATCCAGCAGGTTGAGGTCGAGCGCAGCTTGAATGAGCCACAGGCTGATGTCGTGACGTTCAGGTGCCATCTGGTGTGCCTTGGTCAGATGGGCATAGGCGATGCTGGGCTGATCGTCAGCCAGTGCCTGTTGCCCCTTGGCCAGCAACTCTTCCTCTTCTTTGGGGGCGAAGGCGGCGAAATACTGGCGCAGGGTGGCTTCATCCTGCGGCCCTTCGATGATCCCCTGTTCGTCAGGGCGACCCTGATGGAACAGCACCAGCGCCGGCAGGGCGCGCAGGCCGAGCTGGCTGGCCAGCGGTTGCAACTGGGGATCGTTCATATCCACCTTGGCCAGGGTGACCTGCTCATTAGCGGGCCCAACCAGTGATTCGATCAGCGGTGTCATCCCCTGACACTCCGGCATCTGCGGAGCATGGAAATAGATGACGACCGGCTTCTTCATGGACGCATCGATAAGTTCAGCGTGAAAATTCTGGGGAGTAATGTCGACGATCATGAGTTGGACTCTTCAGAAAGGGTGTTGAGTAACATGGGGTTAAGCGAGTGGCAATTCAAGCGCTCATCCAGCCGGTAAAAGGCAACGGGGGTTGCCGCCGCCGCGAGACTGAGCCAGCCGCTGGCAAAGGGCCAATCCTGTACCTGATAAGGGGTGTCATCGAGCCGGTTGTCGAGTCGCCATTCTTCCTCCGGGAGAAACCGCACCTTCTCCAGTCCCGCCGCTATGCCGCCACTGTGGGCTTTCAGTACCGCCTCCTTGCGCGACCAGAGCCGGTAGAAGGCCCCCTCCTGCTCTTGGGCAGGCAGTGCGCAGAGCCACTCATATTCACTCTGTGCATAAAACCGGCGGGCCAGGGGGAGGGGGTGATGCCGCCGTTTGCCCAGTTCGATATCCACCCCAAGCGGCCCCTGCGGGCAGAGCGCCAGCACCAGCCAGCTGCCACTGTGGCTCAGATTGAACTGCCAAGCATCATCATGCAGTCGGGGCTTGCCGTGGGGGCCGTTGCAAAATTGCAGACTGGCGGCGGGTTGTTGCAGCCGCTCGGCCAATAGCTGGCGCAGCAGGGAGCGGCTCACCAGATATTCCTGACGCCGTTCAGGATGGGTCATGGCTTGCCAGATATGCTGCTCATCGGTTGACAACCATTCAGGCAATTGAGCAAGCAGTTCCTGGCATACTCTGGCCGGTTTTAACAAAAAAAGATCGGTTTCGATCATGATTTTTCACTTTAAAAAGGTGCTGAAGCAGAGATAAAAGCCAGTTATCTATGAGGCCCAAGGCTCTTTTTGCGATTGTATATTGTTTGGGCATGATCACATTAATTATGAAAAATCGTGCATTTCCTTGCAAAAATGTGAGCTTGATAGGGATTTTCACTTGCCTCGATAGAATTCTTGGATATAGTCGGGTGCTGTTGCCTTATAAATTGCCCTTTGGGGCCGTATTTTAACAAGATTTACTATTTAGCGGGGATAAAGGATTGCGCCACCTGATGCTACTGCTGGTCGCGCTCGGAATGGTGGGTTGTGCCTCGGCACCCCAACCCGAGGTCGCGAGCAAGATCGAAGTTTCCATGGTTGAACCTGTCATCGAGCCGGAAGCTTCCCAGACACCCGATGTGAATGAAATCCTGACTGTATATAAAGAGTGGCGTGGTGTTCCGTACCGGATGGGGGGCAGCAGCCAGCGCGGTATCGACTGTTCCGCCTTTGCCCGTGAAGTGTTCCGCAATGCCGTCGGTATCGAATTACCCCGCGATACCCGCTCCCAAGTCCATGAAGGGACGCGCGTTTCCAAGCAGGATCTGGTCGAGGGTGACCTGGTCTTCTTCAAAATCAATCGTCGTCTCAACCACGTTGGTATCTATGTCGGCAATGGTGAATTCATCCATGCCTCGACCCGAGCCGGTGTGACTCGCTCCAAGTTGGATAGCCAATATTGGCGCAACAAGTTCTGGCAAGCTCGCCGGATCGATATCTGAGTCAGGCTGGACAAACGGCTCGAAGTACGGACTGTTTTTCCAACCTCACTTGAACCGGGCTCGATAGCCCGGTTTTTTATTGCCCTCGTTTAGACTTTCCCGAGTCAAATCACTATAGTGTGGGCCCGTTTTCTTCGGCAGGCTCAGCATGAAACCCCGCATCCCATCAGCCGGTGGCCCCAAGTCGGGCGACCGCAAATCCGGACTTCACTCCCGTAATCGCCATCAGGCGGGTTACGACTTTGAGGCGCTCTGCCTGCGAACTCCCGAGTTGGCTGCCCACGTATTTATCAATGACTACGGCACCCGCACCATCGATTTTGCCAATCCCGATGCAGTGAAGTCCCTCAATCGCGCCCTGCTGGCCCATCACTACGGGATTGCCCACTGGGACTTGCCTGCCGGTTACCTCTGCCCGCCTATCCCGGGACGGGTGGACTACCTGCACTGGGCGGCCGACCTGTTGGCCGAGAGCTCAGGCCAGCTCCCTACCGGCAAGGGGGTGAGGGTGCTGGATATCGGGGTGGGGGCAAACTGCATCTATCCGCTGCTCGGCTGCCGCGAATATGGCTGGCGTTTTGTGGGATCGGATATCGATCCGGTCTCGGTCAAGGCGGCCACTCTGCTGGCCAAGAGCAACGGGCTCGGCAACCAGATTGAGTGCCGTTTGCAGGGTAACCCTAACCATGTGTTTCGCGGCATCATAGGGCCGAAGGAGCGCTTCGCTCTGACGCTATGCAATCCGCCGTTCCATGCGTCGCTGGAAGAGGCGAGCAAGGGGACGGAGCGCAAGCTGCGCAATCTGGGCAAGGAGGTGACAGGCGCCCCTGTGCTCAACTTCGGCGGCCAGAAGGCCGAGCTCTGGTGCGAAGGGGGCGAGGCGGCGTTTCTGGCCAACATGATTGCCCAGAGCAAGGAGTTTGCCACTCAGTGTCTCTGGTTCAGCTCGCTGGTGTCGAAAAAAGAGAACCTGCCGGGGGCGAAAAAGGCGTTGAGCCGGGTGGGGGCGCGTCAGGTACGGGTGATCGACATGGCACAGGGCAACAAGGTGAGCCGGATCCTCGCCTGGTCCTTCCTGGATGAAGAGGGATTGCGTCGCGGCTGGTCGAGCGCGCGCTGACTCCCCACCACAAGGCCCGATGAGGGCCTTTTTTCATGATGAATCCCGCGAGTTTCCCCTGCTGGCGGCATCTTTGGCAATCGATTTCCTCATTGGCAGATCGTGCTGGTTTACATGGTCTAAGTAGTTACTTCCTCCTTGGTACAGGTGTACGCCGAGATTTTTTTGCACTTACAGCTGAAACTTTAATAAAATAGGACTGGTTAGACCTCTTTACAGGCATTGAATCAAATAGGGATCGGTAGATGAAAGTTGTCGATTTTCTGAAGCGCAAGCGCGAAATTCTGGCGCAGCACCCCTTTGAGCTCAAGGATTGGCTCTCTCCGGCGATCCGCGACTACTGGCGTGAGTTTCAGCAAAAGGCACATCTTCACCCTTTGCTGGGGCGTGTGCTGGACTTGCAAGCCGAGTCCCAGAACGAGCAGCAACAGGATGCAGCAACCGTGGCACAAGTAGTCAACGGTCAGCCTGCCGTGGCTCAGGAACCCGCAGTTGAGCTGGGGGCCGAGGCGGCCGAGCTCTATGCCGCCCTGCAGGCTCGCATTGGTGAAGAGACTCATGTCGGCGAGTGGCTGCACGTCAGCCAGCAGATGATCGATCAGTTTGCTGCCGTGACCGGGGATCATCAGTGGATCCACACCGATCCGGAGCGCGCGGCCGCCGAGTCGCCTTTCAAGACCACCATCGCCCACGGCTTCCTGACCCTGGCGCTGCTGCCGCAGCTGACCGGCTCGGTCGATGAGGCCACCCCCGAGTTCCCGACCGCCCGCATGGTGGTGAACTTTGGGCTGGATCAGGTACGTTTCCCGTACCCCATCAAGGTGGACAGCAACATCCGCGCCCGCACCAAGCTGGCCCGGGTCACCCCCATCAAGGGTGGGCTGGAGTTGCTCAAAGAGATCAAGGTCGAGATTGAAGGGATCCGCCGCCCGGGTTGCGTCATCGAGTCGGTGACCCGCATCTACTTCTGAGCTCTCTCATCGGCATGAATGGTGAAACGGGCCCGCTGTCGTGTGCAACGAACAGCGGGCCCGTTTTTTTGCCTGTTTGTTGCAAGGGCTGAGGCGTCAGCCATAGCGCGCCGACCCCAGCTTGATATGACTCACAAAACGGTGCGCCGTGCAGTTAGCCAGCTCTCATTTTGGCGAGTTGGCCGCGTGAGGCGATAGCATGTTATGCCACTATTGGCTTCTTACTCCCGATCCTGGAGACAATAGTGCCCATCAATAACAAGATTATTCTGCCACTGCTGCTGAGCCTCGCCATCCTGCTGATCCCGACCCACTGGATCCCGCTGGAGGGGATCACCGTCATCGAGCAGCGGGTCGTGGCCATTTTCGTGCTGGCCGCCCTCTGCTGGATCCTGGAGCCCATCCCTATCTTTGCTACCTCGGTGCTGATCATCGTGCTGGAGCTGCTGCTGCTCTCCGACAAGGGGCTCTGGTTCATGACTGCCGACAAGGCTGAACCGGGGTTTGGTGAGCTGCTCAAGTCCACCGAGGTGATGGCGACCTTTGCCTCGCCGGTTATCATGCTGTTTCTCGGTGGTTTTTTCCTCGCCATTGCGGCGACCAAGTACCATCTGGACGTCAATCTGGCGCGGGTGCTGCTGCGCCCGTTCGGTCAGGATCCCCGGATCGTCATGCTGGGGCTGATGTTGATCACCGCCACCTTCTCCATGTTCATGAGCAATACCGCCACCACCGCCATGATGCTGGCCATCCTTACCCCGGTGCTGGCGGCGTTTCCCGACAAGGACCCGGCCAAAATCGGCTTTGTGCTTGCCATTCCGCTGGCGGCCAACCTCGGCGGGATCGGCACTCCCATCGGCACTCCGCCCAACGCAGTGGCCCTCAAATACCTGACCGGCGAGCATGCCATCTCGTTCGGTCAGTGGATGGGATTTGCGGTGCCCTTTGTGGTATTGCTGTTGCTGCTTGGCTGGTTCCTGCTGGGGCGCTTCTTCCCGAGCACCCTCAAGCGGATGGATCTCAAGATTGAGGGGCGCTTTATGCAGACCCCTCGCGCCTGGGTGGTCTACCTCACCTTTATCACCACCATAGTGCTCTGGCTACTGGGGGATCTGCACGGCATGAGCTCCTACGTGGTCGCCATGATCCCGGTAGCTGTGTTCCTGACCACCGGCATCATCACCAAGGACGATCTGCACAAGATCTCCCTCGACGTGCTCTGGCTGGTCTCGGGCGGTATTGCGCTGGGGCTGGCGCTGGAGGACTCCGGGTTGGCCGAGCGGCTCATCACCCATATTCCGTTCCACGAATACTCCACGCTGGCGGTGCTGGTCGGCGCCTGTCTGCTGGCAGTGGTGATGGCCAACTTTATGTCCAACACCGCGACCGCCAATCTGTTGCTGCCACTGGTGGCGGCGCTGGCGGTCAGCATGCCGGAGCTGGCCGAATGGGGCGGCAGCCACACCTTGATCCTGGCGGTCACTATTTCGGTTTCGCTCGGGATGTCTCTGCCCATCAGTACCCCGCCCAATGCGCTGGCCCACGCCACCGGTCTGGTGGAGAGTCACCAGATGGTGCGCATCGGCGTCATCATGGGGTTGGTTGGCACCCTGCTGGCGATGGTATGGATCTACCAGATTGCCGCCTGGGGGCTGATCTAGCGAGCCTGTCTGCCTGAAGCAAAGAGGAGCCGATTTTGCTCCTCTTTGCGTGTTGGGGTGGGGGGGCTAGAAACTGGCGCCAAGGCTGAGCAGGTGTCTTAGTTCGCTTTCCCGGGGTTCTGGGCTGCCTGTGTCGACAAGGATGTCAGCATCTTCCCAATCCAGCTCACTCGACCAGGAGAGGCGCAGATGGTCGTTGAAGTAGTAGCGCAATCCTATGCTGCCTTTCAGATCCTGATTACGGGTGAAATAGGGGGAGGCTTGTGCCAGATATTTCAGATAGCGCCCCTGGCTGAACAGCTCCATTTTCTCCTGCCAGAGGGAGAAAGGTTGACGATAATCCCAGTTAAAACCGGCGAAGGGGTAGTCAATGACCCGTTCACCCAGAAAAATCTTGGGAACCTCGCTATCTTCACGGAAGTAGAGTCGGCTTAATCCCCCTTGGGCCATCAGCTCCAGTCGGCGGCGTTTGTCGTTCCAGAAGCGGTAGCCAGGCCCCGAGCCATAGTCCATGTAGAGATAGCGATCTTTATCCAGCATGTCATATTCGGCATCGAGTGAGGTGCGCAAGAACCACTGTTGGTTGAAGAAGTAGTCCAGCGTAGGGTTGAGCTGATAATCATGGCTGTCGGTGACGTTGTCAGCGGTCTCATAGGTATATTCACCGGAGAAGCTGTAACGCCAGTCCAGATTGGCCAGCTCGCTTTTCCACCTGAGGTTGACGTTGTTGGTCTGCTTGTCATTCTGTTTGAGTTTGACATTGAGATCGCCGCTGCCGGTCCAGAGCCAGGCGTTGCGTTCATCCTGGTCGTCCTCGAACAGCTTGAGCCCACCCTTTGCCGTTGCCTTGGGGTTGTCCTCTTTATCGATGCGCCAGCGTTTGATGGCCTCCCGCTGGACGGTGACTGCGCCGCTGTAGGGCAGGGCGATGCGCACCGACTGTTCGGTCACCTCCTCGATGTTGCCGGTCAGACGATCGCCATTGTTCATCCAGAGAATGTCCTTGGCCCACAAGGAGTGACAGGCCAACAGGAGTAGGAGGGGCAGGAATTTCATGAGGTAAGGTGACTCCGGTGCGACTCGGGCGCTGGTGACTTAGCCACTGACAAGTTGGCTGCTGATGGGGCGGGGCAGGCCGTTTTTGCTCTCCAGCGCCGCCGTCACCTCATCCTGCATCACGTCAGGTGCGCTGATAAAGCTCTCTATGGCCGGAGATAGCACCAGCGGGGCGCCATTTTCAAGCTCCTCTTCGGTGCGGGAGAGCGGGGAGTGTACCTCCAGCCAGCGGCGACCATCCGGTTCGATGGCGACCTTGACCGGTTGATTGATGACCCGTACCGGCGTGCCAATCGGCACAATCTTGAACAGGGCCTCAATATCGTCAGGTCTCAGCCGGATACAGCCTGCACTTACCCGCAGGCCAACGCCAAAATCCTTGTTGGTGCCGTGGATCAGGTAGTCGCGTTTGCCATAACCAAGGCGCATGGCGAACTTGCCAAGGGGATTCTCTGGGCCGGGGGGCACCACGGCGGGCAGGGTGATCCCTTTTTGCTCCAGCCAGGATTTGCGCACCATGGGGCCGGGTACCCAGGTCGGGTTGGGATTCTTCTCGATTACGGTGGTGGTCATCTCCGGAGTCTCGCGGCCGATATCACCAATCCCGATGGGCAGCACGATGACCTCATTCTTCCCTTTGGGGAAGTAGTAGAGGCGCAGTTCGGGCAGATTGATGACGATCCCCTCGCGAGGCACATCAGGCAGCAGCATCTGGGTGGGCAGTGTCAAGCGGGTACCCGGCTTGGGTAAATAGGGATCTACACCCGGATTTGCCTCAAGCAGCGCCAAAAATCCAATTTGCGTATTTTTGCCAACCAGTTCCAGATGTTCATTCTGCTGGATGATGTAATCCTCCAGCTCACCGATGAGGCGACTCCCGGCAGGTGGCAGCGGGTAGCGTTTGGCCTCTGCCGGCGCCGCGCAGAGCAGGATCGCTGCCAGCAGCATGGAAAGGGCGGGCGTTAAGGGTAGGGGCTTGAGTTTCGGCAATCGCATAAGAAGATCCATCAGTTCAATCGGGGCGGAACATCATCAACACAGCCGCCAGAATGGCGCGATTGTTCCTCAATCAGCCCATGATTACCAGCTTGCTGCGCACCCACAATGATGTGGGGATACATAGGAAACCGGCCAAAAGCGGCATCACCCATAAATTTGAGCGCCAAGCAGGAAAAAGAGACGCCTCATGGCAATGGGGGAATGTCACGATATGGATAATGGCCGGGTGTGCGAGCGGGTTAATGTCGGGTGGATGCAGGGTGGCCTGGCAACGCGAACAGCACGCGCCGCATTGTGAGCCTGCTCCCAGATATCTGATTCAGCCATTTGATATCTAAGAAATTTTTATTGCATCCTCGGCCCAGCTTGGGTAAAAATCTCTCCCCACGGAGAGATGCCGGAGTGGCCGAACGGGATTGACTCGAAATCAATTGTGGCAGCAATGCCACCCAGGGTTCGAATCCCTGTCTCTCCGCCACATACCAAGCCCAACCTGTTTAGCAGGTTGGGCTTTTTCTTTTGGTGATGTGCTGAGGAATTATCCGGCTGACTGTGTATCTGTGGTCATCGGCCCGGATGAATGCCGTTGGATGCTCGCCGTGCCTGCCAGGCCTGAATGCGCGCCTGGGTGCCGATGACGAAGACGAAGAAGACCGGTACGAAGAAGATGGCCAGCAGGGTGCCGCTGATCATGCCGCCAAACACGCCGGTGCCGATGGCGTGCTGGGTCTCCGCGCTGGCGCCACTGGCGAGCATCAGCGGCACCACCCCGAGGGTGAAGGCCAGCGAGGTCATCAGAATGGGGCGCAGGCGCAGGCGGGCAGCAGTGACAGCCGCATCAAGCAGTGAGCGCCCTTCGCTGTGCAACTGGCGCGCAAACTCTACGATGAGGATGGCGTTCTTGGCCGACAGACCGATGATGGTGATCATGCCCACCTTGAAGAAGACGTCGTTGGGCATGCCGCGCAGCATCACGGCCGCGACAGCGCCGAGCAGGCCCAGCGGCACCACCAGCATCACCGAGAGCGGGATCGACCAGCTCTCGTAGAGTGCCGCCAGCACCAGGAAGACCACCAGCGCCGACAATAGCATCAGCAGGGGGGCCTGCTCGGCCGACTGGCGCTCTTGCAACGACTGTCCCGTCCAGGCCAATGCGAAGCCTGGCGGCAATTGCGCCACCAGACGCTCCATCTCCGCCATCGCCGCTCCGCTGGAGATGCCGGGCGCTGCCCCTCCAGCAATACGCACGGCAGGGAAGCCATCGAAGCGCATCATCTGTTGCGGCGATTCGCGCCATTCCGGTGTTACCACCTCCCGCAGGGGGACCATGCCGCCGCTGGCATTGCGTACCCGCAGGCCGAGCACGTCATCGAGCTGCATGCGCGCCGACGCGTCGGCCTGCAGAATGACCTGCTGCATGTGCCCGCCGTTGGGGAAGTCGTTGACGTAGAGCGACCCCATTGCGGCCGACAGGGTACTGCTTACGCTGGCGAACGAGAGTCCCATGGCTTCGGCCTTCTGTCGGTTGATCTCGAGGTGAATGCTCTCGCCGGGAGGCAGATTGTCGGGATACACATCACTGACTACCTGGCTTTTGGCGGCCAGTTCCAGCAGTTGTGCCTGGGCGGCCAGCAGCGCGGCATCTCCCCGGTTGGCTCTGTCTTGCAGGAACAGGGTGAAGCCGGAGGCGGTGCCCAGCTCATCGATGGCGGGCGGCAGCAGGCTCATTACCGTGCCTTCAGGAATATTTGCCATAGCCGCTTGTGCCAGATCTGCCTCTTCGGCTGCCGTGGCGCCATGACGCTGATCCCAATCTTTGAGCATGGTGAAGGCCATGGCGGCATTGGGGCCTGCGCCGGAGAAGCTGAAGCCCTGCACCACCAGGTTGGTGTCCAGCACCTCGCGAGAGGCGACGTGAGCCTCGAAGGCCTTGACCACCTCAAGAGTACGCTCGCTGGTGGCGCCGGTCGGCAGCTGGATGGAGGTCATGAAGTAGCCCTGATCCTCGTCCGGCAGGAAAGAGGAGGGCTGCTGGGCGGCGGCGATGGCTAGCACGGCGCAGAGGGCGGCAAAGGTTGCCATCATCCGTCCGCTGCGCCCGACCAGCCGGGTTACCCGCGCACCGTAGCCTGCCGTGAACCGCTCGAAACCCCGGTTGAAGGTACCGAAGAAGCCGCGCTTCTCATGATGATCCGGACTGACCGGACGCAGCAAGGTAGCGCAGAGCGCAGGCGTCAGGGTCAGGGCGAGGAAGGCCGAAATGAGGATCGACACCGCCATCGACAGGGTGAACTGCTGGTAGATGACCCCCACCGAGCCGCTGCCAAACGCCATGGGGAGGAACACCGCCGTGAGCACCAGGGTGATGCCGATCACCGCCCCGGTGATCTCCTTCATGGCCTGCGAGGTCGCCTCCCTGGGCGACAGCCCCCGGGTGGCCATCAGGCGCTCGACGTTCTCCACCACCACGATGGCGTCGTCGACTATGATGCCGATGGCCAGCACCATGCCGAACATGGTGAGGGAGTTGATCGAAAAACCGGCCAGCAGCATCACCGCGAAGGTGCCAAGCAGAGCGATGGGGGCGACGATGGCCGGGATCAGGGTGTAGCGCAGGTTCTGCAGGAAGAGAAACATCACCAGAAACACCAGCACCATGGCTTCCAGCAGGGTGTGGATCACCTTTTCGATGGAGACCTTGACGAAGGGGGCCGAGTCAAACGGGATCGAATAGGCCATGCCCGCTGGCAGGGTGGGAGCGAGCTGGGCGAGACGGGTGCGCACCGCATCTGCGGTACGCACTGCGTTGGCGCCGGGGGAGAGCTGGATGGCGGCGCTGGTGGCGGCCACGCCGTTCTCCCGGTTGGAAAAGGCGTAGGATTGCGCCCCCAGCTCGACCCGGGCGACATCACCCAGCACCAGCTTGGCGCCATCGCCACCGGCTCGCAGCACGATGGCGGCGAATGCCTCGGGGGTCGTCAGCTGCCCTTGAACCGTGAGGGGAACCGTCAGGCGCTGCCCCGGCAGGGCGGGTTCATCACCGAGGCGCCCCGGTGCAATCTGGATGTTCTGCTGCTCGATGGCCTGCGCCACCTCGCTGATGGTCAGCCCGTAGGCGGCGAGTTTGGCCGGATCTACCCAGATGCGCATGGCCTGCTCGGCGCCAAACAGCTGCACTCGTCCCACCCCGTCGATGCGGCGCAGCTCCTGCACAATATTGCGTGCCATGTAGTCGTTGAGGGCAACCTCATCGAAGCGGCCATTCGGTGAGGTCATGCCGACCATCATCAGAAAGCCGGATGAGGCGGACTCCACCTGCAAGCCGGTTTGCCGCACTGCTTGCGGTAAACGGGGTTCGACTGCCTTGATGCGGTTTTGCACGTCCATCTGGGCCAGCTCCGGATCGGTGCCCGGCTTGAAGGTGGCAGTGATCTGCGCGCTGCCCGAGGCGTCCACAGAGGACTCGAAGTAGAGCAGGTTCTTCACTCCCGACAGCTCGCGCTCGATCAGGCTCACCACCGCATCATTCAGTGTCTGCGGCGTGGCGCCCGGATAGGTGGCATAGAGGGTCACCGACACCGGCGCCACCGAGGGATAGCGGGAGATGGGGAGCTTGGGGATGGCAATGACCCCTGCCAGCACGATGAACAGGGCGATCACCCAGGCAAACACCGGGCGATGGATAAAAAACTGCGGCATGGATAACTCTCCGATTCAGCGAATGCCACCGTCAGCCGGTTGGCTGAGAGCGGGTGGTTGCCAGGGGGAAGCTGTGACCTGAACCCCCGGGGTCAGACGGTCGATCCCTTCGATCACCACCTGTTGCCCGGCACTGAGCCCGGACGCGATGCGGTACTGGCTATTCACCAGTTCAGCGGTGTTGACCGGAACCAGCTGTGCCTGCCCCTGGCCATCCACCACCCACACGCTGGTCTGACCCGATGTGCGAACTACCGCCTGCTGGGGCACGGTCAGGGCGTTGGCATAGCGGGCCCGGGGAATGCGCGCCTGCACGTAGAGACCGGGCAACAGGCGCCGCTCAGGGTTATCCACCAGCACCCGCAGCAGCACGTCGCCGGTCCCGGCATCGACCTCGATGCCGGAGAAGAGGATGTGCCCCTGCATGCCCAGCGGTGTGCCATTGCTGCCGAGGATCTCCACCGTCAGTTCCGGTGCCGTTGAGCCAGCTTGCTGGCGCAGGGATTCCAGCACCGAGGCCGGTTGGCGCACATCGACGTAGACCTGATCAATCTGCTGGATCCGGGCCATGGGAGTGGTATCGGTGGGCGACACCAGGGCCCCTTCACTCACCAGCGCCTGATCGATGCGCCCGGCGATGGGGGCCTCCACGCTGGCAAATTGCAGGTTCAGCTGGTGCCGGGCCAGGGTCGCCCTGGCCTGGGCTACATCGGCGGCCGCCTGATCCCGCTGGGAGATCGCATCGTCATAGGTCTGGCGGCTGATGGCGTCGGTGCGCAGCAGCGGCTTCAGGCGGTCAATCTGGATGCTGGCGCGGGCCAGCACGGCCTCGGCTCGTTGCAATGCGGCGGCGGCGCTGTCGACATCGGCCTTGAAGGGGGCCGGGTTTATCTGGAACAGCACGGTGCCAACGCTGATCTCGGCGCCCTGCTCGAACAGGCGGCGCTGCACGATGCCGCTGATCTGGGCGCGAATGTCGGCGCTGCGCAGTGCTGCCACCCGGGCGGGCAGCTCCTCGCTGATGACAAGCTCCCGACCAGTCAATGTCAGCACCGACACCTGAGGAAGGGCGGGTGCCTCCTGCTCTTGCGGCGCGGCATCGCAACCCGCCAACCCGAATGCGGCAATGACGGCGAGCAGGGCGCCCGCATACCGCTGTTTTACAAACATCATCCACTTACCTCGTTAAACCGTCTCTCCGGTGTGATGTGACCGAAGAGTGCATCGAGCGGCCATTATGGCGAGGGGCTATTGCGAATGATTCGAGGCTTTGTGGAGAATCCATGGAGGCGATGATAAAGTTCAACGCCACCTTTTTTCGAGTCCGACTATGTCCCATCTCAATGCTCCCGCCAGCCCAGCGGGCCAGTCACTGGTACTGATTGCAGAGGATGAAGCCGAGATCGCCGACATCCTCGCCGCTTACCTGCAACGTCATGGCTTGCGCTCCCTGCACGCCGCCGATGGCCGTGAAGCGCTGGCCATGCATCAGGCATTCAAACCCGATCTCCTGCTGCTGGATGTGCAGATGCCGCAACTGGATGGCTGGCAGGTGCTCAGCGCGATCCGGGCGCGTGGCGATACGCCGGTGATCATGCTGACCGCCCTCGATCAGGATCTCGACAAGCTGATGGGGCTGCGCATGGGGGCGGATGACTATGTGGTCAAACCCTTCAATCCGGCCGAAGTGGTGGCGCGAGTGCAGGCCGTGCTCAGGCGCACCCGGGCCGTAAAGCCTGCCACGGCGAACGTGCTGCGGGTCGGCCAGTTTCAGATCGATCTGGAGAGCCACGAGGCCAGCATTTTCCGCGATGACCAGCAGCAGGTGCTGGAGCTGACCCTGACCGAGTTCAAGTTGCTCGCCTCTTTGATGCGGGCGCCGAAACGGGCGTTCAGTCGCGCCGAACTGCTGACTCACTGCTTGCCGGAGGGGGATACCCAGGAGCGCACTGTGGATAGCCACATCAGCAAGTTGCGCAAAAAACTGGAGACACACGGCATTCAGGGGGTCCCCGCCAGTGTCTGGGGCGTTGGCTATCGCTTCGGAGGCGATGCATGAAATCGGCGCCCGGCCTTCGCAGGCAGATCATCCGCTCTCTGGGCTTGATGACGCTTGGCATCATTTCCCTCGCGGTGATCGGCACCTATGTGTTTTATGGCATCGCCGTGGCGTTTGTGCCGGGCAGCATCTCCGAGACCTGGGTGCCCTCCAGAGTCGAGATGTTATGGATCGGCTCCACCATTCTCATTGCATTGGGGATGGCGCTGTACGTGGCGGTTCGCCTCTCTCGCCGCATCCTGACTCCCCTCAACTCAGTGGCAACCAGCCTGCGCGAGGTGGCCGAGGGCAAACTCGATGCCCGCGTGCCGGAGGATGAGCAGGCGATCGGGGAGACAGCGCAACTGGTGCGCGACTTCAACGCCATGGCCGAGCGGCTGCAGAGCATGACCCGCGAGCGGGAGTTCTGGAATGCCGCAATTGCCCACGAGTTGCGCACTCCGGTGACCATTTTGCGCGGCCGTTTGCAGGGGCTGGCCGAAGGGGTATTTCCTCCCAGCAGCGAACTCTTCGAGAGGTTGCTGCGTCAGGTGGAGGGGCTCAATCACCTGATCGAGGATTTGCGGGTATTGAGCCTCAACGACAGCGGTCATCTGGAGTTGCAGCGGACCGAGGTCAGGCTGGCCGACGAGCTTGCCGTGGTGCTTGAGGCGTTTGCCTGCCCTCTGGCGGCGAGCGGGTTTGTGTTGCAACGGGAGCTCGATAGCGAACTTCATGTCTGCTGCGATCTGTTTCGTATCCGTCAGGCTCTGATGGCGCTGTTGGAAAATGCCCAGAAGCACGCGCTGCCGGGCCTGCTGACCGTGCGGCTGCATCGCTCGGAGAGTGTGTGCGTCCTGAGTGTGGAAGATGAGGGGCCTGGCATCAGCGAGGAGGTCGCCGCCTGTATCTTCGATGCGTTTCGTCGCGGAGATCCGTCACGCTCGCGCAAGAGCGGCGGTAGCGGACTCGGACTCGCCGTGGTCAAGGCGATTGCCGAGGCCCACGGCGGCAGCGCGGTTTGCCAAGCTACCGGACGGGGAGGGAGCCGATTCGTGCTCTCCTGGCCCATCTCGGCCATGTCCGGTTGCCCTGAAACCTAGCCTGCGGGCGGCGGGGTATGGTGAAGCTATACAGCTGCCCGCACAGGGGGACGACAAGCGACGTCATAGGGTTTTCTACCGCTTTTGCCGGGTGAGCAGGAGGGGTTGGGACATGGCTCATTTGGCGCGAAACCATGGTTTTTTGCCGTCAAAAATTGAAACCGTTTTCAGAAATCCTTTTCAACTGTGATCCGCTTCAAAGCTTTTTCGGGCGCCAACCTCTAGCATTGGCTCCACGAATTAGGGGCTAGCGCTCCCGATTTTCCCGCTGTGGGAGGTAACCGGATGATCCGGCTATTTCCTTCGTTACTTTCGACGGTCATCATGGATGGCCGTTTTTTTTTTGAGTTATTTCACGGTAAAGGGTCGAGCCGCTGGCGCTTTACCGTTAAAATTCCGCTTTTGCACTTGCCCGTGAGTCTTGATGTCTGCGTCCACCCTCTCTTCGGATAGTTATGCCCTGCTCGCCACCCTGCAATTGCAGCGCGTTGCCAGTACCCGTTTGCTGCAAGAACAACTGGCGATAGGCCATGCCCTGATCGATAAACTGACCCGACTGCAGGATGCGGGGCTGGTCAGATTGCGCGGGGAACAGCAGTGGAGCCTGACCGCCGAGGGAACGCTGGCGCTGATCCTGGGGGTGCGTGCCGGTCTCTGCCCGGCGCCGGACTGGAGCCGGGTGCCCTCATTGACCGGGCAGGATCTTACCCATGCGGTGGTGCGCGAGCTCTGCCGCGGCAAGGCGGGGGAGATCCCGACCTATTTCTCGGCCAGCGATCTGCTGACCCTGCTAGATACCCCGGACGCTCACCAGTTGCTGGCGGGCTCCAGCCCCGCCTGGCAGCAAATGTTGCTGGAGCACTTCTCGCTGCAACTCTTGCTCGATGCCCCCTATGAAGAGCGCTGGCCGCTGGCCAATGCGCTGGTGCGCTGCGCCCCCGAGGTGCAGGCCCGGGCCAAAGCGTTCGAGGCGGAGTGGCGCTGGCTCTGCGGGGATGGCGAGAGCACATCGCCAAGCGGCGAGGACAAGGATGCCGCCCCCGGCTGGCCGGCCCTGCAGGCGCTGGCCCAACAGAGCCAGAGCGGCCCGCTTGGCGAGCGACTGCTCACCGCGCTTGGCCAGTGGCAGGCAACCGATGAGGGTGAGGCGGGCCAGTGGCCCCGTTCATTCAGCGCCCTGCTCTGGCTTGGCTGGTTGCAGCAGGCCGATCCCGTCATCGCCAGCGAACAGCGCAAGAAGTGGCAGCGCAGTCTGACTAGCCAGTTCCCCCTGCTTGCCGACTTGCTCAGCCAGTGGGCGGGCGATCGCCACGGTCAGGCGGTCGGCCTGTTCGATACCCTGCAACTGCCGGTGGAGGAGCTCCACTGGGGCTATCTCTGGCTCGATCTCTGCGCGCTGGCCCGTCACGGAGCCCAGAGCCCGCAGGTGGCCATGTTGCACAAGTGGGATCTCTCCCATCTGCTCGATGCCGAACCCCATCATCGCCTGATGGCCTTTTGTCAGGATCTGCTGCGCATCTTGTTGGGCGAGGTGGCCAAAGTGGCGCCCTTGTGCCAACTGCGCGGCAGTGAGGAGAGTACGCAAGAGGGCAGTGACGAGCAGGATGATGACGGGGACGAGGATAAAACCGCGGCCTCTGCCAGCTGGCTCAACTGGCTGCAGGGGCTGGGACGCTCCAGTGGCGTGCGCAAGCCGCAGGAGCGGTTGGTGTGGCTGCTCCATGCCGAGGGCCCCGAGCTGGAGTGCAAGATCCAGAAACTGAGCACCAAGGGGGAGTGGACCGCCGGTCGCCGGGTCGATCCGGCCTTGCTCTCCACCCAGTATGCCGCCATGCTCGACGAGCATGACTGGGCACTGGTTCGCACCCTGCCACGGGTGATGGGACGACTGCCGCGGGATGTCTGGGCGCCGCTGGCCGATCACCCCCGCTTGTTCAACGCCAAGGGGCAGAAGCTGCAACTGGCCATCAGTGCCCCCCTGCTGCAGGTGGTGGCCACCGAACAGGGGATGAGCGCGCAGCTCTGCCCCGATGCGGCCGCCCGCGGGGCCCATATCATGCCGCTGGCGCAGGATCTGTGGCAGCTCATCCTCACCCCGCAGCCGCTGCTCGACCGCTTGCCAGCGCTCGAATCCATCCCGCTGCTGCCCGCCGAGGGGCTGGCCGAGCTGCAACGCACCCTGGACGCCATTCCCGAGCTGCCCTGGCACAGTCAGGTTGCGGGGCTTAGCGGCAACGCCGAACTAGCTCCCTGGCCGGGCATTCCTTCGGTGCAACTGGATTGGCAGGATGGTCAGCTGTCGGTCAAGCTGGTGACCCGCTTTGAGGATCTGCCGCCCCAGCCACTTGGCAAGGGGGAGGCGATCGTACGGCAGGGGATCAAGGCGTACCACTACTGGCAGCGGGATCTCGCGGTCGAGAAGGGGCAGGCCCAGCTACTGCGCAATCAACTCCCCATCGGCCTGCCCGGCAGCGAGTGGCTGCTGCAGGGGGAACAGGCGCTGGCGCTGGTCAATGCTCTGCCCGAGCTGGTGGATGCCGGAGTGGTTATTCACTGGCATCAGGACAGCGCTCGCCTCAAGAGCCTCGATGAAGCGGCCCTGAGCCTGCGCATCGAGCGGCGGCAGGACTGGTTCCAGGTCGAAGGGGCACTGGCCCTCGATGAGCACCAGATCCTCGATCTGCGCCTTATTCTGCGCCAGATGACCCCGGGGCAGCGCACCGTTCAGCTCGACGAGAAGACCAGCCTGATGCTGAGCGACAAGCTGGTGGAGCGGCTCACCATGCTGGGGGCCATGCTCGATGAAGAGCAGCGGATCAACAACAAGCTGGCCTATCCGCTCACTCGCCTGCTCTCGGTCATTACCACCGAAGGGGATGCGGCGTGGCAATCCCTGCAGCAGGAGTGGCAGCAGGAGGTCGAGTGCCCGGACGAGCTGCTCACCTCCCTGCGGGACTATCAGAAAGAGGGGGTACGCTGGATGGCGACCCTGGCCCATCACGGTTTTGGTGCCTGTCTGGCCGATGACATGGGTCTGGGCAAGACGCTGCAGGCGCTGATTGTGTTGCGCATGCGCCAGCACCTTGGCCCTGCGCTGGTGGTGGTGCCCAAGTCAGTGGTCACCAACTGGCAGGAGGAGGTGATCCGTTTCGCCCCCGAGCTGGATGTGGTGGTGTTCGAGAACCCGGCCGAGCGGGAGGGGATGATTCGCGAGGCCAAGGCCGGTCAGGTGATCCTCATCAACTACGGCATGCTTGGCAGCCTGGCGGAGGCGCTCAAGTCCCGCCGATGGTCTTCCATGGTGCTCGATGAGGCGCAGCAGATCAAAAACGCCGGTACCCAGCGCGCCAAGCTGCTGTTCCAGCTCGACGGCGATTTTCGCCTCGCCCTCTCCGGCACTCCCATCGAGAACCATCTGGGGGAGCTGTGGAGCCTTTTTACCTTTATCAACCCGGGGCTGCTCGGCAGCCTTGGCGAGTTCAAGCGTCGTTTTGGCAAGGCGGTCAAGGATCCCCAGCACATGGCGCTGCTGCGTGCAGTGATCAGCCCCTTTATCCTGCGTCGTCTCAAGCAGCAGGTGCTGACCGAGCTGCCGGACAAGACCGAGATCATCCACCACATCAGCCTCTCCCCCGAAGAGCGTCAGCTCTACGAGGCGACCCGGCGGGAAGTGGTGCAGCAGGTGCAAAGCGCCGATGGCCGCGCCCTGATGCATGTGCTGAGTGGCCTGACCCGGCTGCGCCGTCTCTGCTGCTCACCGGAGCTGGTGATGCCCGAGTGGTCGCAGACCAGCAGCAAGCTGGATGAGGCGATGGCCCTGCTGGAAGAGGCGATCGACGGCGGTCATCGGGTGCTGGTGTTCAGCCAGTTCGTCGATCTGCTGAGCCTGCTGCGTGCCCGCATCGAGCAGAAATCCTGGGATTACTGCTATCTTGATGGGGGCTGCTCTGCCAAGTCCCGTCAGGACTCCATCCTGCGTTTTCGTCATGAGGAGGTGCCGCTGTTCCTCATCAGCCTCAAGGCGGGGGGGACCGGCCTCAACCTCACCCAGGCCGATACCGTACTACACCTCGATCCCTGGTGGAACCCGGCGGTGGAAGATCAGGCGAGCGATCGGGCCCACCGGATGGGCCAGACCCAGCCGGTGACCGTCTATCGACTGGTATGCGAGCAGACGGTGGAGGAGAAGATCGTCGCCCTGCACGACGAGAAGCGGGCGCTGGCCGATGGCCTGCTGAGTGGCCAGTCCGAGGTGCGCGGGCTGGATGTGGAGAGCCTGCGGGCCCTGCTGATGGGCTGATTGGCGACGCCACCTTTCATACCGCCTATCGAGACAGAAAAGGGGAGAACATCCAGAGATGTTCTCCCCTTTCTCGTTTGGGACGCAGATATGGGGTACTCGTTTATCGCGGCAAGGCGGCCCAGCTATCCCTGATCCAGCTATTCCTGCCCTGATCCAGCTATTCCTGATCCAGTCACCCCTGATAGAGATAGAGGTGCAGCCGCTCGATGATGGGCTCGCCGCCAATCTTGCGATCCCGCCGCGCCTGCCGGCTCTTGGGGGGATAGTTGCCCAGATGGGTGACTGCAGGCGGGGTATCCGAGCAGAGCAGCAGAGGCAGGCTCGCCTTGATCTGCTGCTTGCGCGGGGTGCGCTCCAACCAGAGCAGGTTGATCATCGGGTGGGTCTTGACCGGGCGGCGGATCCGCAGCTCGGCATCGGCGGGCAGACGGCGAATGTCGTACACCTCCTGATCCACCATCTTGCTCCACTCCTCGTTGTTGGAGAGGGCCGGTATATAGCGGCGGCTGCGCTCCAGCATCTCAAGCACCTGCTCGCGACTGAGGCGATTGATGGTCTGCTTGTCAGCCCAGGTAAAGCCAAGGGATTGCAGCTCTCCCGCCAGCAGGGTCAGTTTGCGGTAGACCTGCAGGGTGATCACCCCGGGCAGGGCGGTATGTACCAGCTCGAACTTCTCGTCCCGTCCCCCCGCCTGCTGCACCAGTGCCTTGAAATCGAGCTTGTGCTGGTTGATTTGGTCGATCAGCGGTTGCAGCAAGGGGGCTGCGGCGGCAGGAAAGCGCAACCAGCCGGGCAGCCGGTGAGTCGCCTTGGTGGAGCAGCCGGGGCGGGCGCTGTGATCCCGATAGGCGGCGAGGGTGGCCGCCAGCGCGGCTTCACCGTTGAGATAGCCCACCTCAATTTGCTCGATCGGGTCGTGCTCTTCTCCCTGCGCAACCGGGGGGAGGGGATAGACATGAGCCTCCTGCAGGTCGAGCTGGCAAAGCAGATCGGCCAGCTGGTTGAGAGCGGCTTCAATGGCGGCCATCTGTTGACGCAGGGCGGCGGTCGGGGTAAAGGTATCCATCGATGATCCTGTGGTTTCATCCGCCGCTGACGGCATAAACGATGGCGTCAGGGCAGGGGAATAAACTACTGTATAAATAACCATACCAGTATGCCGGTTGCGC
This sequence comes from Aeromonas sp. S12(2024), assembly GCF_041402305.1. Classification (NCBI taxonomy): domain Bacteria; kingdom Pseudomonadati; phylum Pseudomonadota; class Gammaproteobacteria; order Aeromonadales; family Aeromonadaceae; genus Aeromonas; species Aeromonas sp. S12(2024). The sequence continues at coordinate 93,972 of NZ_JBGLRB010000003.1, forward strand.
GCCAAGAGGGGCGTTTTCGGGTCGTCATTGAGGGAGCTGCGCGGGAGGAAAAGTAAGTTTGTTTTATGTTTCATGATGTTAATTTAAGATCGTAAATAGATCGACAAATTAACAATCGAATGTAATGACGGGGTTGCCACCCATGGCACGTCCATTGGCGAGTGCATAGGCAATGCGGTAAATTGCATATGTAAGGTGGTGCCATGCAGCACAATATGCTGCGGGCCGTTGATGGTCGAATAGAGACTTAATTATTCTTTATAAATCAAAGCATTAAAGTTGTATCAGTCAGTTTTTTACTATTAGTTTTCCTAATGTAACGTATCAAAATTCGTCAATTGAGTCGGCCCTGCTCCCTGACTAAGCTTTGCGCATCAAATAGAGCCCAGTGCGTAAACAAATATTCAGAGGAGCCACATCATGGCCAACATGACTTATACCGAAACCGGTTACCAGCATTCCAGCCAATTGAATCTGGTTGCTCGCGTTAAAATGACCGTTCTGACCTGGCTGGAGCGCAGCCGCAGCCGTCGCCAGCTCTCCGAGCTGCCCGAGTACCTGCTTAAAGACATCGGCCTGAACGAAGCTGACCGTTATCAAGAGACCACCAAGCCGTTCTGGCGTGGTTGATCAGCCGGGCATGGATGCCTTGTTTTTCTGCTGAGTCGTTTGCTGTTCTGCCCCTGTGGCGCCCGGCCGCCATGTCTGTCATTGTCTGTTTTATCTCCCCCCGCTTTACGTTGATCCTTTTTCCTATCCTCTTTATTCCATATCGCTACCGTCATTGCTGTCATCGTTCGATTGTTATCACACTTGTATCGTTAATGTTTGAATTTGTTTAAAAAACGATTTTAAGCCGTGATGCCTTGCGTATAATCCGGCCATAGTATTCCAGCGCAAGAGGGTGAGACGGATGATTCCCCAGCACGATTTTTTGGCCTTGACCCGCAGCCATGAGTGGCAGCTTGAGCCCTTTGAATTTGCCCTGCCCGATGGCACGCAAGTCAGCGTCTGGGATACGGGCGTGCTCTGTCTGGAGCCTGCCAGTGGCGCGGGCGGCCAGCCGGGAGGACGCAAGGATATCGTCCTCTCCTGCGGTATTCACGGCAACGAGACTGCCCCCATCGAGATCTGCAACCAGCTGCTGAGTCGTCTGCTCTCAGGCGAGCTGAGCGCCCGCCATCGGGTGCTGTTCCTGTTTGGCAATCCGGCGGCGATGAATCTGGGGCTGCGGGAGGTGGAGGAGAACATGAACCGCCTCTTCTCCGGTGCACACAGCAAGGGAGAGGGGCTCTGCAATCGGGAGCGGATCCGCGCCATGCGCCTCGAGCAGTATGTGAGCCGCTTCTTTGCCGATCCGGCTCGTCCCCGCTACCACTATGACCTGCACACCGCCATTCGCGGCTCGCGCCACGAGAAGTTTGCCGTCTACCCCTTTCCCCATGAGCGGCCTCACTGCCGCGAGCAGGTGCAGTTCCTCGGCGCCTGCGGGGTGCGCACCATTCTGCTCTCCGCCAGCCCGACCACGACCTTCAGCTACTACAGCTCCCGCCAGCATGGTGCCCACGCCTTTACGGTGGAGTTGGGCAAGGTGCGCCCGTTTGGCGAGAACGATATGACCCGCTTTATCGAAACCCGCCAAGCGCTGCAAGAGCTGGTCACTCAGGATGAGGTGGCGCTGGAGCCGTGGCGGGCGGATGATTTCACCCTGTTTGCCATCGATCGGGTGATCACCAAAAAATCGGAGCAGTTTCGCTTTCTATTCGCCAGCGATGTGGACAACTTCACCGAATTCCCCCAAGGGTTCGTGCTGGCCGAGGATGGCGAGCTTCGCTACACGGTCGAGAAGCCGCGTGAGGCGGTGGTCTTCCCCAATGCCAATGTGGCGATCGGTCAGCGCACAGTGCTTATGGTGGTGCCGACAAGGCTCTGGGAATAGCGGTGATAGTTTTGTCTGCAGAGTGGTGATGCATCCGCAGGTGGCGCCAAGCCATTGTTTTAGTCGGCGGCTCAGACACAGCAGCGGTTAGCCGCAGTAATAAAGAACGGAGCCAGTCAGATGACTGGCCCCGTTTTTTATCGGGTTCAAGCTGTGAGGCTTAGCTGTTGTTCTTCACAAACAGGGTCAGCTCCTGACCGGGCTTGAGGTAATCCCCTTTATCCAGCTGGTTCCAGCGCATCACATCGTTGATGGCCACCTGGAAGCGAGCCGCGATGGAGGAGATGGAGTCGCCACGGCGAACCTGATACACCATCGATTTGTCGCTCTTCTTCCCTTGCTTGGGATAGACTACCAGCTTCATGCCTGGCTTGAGCGCCGACTTGGCATTCAGACCGTTCCACTTGGCGAGCTCTTCGTGGGAGACGCCGTGTGCCTGGCTGATGCTCCACAGGTTGTCACCCGAGCGCACCTTGTAACTGATTTTGGCCTTCTGGCTGCTGCCACGGCTTGCCAGCTGCTGCGGTTTGCTGGCGGAGCTGGCCTTGCTGCTGACCTGACCGTGGGTCGGGATCACCAGTTGCTGACCGCGACGCAGGTTGTTGCTGCGCAGATTGTTGGCCAGCTTCAGCTCGTTCACGCTGACCCCATGATTCTGGGCGATACGCGACAGGGTATCGCCACTGGTGACCTGATAGGAGCGGGTACGAATACGCTCGCTCTTGGGCAGATCGGCCAGTGCCAGCTCCAGGGTATCGGCATATTCTACCGGTACCAGCAGGCGGTAAGGGCCACGGGGCGACATCACGCCACGGCTCAGGGCCGGATTGACCTCCTTGAGCTGTGACGTGCGCAGACCTGCCAGTTGGGCGGCTACATTCAGATCGATCTGGCTGCCGGTCTCCACCACTCGCAGCTTCGGCTCGTTGGCGAGCACCGGCAACTGGATATTGTACTTGTCCGCATTGCTGATCATGTCAGCCATGGCGAGGATCTTGGGCACATACATCCGGGTTTCGCGGGGCAGATCGAGCGACCAGTAGTCGGTCGGTTTGCCTGCGCGCTGGTTACGCTGGATGGCGTTGCGCACCCGACCTTCACCGGCATTGTAGGCGGCCAGCGTTTGCAGCCAGTCACCGTCAAAGAAGCGGTTCAGGTACTCCAGATAGTCGAGCGCCGCATTGGTGGAGGCCAGCACATCGCGCCGTCCGTCATACCAGTTGTCGTGGCGCAGACCGAAGTTTCTGCCTGTCGCTGGCACAAACTGCCAGAGTCCGACGGCATTGCTGCGGGATCGGGCATGAGGATCAAACATGCTTTCGATCATCGGGACAGTAATAAGCTCCATTGGCAGCTCACGCCGTTCAATCTCCTCTACCATCAGATAGAGGTAGGGTTCAGCCCGGCTGGCAATGGTCGCCAGATGCTTATCATTGCGCAACAGCCACTCACGTTGCTGGCGGATGCGCGGGTTGTCCGGAGTTTCCAGTTGCATATCATCGCTGATACGCACCCACAGATTGTCCGTATCTTCCATTTCGTCCAGCTGTTCATCGCCAAACAGGAAATGGGAAGAGTGTTTTTTATGCGCTTTTTTCTTGACCTGGGGGGACTTGATCGGCTCGATTGCCGTTAGCGCCCGGTCATCCTGATGGCTCAGGTTTTGGCAGCCGCTGAGCAACAGCGCTGCCAATAAGGCCGTTCGTACCTTCATCTCGTTCCGGTCATTTTTAGGAAAAACAGCTCGCATCATAAGGGGCAATGGCCCCCTGATCAAGGTTTGTTCAAAAAACGTCCTTCCACTGACGCAGGATGGTGAAGGTATCTACCGGATTTTCCACGCATTTTAGCCCATGCTTTTCAGCAGAAAATTTCACTGAATCCTGTTCGCAGCGCAGAAAAATGTTGAAAGTGCGTTCGTCACCCAGCCGGGTTGGCAGGCTTGGCAGCCCTTGTTGCCGCAGTTTGCTGATCAGCCCGATCTGGCGGCGGATCGCCGGGTTGTCCGGCTCGACCGCATATGCAAAACGCAGGTTGGAGAGGGTGTACTCGTGGGCACAATAAATGAGTGTCTCATCGGGCAGGGCGGCGAGTCGTTGCAGCGAGTGGTACATCTGCTCCGGCGTCCCTTCAAACAGGCGGCCACAACCGGCCGAGAAGAGGGTATCGCCACAAAAGAGCATGCCGTTGCCGTGGTAGGCGATGTGGCCGCGAGTGTGCCCGGGCACATGGAGCACCTCGAGGGCGAGGCCGTGCCAGTTGATCTGATCGCCATCTTCCAGCCACTGACCGTGGTGATCCGGCATCGGGTCAAGTTTGGGGCCATAGAGCCGGGCGTGGGGGAAGTGGGCAAGCAGGTCGGTGACGCCCCCGACATGGTCGTGATGGTGATGGGTCAGCAGGATGGCATCGAGCACCAGCCCCAATGCCTCTAGCCGCTCCAGCACGGGGGCGGCATCGCCCGGATCGACCACCAGACAGTGATTTTCGTGGCGGATCAACCAGATGTAGTTGTCATTAAAGGCTGGAACTGTGATCACTGGATACATGAGTCTGCTTCTCTTTAGGGAGGGTATCTTATATAACAGGATGGCGTTCGAAACCCCGAGTTGAGCCCTATTATGCAGGTGGCACGTACCGAACAACAAATCGAGATCCCGACCAGCTGGTCTGCATTGCCTATGGGGGACTGGGTGGCGGCCGAGATCCAGGATCGGCTCGACAACTGGTGCCCCAATCTGTTTGGGTATCATCTGCTGAAAATTGGCGCCCTGAGCGCTGAACTCTCCTGCAAGCGCTCCTCCATTCGTCACCAGATCGGGGTCGCCCCCGGCGGACGGCTGCTCGACATGTATGGCGATCCCCTCGATTTGCCGGTGCGGACCGGCAGCGTCGATGCCTGCCTGCTGGCTCACTGCCTCGATTTCTCCGCCGATCCCCACCAAGTGTTGCGCGAAGCCGAAAGAGTATTGACCGACGATGGCTGGCTGATCATCAGTGGCTATAACCCCATGAGTCTGGTCGGGATCGGTCATTGTGTGCCGTTCTTGCGGCGCAGAATGCCCTGGTCGGCACGGATGTTCACCCCTGGGCGGGTGACGGACTGGCTGCATCTGCTGGGATGCGAGGTGATGTTCGACGAGCGTTTCGGTTACTCGTTTATGGGTAAACAGAGCTGGCACAGTTGGTGGCGGGAGAGTATCGGGCGGGATTATTGCAGGGCATTTGCATCGGTATACGTGATTGCGGCCCGTAAAAGGCGCTTTCCACTGATCCCGGTGCGGCGGCGCTGGCAACTGCCAAAGTCCCTCACTACACCGGGAATGGCCCGTCAGGGCTGGTAGCCGGTATCCTCGGCCAGATCCTTGCCGCAGGCGGCCTCTCTGGCCAGTTCGTCGCACCGTTCGTTCTCCGGGTGGCCGGAGTGACCCTTCACCCAGAGCCACTCAATCTGGTGGCGACCCACTTCCGCATCCAGCTCCTTCCAGAGATCGACGTTCTTGACCGGTTGCCGGTTGGCGGTCATCCACCCTTTCTTCTTCCAGCCGATGATCCACTGGGTGATCCCTTGGCGCACATACTGGCTGTCGGTGGTGAGGCGCACCTTGCACGGTTCGTTGAGGGTGCGCAGCCCCATGATGGCGGCCATCAGCTCCATCCGGTTATTGGTGGTCAACTTGAATCCGGCGGAAATCTCTTTGCGGTGCTTGCCGTAGACCATGACGGCCCCGTAACCACCCGGGCCCGGATTGCCGAGGCAGGAGCCGTCGGTATAGACATCAATCTGTTTTAACATGAGCAATCAATCTGTTTTAACATGAGGCTTGGGGTAAACTAGCGAGTAAGTAAAGCCGAAGTTTGACATAGATTGGATCATGAACACACCCCAACTGAATCGCCAGATCATTCTGGATACTGAAACCACAGGTATGAATACGGCGGGCGGCCCTGTCTATCTGGGGCACCGCATTATCGAAATCGGCTGTGTGGAGGTGATCAACCGCAAGCTGACCGGTAACCACTATCACGTCTATATCAAGCCTGATCGTCTGGTCGACCCGGAAGCGATCCAGGTGCACGGTATCACCGACGAGTTCCTGCGTGACAAACCGTCGTTCAGCCAGATTGCCGATGAATTCCTCGACTTCATCCGCGGCGCCGAACTGATCGCCCACAACGCGCCGTTTGACGTGAGCTTCATGGACTACGAGTTCAGCAAGCTCGGACTCAACTTCAAGACGGCGGATATCTGCACCATCACAGATACCCTGGCGATGGCGCGGGATCTCTTCCCCGGCAAGCGCAACAACCTGGATGTGCTGTGCGATCGTTACGGTATCGACAACTCCCACCGTACCCTGCACGGGGCTCTGCTCGATGCGGAGATCCTGGCTGACGTCTACCTGCTGATGACCGGCGGCCAGACCAAACTCAATCTGGCCACCGAGAGCAACGAAAACGAAAGCAATCAGGACACCAGTATTCGCCGGTTGGAGAGCAACCGACCTGCCCTCAAGGTGGTGCGTGCCAGCACCGAGGTTCAGGCCCTGCACGAGGCGAGATTGGATCTGGTACAGAAGAAGGGAGGAAGTTGTCTGTGGCGGCAATGAGCAAGTGGTGTGCCGGTCTGCTGTTGTTGCTCTCGCTGGGGGCGACGGCGACCGAGGTATTTGCCCCTTCCGATATTCCGCTGCTGGATAACCGCTTTCGCATCGATTATGGGGTTAAGGAGATAACCTTCATCATCAAGCGCAAGCCGGGCACCCCGTCCGTGATCCTGGTTCGCCCCGATGGCAGCAAGCTTTACGTGGGCAAGGTCAAACCCGCAGATGTGGGTTGGCTGGCGCTGCCGGAGCATGATCTCATTACCCTGCGCAATCCCATGCCGGGCCCCTGGCAGGCGATTGGCGAGGTGGATCCCGACAACCGGGTGCGCATTCTCTCCGATATCCGGCTCGATATCGCCGCCCTGCCGATGCAGCTCTATCAGGGGGAGGTGGTCAAGCTCAAGGCGTGGTTGCTGATCAATGGTCAGCCGCCGAAAGATAAATACTATCTCTCTGATCTTGGCATGACCGTCAAGCTGCAATCGTTCAGCGATGCCGATAAGAAAGAGGTCGTGCTGGATCAAGTACTTGGCCACTATCGCGATGATGGCAAGGGGCTAGATGAGGTGCCGGGCGATGGCATCATGACGGCGGAAGTGACGCTGCAGGATATTCCCGGTGGCAAGTACCGCGCCATGTTCAGCACCGGCAATCAGGTGTTTGTCCGTGCCCGTTATCAGGATGTGCTGCTTTACCCCTATCCGTTCAGCTATAACTTGTCGCCGCCTTCGGATGAGCTGGGTGCCAAGCTCTCACTGCTAATCGACCGTGATGAGCTGGATCCCGCCTCCGTGGTGGTCAAGGGGAGTGTGACCAGCAATGTGGGCGGCCTCTACGAGTTCAGTGAGACCGCCAGCGACCCCAAGCTTGATATCGATCTCTCCAACATCAAGGAGGTCGGTCAGCATGAGGTGAAAGCAACCCTCTATGGTACCACTCGCCTCGGCCGTGAGCTGAAAATCGAGTTGCCGGTGAAAACCTTCAATGTCTTCCCGCCACCGCCGCCTTCTGTAGAGGTGGTGTCGGCCGCCGCACCGGCCTCCAGTGCCGAGGCGACCCATGAAGCTCCGGCAGAGGAGGAAATGGGCTGGCTGATCTGGGCATTGGCAGGTGGTGGTGTGCTGTTGGCGGTCTTGGGTGGGGTCGGGTTTGTGGTGATACAAAAACGGCGTGCCCTGAAGCGTGCTCTGGCCGCTGCGCAGGCCGAGAATCAGCAAGCCGGACAACCTGCTGCCAAGCTGGATCTCAATCTGCCAGAGCAGTAACCCTCGTACTTCTCGCTCTGAAGTGGCGTGATGCCAGAGATAAAAAACCGCCCTGATAAGCAGGGCGGTTTTTTTTAGTTCATAAACAGAACAAGCTGGCTATCAGTGTTCGCCGATATAGACATCCTTGTTCTGCTCGCGGATCTCGAGGAACTTGTCCAGATTGGCCATCATCAGCTCGACCAGCTGGGGGTCGAAATGCTGCCCCTTCTCCTCTTCAATCAGGGCCAGCACCTTGTCCAGCGGCCAAGCCTTCTTGTAGCAGCGATCCGAACCCAGGGCATCGAACACGTCAGCCAGCGCCACAATTCGCCCCTCCAGCGGAATATCGGCCCCCTTCAAACCGCGGGGGTAGCCACTGCCATTCCACTTCTCATGGTGATTGCCAGCGATGGTGGCACCAATCTGAAACAGCGCCAGATCGCTGCCGGAGAGCATATCCTGCCCGAGCTGGGCGTGGGTTTTCATGATCTCCCACTCCTCCGGCGTCAGCTTGCCCGGCTTGTGCAAGATGGCATCGGGAATTCCCACCTTGCCAATGTCATGGAGCGGCGAGGCACGTTTCACCAGCTCGCTCTGCTCTTCGCTCATGCCCATCAGGTGGCAGAATTGTTCGGTATAGAGCGCGACCCGTTTGACGTGCAGCCCTGACTCTTTGGAACGGGTTTCGACCAGTTCGCCGATGCGATAGATGATCTCCCGCTGGTTGTCGGCGATAACCTCATTGAGCCGGATATTCTCCAGCGCCACTATGATGTTTTCGGTAAACAGCGTCAGCAGACTGGTATCGATCTGGCTGAGCTGGCGGGTGGTCTCGATGTGGAACAGCAGGTGGTGGCGCGGATTCTGACAGTAGAGCACCATCTGGGTGGCGTTATAGACGTTGCTGCGCTTGCTCATGGCCTGGCGCAGGATCTCCGGCGCGTCCGTGAGGAGCATGGCTGGATGGCCGGGGAGCAGGGGCTCCAATACTTGATCCTTCACCTCATAGGCGTATTGCTTGACGTCGTATATCTGGGTTTCCCCCAGATGGAGCAGGGCGCTGAGCTGCTCCTGGGCGCCTTCGACAAACTGGCGCAGGGCCCGTTTCTCAAAGATCCCCTTGGAGGCTTCGATGACTTTTTCCAGCCCCTGACGGTTACTCTCCAGGGTGCGGATATCCCGATAGGATCGCAGGCTGGCCCGCAGCAGGGTGCGCAGCTTCTGGGAGGTGAGCTCGGTTTTATCCTTGTAGTCGTTGATGTCGTAGTTGGTGACCACGTCATCTTCCGGCGCCTGGCCGGGTTGGCCGGTACGCAACACGATGCGTACCATCTTGTTTTGCAGATCTTCACGGACGTATTTGACGACATCGAGGCCGGCGTGGTCGACCTCCATCACCACGTCCAGCAGCAACAGAGCAACGTCCGGGGTGGTGGCCAGCAACTCCTTGGCCTGTGCCGCGGAATAGGCATGCAGAAAATCGATGGGGCGATTGTCAAACTCGAATTTGTTCAAGGTGATTTTGGTGATGCGATGCACTTCAGGCTCATCGTCAACAATCATCACCTTCCAGCCCGCTTGCTGTGCGTCGGGGAGGGAGAGATCGTCATCATCAATAATCAGGATCTGGTCATCCATCATACAATCCTGTTTGGCATCCTGTGCTTACATTAACTGCTTCACTAAGGATAGGAAACTTATTGGGAAATAAAATTTGATCTCGAAAAACTATGGTCGAAATAAGCAAATGGAACCCTTTGTGACTATGGCGTTGTCCGGCTGCTTTCTTTGCCCAATCATGGAGCTAGCGTGCATAAAGCCTATTTCTGGATTGGGGTGTGGACGCGAGTGGTTGGGGATGTTTGAATCCAGCTTGTAGCTACTAGACGAGAAATAATCTTATTTGATAGTGATTCCTATTTGCGTGTAGCATGGGCGACACACTCAACGAGGAGCCCCATCGTGTCCCCATCTCTGCCTCCCAATCGCCCCCGTCTGCTGACTGTCAAAGCCATTACCCAGGTCACCCCCCATTTGCGTCGCATCACCTTTGGTGGCAGCGAACTGGCTGACTATCCCTTTACCTGCGGTGGGGCCCATATCAAGGTGATGCTGGCCCAGCCCCATCAGGTAGAGCCGGTGCTGCCTGCAATGACCCCGAGCGGCCAGCGCTGGAGTGACCCGGCGGACAAGCCGGTGATCCGCACCTACACCATCCGCGCGTTTCGCCGTGATGAGCAGGAAATTGATATCGACTTCGTGCTGCACGGTGAAGGCGGGCCCGCCAGCGCCTTTGCTACCCATGCCAAGCCGGGAGAGAAGGTGATCCTCTCCGGGCCGGGTGGCCCCAACCCCATGCTGCAATCGGCCGAGCATTACTGCCTGGTAGGGGATCTCACCGCCTTGCCCGCCATCATGGCGATGTGTGAGGTGATGCCTGCCGAGGCCAGAGGGGAAATTGCGATTCTGGTGCCGGATCAGGCCGATGCTCAGCCGTTGATGCTGCCGGTCGGGGTGCGCTGTCACTGGTTTGTCGGCGAGCCCGAGTCCAGCGGCCTGCTGGAGCATGTGATTGCTCTGCCGCTGGTGCGCGATGGCGGCTTCTTCTGGCTGGGTGGAGAAGAGGCGCTGGTGTTGCCGCTGCGCCGCCATTTTCGCTCCGTGCTCGAGGTGGATCGCCAGTCGCTCTACGCCGTGCCGTACTGGCGCCGGGGCAAGAGTGAAGAGGCCTATCATCAGACCCGTCACGATGTGATGGATAATTAAGCGGATGCGAAAGAATACCTGATTCACCCTTGCAAATAAAAATGATTTGCATTTAGTATTGCGCCGTCCGGGTATTCGTCCGGGCGGCGTTTTTATTTCCGTTGACACAAGAGCGCCCTGTTTTCACGTCGGTTTGGCTGCATGTTGTCAGACCCAACGCAAGGAGTCGTAAAGGGTGGTTAAGTACCAGACCCCTCTGTTCTGGCTGGGATTGTTCCTCCTGTTCATACTGCTTTCTCTTTCGCTCGCCACCGGTGCGGGCGTCTATGGTGCCCGCGAGGTGTTCGGCTACCTGATGGGTTACGCGCCTTGGGCGAGTGACGAGAAGCTCGCCATGGTGCTCAATACCTTGCGACTGCCGCGCACCCTCTGCGCCATGGTGGTCGGCGCCTCTTTATCTCTGGCGGCCTCCTTGTTGCAGAGCGCGACCCGCAACCCGCTGGCGGAGCCCGGTCTGCTCGGGGTCAACGCCGGGGCCGTCTTTGCGCTGGTGGTGGGGCTCACCTGGTTTGGTGTGGAGTCCGCCTATGGTTATCTGCTCTGGGCCGGCTTCGGCGCGCTGCTTGGTAACGTTATTGTGCTGGGACTTGGCATGATGATTGGCCGCTCCAATCCGCTGAAGCTAATTCTGGTCGGGGTGGCGCTCTCCGCCACCTTCGGCGGTCTCTCCAGCTTTCTGCTGCTCTCCAACAAGATGGTGCTGGAGCAGTACCGCTTCTGGAACCTCGGCTCCCTGTCGGCGGCCAATCTCGATGCCATCATAGCCGTGCTGCCCTTCGTGTTGGCGGCGTTTGTCATCACCCTGCTGCTCTGTCGCCAGCTGACCCTGATGCAGATGGGGGACAGTCAGGCCCAGGCGCTCGGGATCCGCCCAAACCGGGTGCGAATTGGCGTGCTGCTGGCCGCTACCCTGTTTACCGCCAGTGCCATCGCCATCGCCGGCCCCATCGGCTTTGTCGGCTTTCTGGCCGCCTACTGTGGCCGACTGGTAGAGCCGGTGAAGCTGTCGGTGCAGGTCTGTTTCTCCGCCCTGTTCGGCATGCTGTTTCTGCTGTTGGCCGACATTCTGGCGCGCTGGCTGATCCAGCCGTTCGAGCTGCCCAACGGGGTTATTCTGGCCCTGATTGGCGCGCCTGTACTGATCGCCATTGTTCATCGCGGGGGCTTTCGTACCCTGCTGACCGTCAAGTGAGGGGCTGATGCGCACACCTACCGATATGCTCTGCCTGCGGGCCGGCAACCGCTCTTTGCTGATCCATCTGCCCAGCTGGCGTTGGCTGGCTCTGCTGGCCATGGCGCTGCTGGCGCTTGCTCTGCTGGCCCTGAGCGTTGGCGGCGGCAAGCTCGGCTTTGCCGGGGTGGTCAACACCCTGCTGGGGGAGGGGACGCGGCTTGAGCAGCTCACCCTGTTCAAGATCCGGCTGCCGCGCATTCTTGGGGTGGTGGTGGCGGGGGCGGCCATGGGGCTCTCCGGCTGTCTGGTGCAGACTCTGGTGCGCAACCGGCTGGCCACACCCGACATGGTGGGGGTCAACAACGGCGCCTCTCTGGCCATCATCGTCTTCTCCCTCTACCTGACCGTGGGCAGCTGGCCCTGGTGGGCGGCCCCCATCGGCGCCATCTTCGCGGCGCTGGTGCTCTATGCCCTCTGCCGCAAACCGGGTGAGCAGGGCTATCTGTTCGTAGTGATCGGTATCGGCCTCTCCGAGCTGTTCGAGGCGCTCGGCCAGTTTGTGATGTCCACCCAGGCCCTGCTGCACCTGAGCTCCCTCTATTTGTGGAATATGGGCAGCTTTATCGCCGTGGGTTACAGCACTATCACCCCGATTGCCATCCTGTTGCTGCTGCTCTGCCCGTGGATCGTTTACCTCTCCCGCTCGCTGGCGGTGCTGCGCTTTGGCCCCGAGATGGCCAGAGGGCTTGGCGTCAACGGCGATCGGGTACAACTGGGCATTCTGGCCCAGGCCATTCTGGTGGCGGCGCTCGGCACCGCCATCGGCGGCCCCGTGGTCTTTATCGCTATGGCGGCCCCCATTCTTGCCTCCTGGCTGGTGAAAGACCGGGTGGTGCCGCTCTGGCTGGCGGCGCTTAGCGGCGCCCTGCTGCTGCTTGCCAGCGATACCCTGGTCCGGGTGCTGGCCAGCCCTCACGAGGTGGCGACCGGTATCATGACCCGCATTCTCGGCGGCCTGTTGCTGCTGTTTCTTCTTGTTAACGATCGCCAGAGGGCTGACTGATGACGCTCACCGTAAATCGCCTCCATTTCGCCTATCAGCAGACCCCCATTTTGCGGGACATCTCTTTCAGCGTGCCGAGGGGCAAGCTGGTGGGGATCGTCGGTCCCAACGGCTGCGGCAAATCGACTCTGCTCAAGCTGTTATCCGGCCAGATGAAAGCCCAACGCGGCGAGATCCTGCTCAAAGGCAAGCCGCTTGCCAGCTACCCCATGAAGGGGCTGGCGCGGGAGCTCGCCTATCTGCCCCAGCGGCCAACCTTGCCTGCCGGCATTCTGGTGGAGCAGTTGGTGCAGTATGGCCGTCACCCTCATCAGGGCTGGTTCAATCAGTGGGGTGAGGAGGATGCCCGCATGGTGCGTATTGCCTGCGAGCGGATGCAGCTTGAAAGCATCTGGCAGCAGAGCGCTGCGTCCCTCTCCGGCGGGCAGGCGCAGCGGGCCTGGCTGGCGATGATCCTGGCACAGGACAGCGACATGGTGCTGCTCGACGAGCCCACCAGTGCCCTCGATATCGGTCACCAGACCGAGGTGATGGAGGCGATCCACCGCATCACTGCCGAAGGCAAAACCGTGCTGCTGGTGATCCACGATCTGGCGATGGCGGCCCGCTATTGTGACGAGCTGATCGCCATCGGCGAGGGGACCATTGCCGCCATGGGCCCGGCCCAGGAGGTGGTGACCAAGGATCTAATCGACCGGCTCTACCACACCAGTGTCGACATTCTGCATGCCCCCGGCGATGGGGCGCCCATTATCGTGCCCCGTCGTCACGAACATGGCCGTTCCCTGCGTTCGGTGAGTTGAGTCATATGGGCCTGCTCTGTTGGCCCGCCGAGTGTATTTACGCGGCCGATTATCCGGGCCGTGCAACGAGAAGGAGTGAGATGATGAAGCGTTTTGCCGCCCTGGCAGCAGCCATCCTGATGCTGGCCGCGCCGCTGGTTCAGGCGCAGGAGATGCGTGAAGTGACCGATGCGTTTGGCCAGAAGGTGCAGGTGCCAGTCCAGCCAACGCGGGTAGTGGTGCTGAGCGAGCTCGAACTCGACAGCACCCTGACCCTGGGGCTGACCCCCATCGGCGCCGTCAATGGCCGTGGTCAACCCACCTTGCCTCGCTATTTGCTGAACAAGGCGGGCATGGGTATCCAGGTGATCGGCGATCTCGACAGCCCCAATCTGGAGTCGCTGATTGCGCTGGAGCCCGACCTTATCCTGACCGGTCAGACCCGTCCCGAGCTGCTGACTTTGCTGGGGGAGATCGCGCCGACCGTGGTGACCAGCAAGTGGGGGGAGCCGTGGCAGGATAGCTTCCGCCGCACCGCCCACACCCTCAACCGCGACCAGCAAGGGGATACTTTCTTGCTGCAGTATGCCGAGCGGTTGACTCAGGCCCGCAGCAAGCTGGCCAAGCATCAGGGGGAGAGCATCAGCATAGTGCGCTGGAATCCCAAGGGGCCGAGCTTTATGTATCAGGGCACCTTTGCCAGCAGCGTAGTGGAGTCGATGGGGCTGGTGCGCCCAAGCAAGCAGCAGGGTACTGGCGCACCCCACTCACCGGCGCTGAGTCTGGAGTCCCTCAACCTGCTGGATGCTGACTGGCTGGTGGTCGGTACCCTGAGCGCCAGCGGTGATGCGGTGGATGCCATGCGTCAGGCGGAGCAGACTCCAGCGTTCCAGCAACTGCCGGTGATCAAGGCCAAGCGCTTTGGCGCCGTGGACGGGTCGCTCTGGACCTCCAGCGGTGGCCCGCAGGCAGCTCTCAAGGTGATCGAGGATGTGGAGCAGTTGCTGGCAACCCGCAGCTGAGTGCCATCGCGTGCCAGAGGTTGACCACATGAACAGGTTGACCAAAGAAGAGGGAGGCTGATGCCTCCCTCTTGCGTTGTCACTGTCTATCGTGATCTCTTCGGCGAGCCAGAGCCGTTTATTGCGGCTGGATGGCTGTCACTGTGAGCTTGCCGCTCTGGCTTTCGGCATGAAAGTGGATGGCATCCCCCACCTTGAGCCCCTTGAGCTGGGCCGGATCTGCCACTCGAAAGACCATGGTCATGGCGGACATCTTGAGATTCTCGATCGCCTCGTGCTTGATGCCGACCTTGCCGCTCCCCTCATCGAGGCGGGTAATGACCCCCTTGGTCATCACCATTGCGCCCTGTTCGCTCATCTCACCCGTCTGGCTCATCTCGTGCCCTTCATGGTGCATCATCTCTTCGGCTTGCAGGTTGGTCTGGGTGGCAAGGCCAAGCAGCAATGTCAGGGTCATCGTTTTGTAGTTCATGATGGTTTCCTTATCGTTCAGTCAATATGGATCGTGAAATCGGGTTATTCGGATTGCGGGTTCGCGCTCTTGCCAAGGCTGCGACTGCGCCACAGGTAATAGGCCGCTGGCAGCACCAAGAGGGTCAGCACCAGCGCGCTCACCATGCCGCCGATCATGGGGGCGGCGATGCGCTGCATCACTTCGGAGCCGGTGCCATGGCTCCACATGATGGGCAAGAGGCCGGCGATGATGGTCACCACCGTCATCATCTTGGGGCGCAGGCGCAGGGCGGCGCCCTGGATCACCGCACGATGCAGCCCCGCCTTGTCCGGCTTGCCGCTGGCCACCAGGTCATCCCAGGCATGGTTGAGGTAGACCAGCATCAAGACGCCGGTCTCTACCGCCACCCCCGCCAGAGCGATAAAGCCCACCCCGACCGCCACCGAGAGGTTGAAGTCGAGCAGCCAGAGGGTCCAGATCCCCCCCACCACCGCCAGCGGCAAGGTGGTGAGAATGAGCAGCACCTCCTGAACGCGGCGAAACGCCAGATAGAGCAGCAGCACGATAATGGCGACCGTCAGCGGCACCACGTAGGCGAGGCGCGCCTTGGCCCGCTCCATGTACTCGTATTGGCCAGACCAGGTGAGGGCGTAGCCTGCCGGCAGCACCAGCTGTTTGTTCACCTCTGCCTTGGCCTCATCGACGAAGGAGCCGATATCGCGGCCGCGAATATCGACGTAGACCCAGCCGTTGAGGCGCGCGTTTTCACTGCGCAGCATGGGGGCTTCATCGCTGATGTAGACCCGCGCCACATCCGCCAGGGCGATTCGTGCCCCGCTCGGCGTCACCATCGGCAGCAGCTCGAGGCTCGCCACCGAATCCCGATAGCTCTGGGGATAGCGCAGGTTGATGGGGTAGCGCTCGCGCCCCTCGATGGTCTGGCCCACCTCCATGCCGCCCACCGCGGTGGCGAGCACCGCCTGCACGTCGGCGATGTTGAGGCCGTAGCGGGCTGCTTTGAGCCGGTCGATATCCACCTTCACATAGCGGCCACCGGCCACCCGCTCGGCGTAGACCGATGAGGCGCCCTCGACCTTGCCAACGATCTGTTCGAGCTGTTGGCCGAGTTGCTGGATCACCTTGAGATCCGGCCCCGCTATCTTGATGCCGACCGGGGTCTTGATGCCGGTGGCCAGCATGTCGATGCGGGTCTTGATGGGGGGCACCCAGGCGTTGGTAAGACCTGGGAAGCGGATGAGGGAGTCGAGCTCCTCTTTGAGCTTCTCCGGGGTCATGCCGGGGCGCCACTGATCCCGGGGTTTAAGCTGGATGCTGGTCTCCATCATTACCAGGTCGGCAGGGTCGGTAGCGGTCTCGGCGCGACCCGCCTTGCCGAACACGTTCTGCACTTCGGGCACGGTACGAATGAGCTTGTCGGTCTGCTGCAAAATCTCCCGTGCCTTGCCCACCGAGATATTGGCCGCCGTGGTGGGCATGTACATGATGTCCCCCTCGTCCAGCGGCGGAATGAACTCGGAGCCCAGGTACTTGAGCGGCCAGAAGCCCGCCACCGTCACCACGGCGGCGATGGCCAGGGTGGTTTTCGGGCGGGCCAGCACGGCTTTCAGCAGCGGCACATAGCCCTGGCTTAGCCAGCGGTTCAGCGGATTGGCCTGCTCCGCCAGCACCTTGCCACGGATGAAGTAACCCATGATCACCGGCACCAGCGTGATGGCGAGCGCGGCGGCCGCCGCCATGGCATAGGTCTTGGTGAAGGCGAGGGGGTGGAACATCCGCCCCTCCTGCGCCTCCAGCGCGAACACCGGCAGGAAGCTGATGGTGATGATGAGCAGGGAGAAGAAGATGGCAGGCCCCACCTCGATGCTCGCCTCTGTGATGATGCGCCAGCGGTTCTTGTCGGTGAGCGCCTCCCGCTCCATGTGTTTGTGGACGTTCTCGATCATCACGATGGCGCCATCCACCATGGCGCCGATGGCGATGGCGATGCCCCCGAGCGACATGATGTTGGCGTTGATCCCCTGCAGGTGCATCACGATAAAGGCCACCAGAATGGCGATGGGCAGGGTGATGACCACCACCAGCGACGAGCGCAGGTGGAACAGGAAGGCGAGGCAGACCAGCACCACCACGGCGAACTCCTCCAGCAGCTTGCCGGAGAGGTTGTCGATGGCGCGCTGGATAAGGTCGGAGCGATCGTAGACGGTGACGATCTCTACTCCTTCCGGCAGGCTGCTTTTGAGCTGGGCGAGCCGCGCCTTGACTCCGTCGATGGTGTGCTGGGCATTCTCGCCGTAGCGCATGACGATGATGCCACCCACCACTTCCCCTTCGCCATTGAGCTCGGCCAGGCCGCGCCGGCTCTGGGGCCCGGTGACCACATCAGCCACATCGCCCAGCAGCAGCGGGGCGCCGCGCACATTGGTACCGAGCGGGATCTGCTTCAGATCCTCGACGCTCTTGAGATAGCCGTTGGAGCGCACCATGTACTCCGCTTCCGCCATCTCGATGACGGAGGCGCCGGTCTCCTGGTTGCCCTGCTGGATGGCGGTCTCGATAAGGGAGAGCGGGATGCCGTAGGCGCGCAGCTTGTCCGGATCGACCCGCACCTGATACTGGCGCACCATGCCGCCGACTGTGGCAACTTCGGAGACCCCATCCACCGTCTGCAACTCGTACTTGAGGAACCAGTTTTGCAGCGAGGTGAGCTGGCTGAGGTCATGCTTGCCGGTCTTGTCCACCAGCGCGTACTGATAGACCCAACCCACCCCGGTGGCATCGGGGCCGAGCTGGGGGCGGGCGGAGGCGGGCAGGTTGGGCGCAACCTGGCTTAGGTACTCCAGCACCCGGGCGCGGGCCCAGTAAAGATCTGTGCTGTCGTCAAACAGCACATAGACGAAGGAGTCGCCGAAGAAGGAGTAGCCGCGTACTGTGGTCGCCCCCGGCACCGCCAGCATGGCGGTGGTGAGCGGGTAGGTCACCTGATCCTCCACCACCTGGGGCGCTTGGCCCGGGTAGGAGGTCTTGATGATCACCTGCACGTCGGAGAGATCCGGCAGGGCATCCACCGGGGTTTGCTTGACCGACCAGAGCCCCCAGGCGGTGAGCATGAGGGTCAATAACAGCACCAGAAAGCGGTTGCCCACCGACCAGCGAATGATGGAAGGGATCATGATTGAACTCCTTTCTCACCAAGTACAGAGAGCGGAGAGCGGTTGTCTGCTAGGCAGCGAATGATGGCAGGGATCATGACTTCTTCTCCACCTCGGGCATCGTCATCTGATGCTGGCTATGGTCCATGCCTTCCATCTTCTCCATCTCATCCGTTGCAGGCTTGGCGTCGCCGTCAGTAGCAGGCGCCTTCTCCTGATGGATGTTGGTGATGCGGTACTCATCCCCCTCCTGCATTACCTGCAGGTGCAGGGTCTGCCCCTCGACCAGCTTGCTGATATCGACCCCGTCGGCGACGGTGAACTCCATCTCCATGGCAGGCCACTGCCACTCGGGGATGGGCTGGTGGGAGACCATCAGGGTACGGTTGGCCAGATCGATGCTTTCAACCTCGCCCTGGGTCCACACCTGTGCAGGGCGCACAGCCGTCATACGCTGGAAGTCCGAATCGATGGCCGACTCGGAGTCGAGCAGGAACTGGGCCGAGCTGACTATGCTGTCACCCGCTTCCACCCCCGCCTTGATGGCGACCTTGTCGCCAAACTGGGGGCCGAGGGTGACGGCGACCGACTTGAAGTTGCCATCCCCCAGCGCCAGCACCAGCCGATCCTGACTGCCGGTGCGGATCACCGCTTCGCTCGGCACCACCAATTGCGGCTCTCCCTGCCCGGTGCGAATGCTCACCTTGGCAAACATATTGGGTTTCAAAAACTCGTCCGGGTTGTCAAAGCGCAGCCGCACCTTGAGGGTGCGAGTAGCGGCATCGAGGGTCGGATAGAGGTAATCCACCCTACCTTGCCAGCTGCGACCGGGGGCATAGTCGAGGGTCATGGTGACCGGATCCCCCACCTTCAGCTGGGCAGCCTGGCGTTCAAACACCTCGGCACTGACCCACACCTGCTTGAGGGTGCTGATGTTAAACAGAGCCGCAGCGGGCTCAACATACTGGCCCTCGCGCACCTTGAGCTCGGAGACATAACCGCTGCTGGGGGCGTAAATGCTGATGGTTTCGCGCACCTGACGGGTGCGCTTGAGGGCCGCAATCTGATCCGCCGGCACCTGCAGGGACTTGAGCTTGCCCTCGGCAGCGCGCAGCAGCAGTGGGTTGGCGGTGTTGAGTGCCAGCAGGTATTCGTGCTGGGCGTTGACCAGATCCGGCGCGTAGAGCTCGTAAATAAGGCTCCCCTTGCTCACCTGCTGCCCTTCACTCTTGATGGCGAGGGTGCGGATCCAGCCCGCCATGCGGGCGTTGATCGCCTCCAGCCGATCCTCGTCATACCCGACATAGCCCACCGTCTCGATCTGCTGGTGGATAGGCAGCTTCTCCACTTTGGCAAGTCGCACCCCCAGGTTCTGCTGGATCTCGGGGCTGATGGTGACTGTGCCCGGTGAGCCGTTTTTCTGCTCCTCATAGACGGGGATAAAGTCCATCCCCATGTTGTCTTTGGCAGGGGCATCGCGCTTGTCGCGGGGATCCATGGGGTTGACCCAGTAAAGGGGCATCTTCTCTTTGGCGCTTGCGCCATCGGAGGTCTGTTTGGCGGCCCAGTAGCCGCCACCGGCGCCAAGGGCGAGCAGCAGGGCCGACATCAGGATGGTCTTGTTCATGACTGGCCTCCGGCGCGGATTTGCATGCAGAAAGTGCAGGAGGATAAGGCGCCCGCGAAGGCAGCAACCTTGAACGGTGAAAAGTGGGCTGGTGACATAATACGTCTTCTCTTGTGCAGGCCGCCGGTCGGGTGAGGTGCAAGGCATCACCCAAGGGGCTGGCGGCAAACGGGGCGCAGCTGTATCAGCGCGCACGGCTCCCTGTGAGCGGGCCGGTTTGGCCAGGGCACAGGGTCAGGCAAGGCGGCAGGAGACGGGCAAGCCAAGGCTTGCCGCTGCCGCAAGAGAAGATCTTTCTAGTGGCGCAGCACCGACAGCATCAGGTGTCGGCGCGGCCAGGAGGGAGGGTGAGTACCGCGGGATCGCAGGAAGGGATCCCGCAACCAGTTATCAAGCAGTGACGCTGCGACGTTGTTGCCAAGTAGCAAGGGAAAGAGCAGCAGAGCGACCAGTACCCCAAGCAGAGTCATCGCGCCGAAGTAGAGAGCATTGACGCCGGTCTGCATCTGGCACTCATCGCCCATGGCTGACCCCTCGTCTCCCTGATGGCAGGAGAGGGGCATGACATCGCCCGGGTGATCCATAGCAGGCATTGCATGAGAAATATCGCCATCCGCCATCGCCATGGATGAATCGAACATCACCATCGACTGGGCGCTGCTTGGGGTCGGCTCGGAGGAGAGGGGAGAACCATGCCAGCTGATGCAGAGAGTCAGATTGCAGACGAGCAGCAGCGCCAGCAATAGCCGGGCCAGAGCAACAGAGGGCAATCTTGCAGCAAGCTGGGTGAGTGACAATCCGAGCATCCTTCGGGAGCAGATGGCGGGACTGTAAACCTTGCCACGAGGTGAAGGTCAATGGCGCCGGTGATGTAATAGAGGTGCTGTGTTGGGGGGAGGATATTTAAGCAATGCTTAACCATTGCGTATGCCCAACCCTAATGAAGCATGCCCCTCATCCCGTTAGGATGCCCCCTGTCAGTTACCACGATGACGTGATGGTTCACTCTTTTGCTCTGGCATAAATGACTGCGGCAGGAGTGCTTGCCGACCTTATCCATCCCGTGACGCCATGAGCGAGCAGTATAAAGCCGCAGGTCTCCCGGATGCTGACAATCAAAGAGTCAAACCGTGTTTTTGAGCAGCACACCTTGCCGGGTGCTCACCATGTTCACTATTCAGGAGTATTGAAATGCAGCCACGACTGCTGTCGCTGATGCTTGCCGCTTTGCTGAGTCCATCAGCCATGGCTGGCGGCCTTGCCCTCTACGAGACCAGCACTGCCAACAGTGCGCTGGCCAACGCAGGGTCTGCCGCCCGTGCCCAAGGGGCAGATACTATCGCAAGCAACCCGGCCGGTATGACCAAACTGGAAGGTACCCAGTTGCAGGTCAATGGCGGTGTGGTATACGGCGACCTTGAGCTGGATCTGGACAACGGCGGTAACAACGGTGGAAATGCCCTGCAGACCGCGCCGCTCGGCAGTCTCTATCTGACTCATGCCATCGACGATCAATGGGTCGCAGGTATCGGCGTCTTTGGCAGTCACGGTCTGGGTATCGATTATGGCGATGGCTGGGATGGTCGTGGTTATACCCAGTCGGCCAAGCTGACCGGCATCGCCTTTGCTCCGAGTCTGGCGTACCGCATTGACTCAAATTGGTCAGTGGGAGCCAGCCTGATCGCCATGAATGGTTCGCTGGAAGCCTCTGTGGATCTGACGTCCGGGATGGGGGAAGGGCGGGAATTTTCCAACAGCGACTGGGCGTATGGCGCCTCCTTCGGGGTACTTTACGAGCCGGATCAGCACTCCCGTATCGGCCTGAGCTACTTCTCCGAACTGAAGTGGGAGCTGGAAGATCAGCTCTTCCCACGTGCTGATGTGGCAGGTCTAGGAGTCGAGATCATGATTCCGCAGACCATTACGCTAAGTGGCTATCACCAGCTCAACGACCAGTGGGCCTTGCTGGCCAGTGCCAACTGGCAGCAGTGGTCCCGTTTTGGCGATATCGGTGTGGCATCTGCCATGGGCAGCCAAACCATTGATATGAATTACAAGGATACATGGCATGCCAGCCTGGGGGCACAGGTTGATGTCACCCCTGCACTGCGTTTGAGCAGCGGAATAGGCTATGACAGTAGTGCCGTGAGTGATGAGTACCGTACTGTGATGCTTCCAGTAGGTTCTGGTTGGCGCTGGGGTCTGGGGGCCAGTTATCAGTTGAGCCCAGCCACCAAGGTGGAAGCCAGCTATACCCTGGCTTGGCTGGGTGATATGCCAGTGGATCAGGACGGGATCGGTCGCCCGCACTTGTCCGGCAGCTACAACAACAGCTACCTGAACTTCTTCAACATCGGTGTGCAACACCAGTTCTGAGTTGTGAGCCTTGCAAGCCTTCACTGGTTGGGGGCTTCTTCATCCTGCCCGTCGCGCCGATCCGGCGCGTTATTAGCTGGGTGGCTCGTGAGGTCCACTTGTTTGCTCATCCGTTACTCAAGGAACAACATCAAATGTCATCACAATCAACCTCTGCGTTAGCGCGGTGGCTTTGGCGCCTGACGTTTATATTGGTCACGGTCGCTCTGGTTGTCTTCTTCTCGAAAGGTGCCCACATCGATCCAATTGAGGCGACCAAGTTCAACCATGCTTTGCCAGCCATCATGGTTCTGCTTGATTCCGAGATCTTTATGGGGGTGATTACTGTGATCACTCTCTATGTGGTCCTCTATCTGGTCTATCTGCTGTGGCAACTGCATGAGATCGCTGTGCATCGTGCCAAGGTGTCTGAGTCGGTGCATATCACCCTGGTGTTTGCGCTCTCCTTGTGCGGACTGTTTATCGACAAGACCTGGTGGGTGCTTGCCGTCATCATCGCCTTTGCCCGTTGGGATGTACTGAGCGAGCGGATGAGCCTTATTATCGGCCATGGTATTCGACGTGGCCGTCATGAGGGGGAGGCATCATGAAAGAGATCCTGCTGCCCTATATCCTGATCGTCTGGTTGCTGGTCAAGCTGAACATATTGCCTTGGAACCTAAAAACGGGTTTTTGGAGTACCGCCATTGGCGCGTTATTGGCGCTTGGTTTGTTGACTACCTCTCGCCATTTGGCTCCGGTTGATTTTACCGATTCGGCGACGGTCAAGGCACCTCATGCGGTGTTGGGACCCTTACTAGGCATCAACCAGTTTCATCAGATAGATCAGATTTATGTTGCGCATAATCAGCGCGTTGCGCGTGGTCAGCCCATATATAGTCTTGCGGACTGGGAGAGTAACGGTAAGTCTCAGGCGTTGAGCTATCAGATTGACGCCCAGCATGCCCAAGTGGCGTCAGAGGTAAGCCAGCAGCGAGCGATCCAGTCACGACTGAACCTCAATCACAAGGAATTGGCTCGGCTGACCCAGTTGGGTAACTTTGCCAGTATTCAGAGCCGTGACCAGCTGCAGACCCAAATTGATGGCGATCTGGCGCAACTGAGTGCCAGTGAAGCGAAGGTTCAGGCGATTGAAGCTCAGGTGTTGAATCTAGAGACAGAGCTGGCCTTGCAGGAGCGACGGAATGAAGAGAAGGTGATCAGGGCTCCGTTTGATGGTCAGGTCTCGATAGTCAATATTGCCAGCGGTTCCCGTACCGGCAACATGCACCTATACGACACTTCTCGCAAGTTTCTGGAGTTTCGCATTCCGGATCAGAGTTTTCGCAACATAGCACCAGGCCAGTTTGCCGAGTTTTATGTAGATGCCTATCCCGGGCGCATCTTTCGGGCACGGGTGCACTCAGTACTTACTGGTACAGGGGAGGCCCAGATGAGTGTTGCGCAGGGGGATCAAGATGTACGGCAGCATGTGGGCAACAACATGTCCAGCCATGGCCGGACAGTGGTGCTCGACATGCTGGTGCCGGATGGTGTGGACTTGCCAATTGGCGCAACCGGCTCAGCCTGGATTTCGGCACATAAACCCCATCCGCTGCTTGGCTTTATCGACATCATCGGTGCCGCCACCGTACGCCTCAAGGCGATGAAGGCCTATCTGTTTGCGATGTAACGGACCGACATAAAAAAGCCCCTCCGTGAGGGAGGGGCTTGGTGAGCGAGACCGCAGTGGTCAGGCCCGTTTCTCCGAGCTGCGCATGATGAGCCGGAAGAATAGCGGGATAAAGAAGATGGCGATAAAGGTGGCCGCCAGCATGCCGCCGATGACCGGCCAGCCGAGGGCGTGACGACTTGCCGCACCGGCCCCGCTGGAGGTGACCAACGGCACACAGCCGAGGATGAAGGCGAGCGAGGTCATCACGATGGGGCGGAAACGCAGGCGTGCCGCCTCCAGTGCCGACTCGATGAGGCTCATCCCCTCTTCGTGCTTCATCACCGCGAACTCCACGATCAGGATGGCGTTCTTGGCGGCAAGGCCCACCAGGGTCACCAGCCCGATCTGGAAGTAGACGTTGTTGGTCAGCCCCACCAGCCAGGTGGCGAGCAGGGCACCGAACAGGGCGAACGGTACGGCGGTGATCACCGCAAACGGCAGGCTCCAGCGTTCATACTGGGCGGCCAGAATCAGGAAGATCATCACGATACCGAAACCAAAGGCCATGCCTGCGCTGCCTGCGGCCGCTTTCTCCTGATAGGCTGAGCCGGTCCACTCCAGCTTGGCGTCGTTGCCAAGAGCCTCATTGGCGACCTCTTCCAGCGCGGCGATGGCTTGACCCGAGCTGTAGCCAGGGGCGGGCTGGGCCATGATCTTGGCGGCCTGGAAGATGTTGAAGCGTTCGACCAGTTCGGGGCCGGTGGCATCACGCACCGTCACCAGACTGCTGAGCGGGATCATCTCCCCCTTGTCGGAGCGGACATAGACGTTGCGGATGTCACTCTTCTTGGCGCGATAGTCTGCCTCGGACTGCAACTGCACCCGGTAGGTACGGCCGAACTGGTTGAAGTCATTGACATAGACCTGGCCGAAGGTGGCCTGCATGGTGTCGAACACCGCGTTGATCGGCAGCCCAAGCGCTTTGGCCTTTTCGCGATCCAGGTCGAGATAGACCTGCGGCACGTTGGCGCGGTAGGTGCTGGTGACGCTGGCAAACTCCGGGCGCGCCTTGGCTGCTTCGAGGAAGCGCTGTACTTCGCCGGAGAAGGCCTGGGCGTTGCCGGTGCCACGGTTTTGCAGATAGGCCTCAAGGCCACCTGTGGTGGACATCCCCTGAATGGGAGGCGGGTTGAAGGAGGCTACAAAGCCATCCGCCAGCCCCATCAGGCTCAAGCCCTGGAAGGTCTTGGCCAGCGAGAAGGAGTCCTGTCCTGTCCCCTGACGCTCGCTCCAGTCCTTCAGGGTAATGAAGGTCATGCCGCTGTTGCTGATGATGGCATTGGAGAGAATGTCAAAGCCCGAGAAGGTGATCACATCCTTCACATGGGGGTTGGCCATGGCGATCTTGTCGAACTGATCCGCCACCGCCTGGGTCCGGCTCATCGCGGCCGCATCCGGCAGCATGACGGCGGAGATGAGGTAGCCCTGATCTTCGTTCGGTACCAGTTCGCCCGGCACTTTCAGGAAGAGGCCGTAGATGGAGAGGATCAGCACGGCGATGATGGCAAAGGCGACCCCCACCCGACGGTTCAGGAAGGCCACACCGCGTACATAGCCGCGGGTCAGCTGGTCAAATTTTTCGTTGAACCAGACGAAGAAGCGGGCCGGTTTGTGGTGTCCCTCTTTCAGCAACACGGCACAGAGGGCCGGGGAGAGAGTCAGTGCCACCAGACCGGAGATGGCGACCGAGACCGCGACCGTGATGGCGAACTGTTTGTACATCACCCCGGTCATGCCGCCCATAAAGGCGACCGGCAGGAACACGGCGCAGAGCACCAGCACGATGGCGACCACCGGACCGGAGACCTCCTGCATGGCGAGGATGGCCGCCTCCTTGGCCGAGCACTTCTTCTCGCTCATGATCCGCTCGACGTTCTCGAGCACCACGATGGCGTCATCCACCACGATACCGATGGCGAGCACCATGCCGAACAGGGTCAGCAGGTTGATGGAGAAACCGAGCACCAGCATGCCGGCGAAGGTCCCGATGAGCGACACCGGCACCGCGATACAGGGGATCAGGGTGGCGCGGAAGTTCTGCAGGAACAGATAGACCACCACGAACACCAGTACGATCGCCTCGAACAGGGTGTGTACCACCTCTTCGATGGAGATCTTCACGAACTCGGTGGTGTCGTAGGGGATCTGGTACTCGATATCCTGCGGGAAGCGCTCCTTGAGTCGCTCCATGGTGGCGTGTACCGCATCGGCGACTGCTACGGCGTTGGCGCCCGGCTGCAGATAGGTGGCGATACCGATGGCCGGTTTGCCGTTGGCGCGGGCGACCAGATCATAATCCTTGCCCCCCAGCTCGACCCGGGCGACATCGCGGACCCGGATCTTGGAGCCATCTGGCATGGAGCGGACGATGATGTTCTGGAACTCCTTCACATCCTCAAGGCGCCCTTTGGTCTGCACCGTGTAGGTGAAGTCGATGGGGGCCGTGGTGGGTTGGGCACCGATCTTGCCCGCCGCGAACTGGGTGTTCTGCTCGCGAATGGCGCCAATCACGTCGCTCGGGGTGAGCTCGAGCTGGGCCAGTCGATCCGGCCTGAGCCAGATACGCATCGCATAGTCGGTACCGCCAAACAGAGTGGTATCACCGATGCCGGGAATCCGCTTGAGCTCATCGATGATGTTGAGCAGGGCGTAGTTCGACAGATAGGTGGTATCAAACGAGCCGTTCGGTGACTGGAGGGTAACCACCTGCAGGATGGAGGTCGATTTCTTCTTGACCGTCACCCCCTGCTTTTTCACCTCTTCCGGCAGCTGGGCCATGGCGGCCGAGACCCGGTTGTTGACGTTGATGGTGGCCTGATCCGGATCGGTGCCGATCTCGAAGTAGACGTTGAGGTTCATCTGGCCGTTGGAGGCCGACCCCGACTGCATGTAGATCATCCGCTCGACGCCGTTGATCTGCTGCTCCAGCGGCGCTGCCACGGTCTGGGAGATCACCTCCGGAGTTGCACCCGGATAAAACGCCGTGACCGAGACCACCGGCGGGGTGATCTGGGGATATTGCTCGATGGGGAGCGCTCGCATCGCCGCCAACCCGCCCAGCACGATAATGATCGAAATCACGCTGGCGAAGATGGGACGTTCTATGAAGAACTTGGAAAACATACGGGCTCCTTACTTGGCCGCAGACTGGCTGACCACCTTGCCGGTGATCGCCTTCATCTCGTCGGCAGAGACAGGTTTCACCACGGCGCCCGGGCGAGCCTTCATCAAGCCTTCGACGATATAGCGCTCACCTGCCTGCAGGCCGCTCTCGATCAGCACGCCGGAGTCGACTGCCGCGCCCAGTGTCACCGGACGGGGCACTACCTTGTTGTCGGCATCGACCACCATCACCATGCGGTCAGCCTGGGACTGGACGATGGCGCGCGGCGGCACCACGATGGCGTTTTTGCGGGTGCCCAGATCGATGGTCATGCGGACAAACTGGCCCGGCAGCAGTACGCCGTCCTTGTTGTCGAAGATGGCGCGGGCACGGATGGTGCCGGTCTGGGGATCGACCCGGTTATCGGAGAAGTTGAGCTTGCCCGCCTCCGGATAGAGGGAGCCATCGGCCAGACGAATATGGGTGCGCCAGGTGGTGGCATCCTTCGCCTCAATCACCCCTTTTTTTACCGAGTTTTCGAAGTTGAGGCGATCTTGCTCCGAGTAGGAGAAGTTGACGTAGAGCGGATCAAACTGGGTGATGGTAGTGAGCAGGCCGTTGTCGCCGCTGGTGGAGATAAGGCTCCCCTCGGACTGGGAGCTCTTGCTCGCCATGCCGTTGATGGGGGCGGTCACCTGGGTGTAGCTGAGGTTGAGCTCCGCCTCTTTCACCTTGGCCTGAGCGGCCTGATGGCTTGCGATGGCCGCTTCATAGTTGGCGATGGTGTCGTCATAGTCCTTGCGGCTCACCACCTGACGCTTGAAGAGGGGAATGATGCGATCCCGATCGGCACGGGCCTTGTTGAGACGGGCCTGCTCCTGAGCCAAAGTCCCTTTGGCCTGCTCCAGCGCCACCTTGTAGGGCTTCGGGTCAATCAGAAACAGCTCCTGGCCGGCGGTAACCGGCTGGCCTTCCACATAAGTGCGCTTGAGCAGGATGCCACTGACCCGGGAGCGCACATCAATCTCGCGAAAACCGGCGGTCTCTCCCACCATCTCGGTGGTGAGCGGCACATCGGTCAGCTTGACCTCGGCGACCACCACAGGGACGGCGGGCATGCTCTGTGCCGTCTGGGTCGTCTCGCCGCCACAGGCACTCAGACCGCTGATCAGCGCCAGGGTCAGCAAGCTGCGTTTGTAAACCTCTCTTCCGGCATTGGGCACCTTCATCATCACACTCCTGTTGGATCGATTTCGGCTGCTGCGTTCAGCATGTTTCTCCATACACATCATTAACTTCATGATTAAAAAAACAACTTCTTTATGATTGGAATGGAAGATGATAGGGCGGCAACCTTGAACACAACCTTCTCAAAGTGGCAATTAGGGTTGCCGATTGACGAAAAAAGTCTGACTTTTCCGATATGGGCGGGGGGGTTCGGGGATGTTCATCCCGGGCCAGGGCTCTTCGCAACCGTATCACGCCAGCCACTCCTTGCTGCAAAAAATAAGGTGCCATAAGGCACCTTGTCTGGATGGGTTTTTTACGCCCTTTTATCGCAGGCAACCGCGAGCCGCTTCACAGTTTACGAATTCGTCGCGGCTCATCGGTTAATCTTGCGCCGCATCAGGCAAAGCAGGCCCAGATGGGGGCGTGGTCGGAGGGTTTCTCGATGCCGCGCAGCTCGTAGTCGATACCGGTCTCGGTCACCTTGTCCTTGAGGGCGTCGGAGGCCATGATGAGGTCGATGCGCAGGCCGCGGTTCTCGTCAAAGCCCTTGGAGCGGTAGTCAAACCAGGAGAAACGCTCGCACTCGGTGGGGTTGGCTGCGCGGAAGGTGTCGGTGAGGCCAAACCCTTTCAGTCGCTCCATCCATTCGCGCTCGATGGGCAGGAAGGAGCATTTGCCATCCCGCAGCCAGCGCTTGCGGTTTGCCTCGCCGATGCCGATGTCGAGATCGGTGGGGGAGATATTCATATCCCCGATCAGCACCAGCTGGTCGTCCGGGGTGTGGTTGGTCTCGAGGTAGTGCTGCAGATCCTCGTAGAACTTCTGCTTGGCCGGGAACTTGGTCTCGTGATCCTGACTTTCACCCTGCGGGAAGTAGCCATTCATCACCTTGATGAGGGAGCCGTCTTCGCGCTTGAAGGTGGCCATGATCATCCGGCGCTGGGCCTCTTCGTCATCGGTGGGGAAGCCTTTCTCCACCTTGACCGGCTTCTGCTTGCTCATGATGGCCACCCCGTAGTGGGCCTTCTGGCCGTGAAACTCCACGTGATAGCCCATGGCCTCCACATCGGCCAGCGGGAAGGCTTCATCGTGCACCTTGATCTCTTGCAGGCCGATCACATCGGGTTGGTGCTTGTCGATGATGGCTTGCAGCTGGTGCAGACGGGCGCGCAGGCCGTTGATATTGAAAGAGATGATCTTCATGTCCGGGATGCTCATGTCATTTTTATAAGTGGCTATTGGACTAGGAATCGGCGGTGGATGCAAGTTCGGGGGCTGTGACTGGTGCAGCGGCTTGGTAACCTGTTCACGATCCGTCGCGAGAGGCTGTCAGCAAGGTGAAGCGCAGCGCAGGAACCGGATTGTATATGTATACATGAGGATTCCGAGCAGCACATGAGCCTTGATCACAGCCTCGCAGTAGGATCGTGGACTGGTTTTCAGCGGGTCATCTTTTTGACGAATACCACCACAAACAGCGCCAGCGTAAAGCTGCCGGTGAAGGCTTCAAAGGCGGCGAAGATCCTGGAGAGCCCGACCGGAGTGAAGT
Source organism: Aeromonas sp. S12(2024) (assembly GCF_041402305.1). NCBI lineage: Bacteria > Pseudomonadati > Pseudomonadota > Gammaproteobacteria > Aeromonadales > Aeromonadaceae > Aeromonas > Aeromonas sp. S12(2024). The sequence goes on from NZ_JBGLRB010000003.1 coordinate 123,795, forward strand.
CGCCGTACCCCAACGTGGTGAAGGTGACCACGCTGTAGTAGAGGCATTCGAGCAGGAAGATGGCATTTTGCTCGAGCGGGGCACCGGGCTGGTAGATGAGGTGCTCGCCCTGAAAATGCAGTCCGCAGAAGAAGTAAAAAATGCTGCAGATAAAGATGAGCAGCAACGAGAAGAGCACCACCCGCATCGGGGCCTCGCCATAGCCGCAGAAGAGATCGACCACCCAGGAGGTAAAACGCTGGGTCGACCAGAACGGCAGTTGCAGGCGGCGCATGGTGAGCTCCTGCTGGATATAGTTGCCGGACATGGTGAAGATCCCTTGTGCCTCGGAGGCTTTGCGCAGATCCCGGTAGGTCTCTTCCGCCTCCTTGAACCAGATGCGCGCCTGTTTGGGATCCCGTTCGCGGCGCCCCTTGCGATCCTGCATCACCCGTTTGCCGGTCTGCATGTTGTCGAGCCGGGTGTTGTGCCAGCGGATGCCAAGCAGGTTGACGTCATCGAGGGTAGCGCACTGGAGGTTGGCATCACTGAGATCGGCCTTCATCAGGCTGCCGCCCTTCATGCGCAGGCCGTAGAGGTGTCCACCGCGCAGGTTGGCGCGATAGAGGTTGCACTGCTCCAGCAAAAATCCCTGATCGGACTCCTTGTTGACCAGATTGAGGCCCGCCAGATTGGCCCGTGACAGCTGCAGGCCGTGGCAGAGTCCGCCAGCGCGAACGTACTGTTCAAGCGCCTCGGCGCTGCGGGCTTCCTGATGGGTATGGTGGGGATCATGCCAGTGGCAGAGATCGTGCTCGCCAGCCTCTTCACTGCAGTGGCGGCCATCGGCCACCAGATAACGACACATCGCCATCTTCGTTTCCCTCGCATTGCCGAACTGGTTTCAGCATAGGCGGGGAAAAGGGGGCGCGGCGGCGTCTTAGCTGAACTGGTTGAACTCCTGACGTAGCTTGCGAAAACGCTCCTGCTGGGCCGGGTTGAGGGGGATGCCGTCGAGCACGTCCAGGGTCTCTTTGCACTCGGCACCAAATTCCGGGCTCTTGCGGTTTTTCTGCATCAGTTGCAGCAGCACCTGGATCTTGTTGAGAGCCGCACCGGTATTGGCGGGGGCGCGGCGCAGGGCCTCGCGAAAATGGCCGAGGGCCTGCTCCAGCTCGCCGCTCTGATAGGCCTTGATCCCCAGATCGTTGAGCTGCTGGTAGCGCTGACGCCGCTCCAGCACCGTCTTGTCATCCCGGGTTGCCTGAATGCAGGTGGTGAGCAGCCGATCTTCGTCCTCTGCCAGCAGTCCCTGCAGGCTTTCGGCATATTCAAACTCGCCGAGCTGGTAGAGGGCGAGGATGGTCTCACCAAGCAGGGCGGGGGGCATGGTGGCCGGTTCATCGAGCCAGTTCTGATTGGCGCGATAGAGTATCTTCTTGCCCTTGAGCAGCTCCCCCAGCGCAATCTGCACCCGGGCCTGACAGATCTGCTCGAATACCGGGTAGTTGAACTCCGACATCATCAGCGAATCGCGGATGCGCGACAGGGCAGAATTGACCTGCTTTTGCAGGTTGGCGATGTGGTAGCTGTCGTTGCTGTTGAGGGCGTAGAGAGTCAGGGTCTGGATATAGGCCCCCAGATAATGGGGCGTGCGGTGAATGGAGTTGCGCGACAGGTCGATCAGCGACATCAGCACATCCTTGGCCTGGGCGTAGTCGTGGCGCTGCAGGCACACCTCCGCCAGCCGACGGGAGAGTTGCACCGACTGGGGGGAGATATCCACCGCCCGTCTGAGCTCCTGCTGCGCCTGCTCGTCATTGCCAAGGGCCAGCAGGGATTCTGCCAGCCAGAGGTGAGCCTCCACCATCAGCGGGGTATTTTTGAGGGTCGCCTGCAGATGGCTGACCGCCTCTTCGTGGAGCCCCAGGGTGTTGCACGCCTTGCCCAGCGTCAGGCGGGCCCAGCTGTTCTCCTGCCCAGCCAGCAGCTGGCGCATTAAAGAGCGCGCCTCCTGTGCCTGACCCAGCTTGAGGTGGGTATCGGCCTGCAGGCAGCGGCAATAGTTGGCAAAACGGGGCACCGCATCGGCCCGCTCGGCACAGGCGGTAATGAGGGCTGCCAGATTGTCATCGGCCAGCGCGGTAAAGACGCTGGCCAGGGCGTTGCGCCGGGCGAGGGCCCGCTTCAAGCGAAACGAGAACTGCTCCTGAGAGAAGGGCTTCATCAGGTATTCGTCGGGCTCGGCTTCCAGCGCGCTCAGTACCATGGCGCGGGAGCTGTCGCCACTGACCATGATCACCACGCTCTGGGGCGGGATCAGGTCTTTGTCGCGCAGGCTTTCGAGCAACTGGCGGCCATTCTCGCCAACCCCGAGATCGTAATCGATGAGATAGATGTCGAAACTGCCCTTCTGGCAGCGGCGCCGCGCATCCTCGGCGGTATTGGAGTAGGTGATGTTGCTGATACCCAGATTGAGCAGCATCGCCTTCATCATCACCTGAAACGAGCGCTGCTCATTGACCATCAGAATGCGTTGTGGCTTGGCTGGGCTCTTTTTCTCTGGCTCTTGTTCAGGTGTCTGCATCTGTCTGGGTCGAGGCGCTACGGGCTGATGAGGGAAAGTGTGCCACCAAAGCGCCCGAAGAGGCAATTGGCCAAGTTGTCGATTGCGAACCGTCTCCGTTTGTCCGCCTTTTGCCCGCGATGAGTGAAAGAAAAAGGCCCTGTTGCCAGGGCCTTGAACTCACTGTTTTTTCTCTGCCAGATAGGGAGCAAATTGCGGCGTGTACTCGGCCTTGAACCCCTGTTCGGTCTTGATGATGAGATAGACCGCCAGCTGGTGCTGTTTGGCAAATGCCATCCCGGCTTCAGGCCCCATCACCATCAGCGCGGTATCGAGGGCATCGGCCTCCAGCGCGGTCGGGGTGATGACGCTGGCGGAGACCAGCTTGTGGGTGACCGGCTGGCCGGTGGCGGGATCGATGATATGGGAGTAACGCTGTCCATCCAGCTCGTAGTAGTTGCGATAGCTGCCCGCGGTGCTGAGCGCCATGCCGTTGGGGATGATGATATCGGAGAAGGCCCCCGGCTGATCGGAGGGTTCGACGATGGCTACTTTCCATGGCGAGCCCTTGCTGTTGTTGCCCTTGCTGCGCACCGCACCGGCCACTTCGATCAGGTAGTTGTGTACCCCCTTGCCCTCGAGCAGGGCGGCGATTTCATCCGATGCCGCCCCCTCGCCAAGAGTGGAGAGGTCGAGATAGAGATCCGGGATCGTTTTTTCGAGCAGGAAGTGATCCCCCTGCGGGGTCAGGGTCAGCTTGTCGATGCCCACTTTGTGGCGGGCGGCGGCAATGGCCGCCTCATCGGGCCGCTTGACCGGCCGTTTGTCCGGGCCAAAGCCCCACAGATTGACCAGAGGCCCCACGGTCACATCCAGCTTGCCGTCGGTCAGCTTACCGGCATCCATCCCCTGCTGGACTATGATGGCCATGGCGGGCGGGATGGCAAACGGGGTGTTGGCGGGCCCCTGATTGAAACGGGAGATGAGCGAACCCGGATCGTAGGTGGAGATCTCCTTGTTCATCCGGGCCAGCAGGCTCTCTACGTCGCTTTTGAGGGCGGGCTCCCCACCGGGGTAGCTATCGCTCAGGGTCACCACATAGTAGGTGCCCATGGTCTTGCCCTGAATACGGGTCTGGGCAGGCGGGGTGGGCTGGCAGCCGGCCAGCGCCAGCAGCAGGGTCAGCAGCAGGCCGCGCAGGGCCGCCATGGGGGGTATCGCAATCATCCGGTACTCTCATCTGGAGAAGGTTCATATCGGGGCGCTAGCTTAGCCAAGGGGCGCCCGCCGGGCGAGCCCTGATAGGGGCAATCGGAGGGGAAAGAGCAGAAAAAATTAAACATTTTTGAACCTGTGGCGGGAGTGGGTCGTATCGTCCATCCGTGAGGGAGAGAGTGGCGAGTAGCGCACCGTCTGGTGACCTGGCCCGCAGCTTTGGCCAAAAGCCATAGCCGATTGAAGACAATTGAGTAAAATGAAGGTCGATTTAGACGGCATCTTTGCGAAGCGTTCACCGCATCCGCCAAGTCATTGCCATCCATTGCCAATCAAAGGAGAAGATGATGAAAAAGGCGATTACCCTGCTGTTTCTGAGTACCCTGGCTGCCCCCGTGCTGGCGGATGAGTGTGCACTGGTCATTGAAGGCAATGATGCCATGCAGTACAACCTCAAAGAGATGAGCGTGCCGGCCACCTGCAAGGAGGTGACGGTCACCCTGAATCACACCGGCAAGCTGCCCGTGACCGCCATGGGCCACAACTGGGTGCTGGCCACCACCGCCGACTATCAGACCGTGGCAACTGCCGGGATGAGCGCCGGGGCCGAGAACGGTTATCTGCCCAAGGATGATCCTCGTGTGCTGGCTCACACCAAGCTGATCGGCGGCGGCGAGAGCAGCAGCGTCACTTTCAAGACCGACGGTCTGGCGGGCAAGGATCTCACCTTCTTCTGCTCCTTCCCCGGCCACTTCGCCATGATGAAGGGCTCCTTCAAGGTCAACTAAGGTGCTGACCGGCACGAGCCGGTTGCCTCGATAGCAAAAGCCGGGATTTCCCGGCTTTTTCATCTCTGCTGTTTGTGTGTGGCGTGGCATGACTGCACACCGCCGACTTTTGCGCTATTTGGCCTGCAGGGTAAAGAAGGCGATGGCGGTCTTCTTCTGGCATTCGAAGTGAATGCTCTCTGCCCCGGTCACCACCAGCGTCTCGTTGATGGCCACCTCTTTGCCCTGCACGGCCAGCTGGCCGCTCAGCAGGTGACAGAGGTAGGTCTTCTCTGGCTCGAGGGTAAGGGTCAGCGGGAAGGGGAGGTTCAGTACCCGCACGTTGGCGCTGATGCGATCCGGATGGTAGATAAGCCCCAGATCGGTCACCTCTTTTTTCAGCAACTCGCAGTGGGTCTCCTCATCGCCGCTAAAGTGCGCCGCCTCGAAGGTGGCGTAGGGGTGACCATTGAGCACAAAGCCTGCCCCGCTCACCGGCAGCAAAATGCGCTGATAGCCGGGAAAGGGGGAGAAGGGGCCCGCGCTCTTGATGGGGGCCGAGCTCAGTCGATAGTCAAAGTCGAGTTTGGCAAGGCTGCTCCCTTTGGGGGAGATGAGGATCTGGCTGGTGGTGCCCTGCTGGTTTTTCCAGGGCATCTTCTGGTGGTCAGACTCTTTAATCAGGGTGATCACGGGCACGTCCTCACGATAAAAAACGCAGGGAGCCGGGGACATCAGCCCCTGCTCCCTGATAGAGATTGGCGATGGTAAAGGCGATCAGCCCTGACCATCCAGCGCAGCCAGCCGCGCTTCCATGGCGGCGAGACGGCTCTTGAGCTCGCTCACTTCCAGCTCCAGCTCGCTCAGACGGTCGGCGGCAGGGGAGGCATAGACCGCTGCGGGGGCGGCATCCATCATCGCCTGAATATCCACTTCGCCGCTAAACAGGTGGGCGTAGCGGGATTCGCGCTTGCCCGGCTCGCGCGGCAGCTTGACCACGTAGGGGCCACGTTCGATGAGCTGGGTCAGCACCGCATCCACTTCGGTGACATCGTCGAAGCTGCAGAGGCGGTTGGTGCGCGAGCGCAGCTCCCCCGGGGTTTGTGGGCCGCGCAGCAGCAGTTCGCAGACGATGCCAAGCTCCTGGGCACTGAATTTCAGCTCGCCAAATTCGGTGTTGCAGAATCTGTGCTGATAGCGGGGCACCCGGGCGTTGAAGCCTGCAGTGTTGACCACCAGCCGCTTGCGGATCAGCTCGTCCACCACGGCGCGGATATCGAGCTCGGAGAGCTCCAGCACCGGCTCGCGGTTGCTCTTCTGGTTGCAAGCGTTGACCAGTGCATTAAGGGAGAGGGGATATTGATCCGGGGTGCAGATCTCTTTTTCAATCAGACAGCCGATGACGCGGGCTTCCAGTGGGCCAAGTACTAACTCCATTTCCTACTCCCTTCCAAATCGAGACATCAAGAGCCCCTATCTTAGTCATGGTCCGCGCCGCGTCTAGCGTTGCGCGCCATTTTTGCGAGCTGATCAGGGCGTTGGCGAAAGGCTCGCCAACGCCGCAGATCTCCGCTTTTAGCGCTGCCCCTGATAGAAGCGCGCCTTATTGGCATACATGGCGTCGTCAGCCACCCGGCTCAGCTCCGCCAGCGGGGTCTGGTCGCTGCTGCTCCAGCCGATGGCAAAACGCAGCGGGAAGCTGTGCTCCCCATGCTGCACAATGGCGTGCTGCTGGCTTGCCTCCAACCTGCCTGCCAGCTGCTGGCTGGCGAGGTGATCCGCCTCCGCCAGCAGCACGAACTCGTCGCCGCCGATGCGGAAAATCTTCTCATCCTGACGGCACAGCGTGCGCAGCTGGCGAGCCATCTGGATCAGCAGGGCGTCACCAGCCTCGTGCCCATACTGGTCGTTGGTGCGCTTGAGGCCGTTGAGGTCGAGCATGAAGAGGGCGAGGTGACGCTCCGGATGGCGCGCCAGCACCGCTTGATAGTGGTGGAAGGTCTCTTCGAACGCCTGTCGGTTGGGCAGTCCTGTGAGGTTGTCGGTGCGGGCGACCCGTGCCAGCTCGTCGGTGAAGAGGCGCCCCTCGATGCCCACTGCCAACTGCTTGGCAAACAGCCGCAAGATGGCCCTGTCTTCGGACTCCAGCCCCTCTGCGCTCACCATCAGATAACCAAACAGCACGCCACTTTGGCTACCGGGCAGAGTCATGATCTTCCAGAGTGCGTTATCCCACTGGCATTCGGAGTGTTTGACCTCCTCATCCATCAGTTGAGCCAGTTTCTCCTGCAAGGCATCCCGCAAGGGGGCATCGACCCCCTGGGTCAGGGAGTAGTGGAGCTGCCCGTCTCGGCGGATCATCAGTCCCCAGCGGTGGCCGGGATAGAGCTGCGAGAGCTGCAGCAGGGCGGAGCTGGCCAGCTCGGCAATATCGATATCCAATTGCTGGTGCAGACCGAACTGCAGCCAGGATTGCAGGATATGGCGGCTGCGCTCCTCCCGGCTCAGGGCCGAGCGCAAGGCGGTCGTTTGCGAGGCAACCTCTTGCTCCAGTTCGTCGTTGAAGCCGAGCAGCCGCTGGTTGAAGGCCTCTTTCTCGCTATTGGCCTGCTGCAGCTGTTCATTTTGCTGATAGAGCGCCCGCACCTGATCCGAGATGGTGCTGGCCATCTCCTGCAGCAACTGGCGCACCTCGTCGTACTCCACAAAGCGCAGCGGCGCCTGCCGTTGCTGGTAATTGCCCTTGCCATAGCTGCGCACCAGCGCGGCCAGCGAGCGCAGCGGTCGGGTGAGCCAGCGGGTGAGCCAGACGCAGCCGATGGCTACCAGCAGCAACATGACGGCGATGCTGACGGTCAGCAGCTGTTGGGATTTGTTGAGCTCGCTGACCCTGTCATTGCTGTAGCTGTAGAGGGTGATGGTGGGGGTGATCTCCTGCTCCAGCTGGGGCCAGCCAATGGCCAGGGGCTGCGCCATCTTGCTTGGCTCCCTGTCATCCATGGCGTTGGCGCTCTGGTGAGCCCCTTCGTAAAGACGGTTCTCGCCCTGGGAGATCACCAGATATTCGCTCCCCTTGAGATAGGGTTCCAGCAACTGGGCCATCTGCCGCCAGGGGAGAATGGCCATCACAAAGCCGGAAGGGGTCTGCATCACTCCTGCTCGCTGGTGATTGCGATAGATGGGGGCTACCAGCGCCAGCCCGCCGCTGCGGTTTTGCTCCATGCCGTCGACCAGCACGGGATCATCGACGGGCAGCAGCAGATGCTTGCCCTGTTTCGCCTCGCGGGTCTTGCCCCAGGCCATCAGCTGCGGCATCAGGTTGCTCGACTCGAGGTGGGAGGCCTGACCATTGATGTACTCCACCACCAACCCCTTGTCATCGATGAGGTAGGCCGAGGTGAGCAGGCTGTTGGATTTGACAAAGGTGGCCAGCGCCAGCCGGGCATGGCTGGAGAAGAGAAAGTTGTCTAGGGCCTGATGGAGCACCCGATCCTGGCTGAGCTGATTGAGCTGGGTGCCGATCAGCTCGCTGCGAAAGCGGGCCTCGCGGGTCATGCTGGTGAGGGCTCGCTCCAGCTGCGATTGCTCGCTCTGGGCGATGATTTGGTGCTGGCGGATCAGCAGCACAGTGCTGGCCAGCAGCGCCGGCAGCAAGGCGACGGTGAACAGGATGATGATGAGGGTCGGGCCGAGCCGAAAGGTGCGATGTTTCATGGTGTTTTGACCTGCCGGTACTGCTGATCGGCCAGCTGCTGCATATAGCGGGCGGTGTCGGCGGCACTGATCCCCTCTTTAAAGCGCTCGAACCCTTTCTCCATCGCTTGCCAGGCGATGGACATGGCGCTGTCGGAGGGCATGGGGGTACTGAGGGTGAACTGTTCCAGCAGCACTTTTTCCTGAGGCGTGGGACGGCGGCTGATGGCGGTAAAAGCCTGCTGATTGACCGGCAGCAGCGCCCCCTGATGATAGATGGACTGCTGAATATCCTGACGCTGGATAAAGGCCATCAATGCCTTGATGACGGGTTTCCTATCCTCATCATCCATCGCCCAGCGGGAGGCTCCCATCACGTAGGCGCCGCTCATGGAGTGCATGGGATGGCTTTGCCAGCGGGGCAGCAGGGCAACGCCCAGCTTATCCCCCATGTTCTTCACCAGATCGTTGAAGGCCCAGTCCCCATTGATGAGGTAGGCGCTCTTGCCCTCATTGAAGCGGGTGAGGGCGGTGTCATAGTCGCACTCGGGATCGACCCACTGTTCGCTGACGACGGTGCGGTAGGCCTCCAGTGCCTGCACCATGGCCGGGCTGTCGAGGGTGATGCGCCCTTCGGTCACCGGCGAGCCGCCAAAGGTGTGTAAAAAGGCGGCGAAGTAGTACATGTCGTGATAGGGCCAGCTGACGGGGTAGACCCCCTTGGCCTTGAGTGCCGGGATGATAGCTGTCAGTTGCTGCCATTGGGTCACCGGAGTCGAGACCAGCGCCTTGTTGTAAAACAGCATCAGATGGTTGCCCTGCATCATGGGCATGCCCCAGCGTTGCCGATCCAGGGTGACATAACGCAAGGCGCTGGCCATCAGCGCGGGGGAAAACCACTCGGCCGGGAGCGGGGCGAGGGTCATCTGGCGATAGAGGCCGATAAAATCGGAGGGGATCAGCATCAGATCGGGCAGTCCCCTGGCCTGAGCTGCCAGCAGAAGATCTGCCTTGATCTTGCCCGGCTCAATCTGGGTGACCCGCACTCTGTGGTTCCCCTCCTGATTGAAGCAGGCGATCACGTCGTCGATCACGTAACCGGCTTGCTGGGAGTGCCACAGCTCCAGTTCAGGCTCCTGAGCCTGCAGGGGGTGGCTCAATGCGAACAGGCAAAGCAGCAATAGATGATAAAAAGATCGTTTTTTGCTCATGTTATCATCACCGTTATTCCCTGAATTCCAAGGAAAAAATGTAACAAACTACCGGCAAGATCGATAGGCTCGGGTGTCAACTAATTGACTGAAACAACAAAAAGCCCGGCGCGTGGGCCGGGCTGGGGGATAATTTGCTTATCCGCATATTCTTCGAGGCATCTATTGTGGATGTTGTTTGAGGATGTCGTATATCTCCTCTTTCAGTTTGAGTTTCTGTTTTTTCAGATCTCTCACCTCGGCGCTATAGTCGCTGGCGTGATGCTTTTCCAACTTTCTAATCTCCGCATCCAGGTCGTTGTGCAAGTCAAACTTCTTCTGGAAATGGACATCACTGCTCTTCAGTTTCGAGATGAGTTCTCTGTACTCTGGGAACATGTAATGGAGCCTCCTTGGTTTCGTTTGATTGTGCCTGTAAGACCAAAGCTACCCCTTAGTGCCGGGGATAAATGTGATCCTGATCGGATTTGGGGGCAATGATTTGGGGTATTCGGCGGGATATTTATAACTTGTTGAATCAAAACAAGATAAGTGATTTGTCAATCTGAATGGTGAGCCAAACTGTGCGACGAGTCACAACAGGGGCAGTGTTGGCGTGAGGGCGCAGGATCAAAAAAGGGGCCGAATGGCCCCTTTTTATGGATGCGAGCGACGTTACTCTTTCTCTTCGTCCGCCTGCTCTTTTTTCTTTTTCTTCTCGGGTAGCGGCTTGCCATCGCGGTGGATCACCTTGCCCGCCTCAAAGCCAATCTGGGCCGCCAGCTCCTCCAGATCCGCCGACTTGGCCTGATCACCGATGGCGTAGCGATAGTTGGCGATGGAGAGTTTGTCAGCCACCGGCGTGCCCGGGACGATAGGCTCGCGCCAGCCCTGGCCGATGTGGGCCACCAGGGTGCCGTTCATCAACAGCTCGCCGACGATCTCCTGGGTCGGATTGCCCTTGCCGTAGGTGAGACCCTGCGGGTGCTTCTTGCCGACCAGCGGCTCGTTGCTGGCGGGGATCAGCTTGGTGCGGATCAGCCACTTGGGCTTTTTGGTGTTGCCCACTGCCTTGCCGGTCTGGTACTCGTTGATCTTGATGGTCTTGATCATCTGGGCCATGAAGTCCTTGGTCAGCGCCTTCTGGGCGTCGCTGGTTTCATCGATGGCGATGGGGGCCACATACCAGGTCTGGGTGGCTTGAGCCTTGGGAGCGGCAGGGGCAGTTTGCGCCATGGCCAGGGGGCTGAGCAGGATGGCAGCCAGCAAGAGTCCTATCTTCTTCATTGTGATTCCGCTTTTGTTTCAACAAGAATTTTGTTTTGCCAGCGACGACTGCGCCAGCGCCAGAACATGGCCAGACCGCGCACCCACTCGTCGCAGGCCAGCGCCAGCCAGATACCGACCAGTCCATAACCCTGCATGATACCGAGGAAATAGGAGAGTGGCACGGCAATTCCCCACATGGAGAGCAACGCCATGTAGAGGGGGAAACGGGCATCCCCGGTGGCCCGCAGGGCGTTGATCACCACCAGATTGAAGGTGCGGCCGGGTTCGAGGATAAGGCTGATAAGAAACAGTTGCGCCACCTGGGTGATGATGTCGGCATCATCGGTAAAGAGGCTGATGATGGTACGGCCATTGAGGGCCGCCGCCACGGCGATGACGCAGGTGACCGCCAGCCCCAGCTTGAGGCTCTTGAGCAGCTGCTGATAGGCGCGATCGAACTGCCTGGCACCTGCCAGATGGCCGATGATGATCTCGTTGCCAAGGCCGATGGAGAGGCCAAACAGCAGGATAAACAGGCAGATCTGAAAGAAGTAGGATTGGGTCGCCAGCGCCTTGTCACCCAGCAGTCCGACAAAGGCTGTCACCACCATAAACTGCAGCATCCAGGAGAGATTCTCCCCTGCCGCAGGCAGGCCGATATGGAGCACCTTGCCCAGCATCTCCCGGCTGGGGTGGACGATATCACGCACCACCAGTCGAATGCCGGTCTTGCGGGCTACCAGCCACACCAGCAGCACCACGCCGACCAGTCGGCCCGCGACCGTGCTGATGGCGACACCGGCGACGCCAAGCTGGGGCAGGCCGAACCAGCCGTAGAGCAGCAGCAGGTTGCCGACGAAGGTGATGAGGTTGACGATGAGGGTCACATACATCGCCTGACGGGTGTGGCCGTGAGCGCGCAGGGTCGCCGCCAGACAGAGGGCTGCCGCTTCCGGCAATAGGCAGAGACCGATGATCTGCAAGTAAAGCGTCCCGTCGCTCATCAGATTGGCAGGCAGGTTCATCAGCGCCAGCATGGTGCTGGCCCCCGCCATCACGCCGATGGCGGCCACCAGACCGATCAGCAGGTTGAAGCCGATAGCGGTGTGGATCACCACCCGACTCTTCTCCCGATCGCCCGCCCCCAGATACTGGGTGATCACCACGCTGGTACCGATGCTGACGAAGCTGAACAATGTGATGGCGAGATCGAACACCTGATTGCCGACCGCCAGCGCCGCCACTCCCTGATAGGAGACATGACCCACCATGAAGGTGTTGAGGGCACCGGTCAGAAAGTGCAGGGCGAGATCGATAAAGAGCGGCCAGGTCAGCGCAAATAGCGTGCCCGGGCCTGCATGGGATTGAGATTGCATGGCATGTCCAACAGCTGGGAGTGCACGGGGGAGTGCCCTCTGGGGGCGCATTTAACACCAAGGCCAAGGCCGGTGCAATCTTTGTGCAGGATTGCACCGGCCAGGGGAGCAGGCCAAGGGATCAGGCAGGCGTGGCGCCCGCCTCCTGCTCGCTTGGCAGGGTGAGGCGCGCCGAGTCGGGCAGGGCATCATCCTGCGGCCAATTTGAGCGGATGGCATCTGTGGTGCTCTCCACCACCACATCATCCTTGAACACCGGCTCGCGGTAGCAGCGGGTCAGGCGCAGTGCCTGATACATGTCGGGGCAGAGGATGATCCCTTCATCGCCCACCCGCACGCCCGCCTGCTTTAGCCAGTGGGTCATCTGGCCGTGACGACCCGCCATCACCATATGGATGCCGCGCCGTTTCAGCTCTTTGTGCAGCTCTCCCACCATGCTCATCACGCTGATGTCCTGATGGGTGAAGCAGGCGACTGCATCGATCACCAGACACTTGGGGGCTCGGGGATCCTGCACCAGCAGGGCCAGCACCCGGCGCTTGAAATAGGGGGCATTGAAGTAGGTCAGCGGCGAGTTGAAGCGATAGACCAGAATACCCGGGATCGCCTTGGCCTGTTCGTTGTCCCCCAGGGTGCGCACCACCCCCTCGTCATCCATGCCGAGCAACTGGTCGGTGGGGCGCATCACATTGCGCAGGAACTGGAACAAGCCGAGCAAAACCGCGAGTGTGATCCCGGGGATCACCCCCATGGTAAGCACGCTGATAAAGGTGACCAGCGCCAGCCAGAAGGCGGAGCGATCGGAGTGGCGCAGGGCCCAGAGACCGCGAAAATCGGTGAGCGACAGGGAGGCCATTACCAGCACCACCCCGAGGGCTGCGGTCGGGATGTATTTGAGCGGCGCCGTCAGATAGAAGGTGATGAGGGCGATCACCGCCGCGGCGATGATGGAGACCAGCTGGCTCTTGCCGCCGTTGGCGTCGTTGACCGCGGTGCGCGAATCCGCCCCGCTGATGGCGAAACCCTGGGAGACCGCGGAGGCGAGGTTCGCCATACCGAGGGCCCGAAACTCCTTGTCCGCGTCTATCTCGTAACCGTTTTTGGCTGCAAAGCTGCGGGCGGTCAGCATCATGGAGACGAAGCTCACCATGGCCAGGTTAAGGGCAGGCAGTACCAGCTCCCGCATCAGACCGGGGGGAAATTCCGGCATCTGGAACGCGGGCAGGCCGGAGCCCACCGTCCCCAGGGTGGCGATATCAAACTGGCCGAGATTAAAGCCCCACACCAGCGCAGCGGTCACCACCATGGCAACCATGGAGGAGGGCCATGCCGGTTTGTAGCGCTTGGCCAGCAGCAGGGTGAGCAGGGCTACCAGACTCATGGCCAGGGTCGGCAGATGGGTCTGGGTGATATAGGTGGCCCCGCTGGCGATCCGCTCGATGAGGTAACGTTCGCTAAAGGTGAAGCCGAAGATCTTGGAGAGCTGGCCCACCATGATGGTGATGGCCACACCATTGAGCAGCCCCATCAGGATGGGGCGGGAGAGAAAGTCCGCCAGCACTCCCAGCTTGAAGCGGCTGGCAATCAGGCACCAGAAGCCTGTCATGGCGGTCATGGTCATCACCAGTTGCCAGTGACGGGTGGGGTCGCCTGCGGCCAGCGGCGTCACCACGGCGGCAATGACCGCGCAGGTGGCGGCATCGGGGCCGACAATCAGCTGTCGGGAGGTGCCAAACAGGGCATAGACCAGCATGGGCAGGATGCAGGAGTAGAGGCCGACGATGGCACCCACCCCGGCAAGCTCGGCATAGGCGATGGCGACGGGCAGCGCCACTGCCGCCACCGAGAGTCCGGCGCGAAGATCTGGCATCAACCAGGCGCGCTGGTAATGCAGCAGGGCGGCGAGGCCCGGTAGCCAGCGTTCGAGAGAGAAGAAGTCGCGCATTATTTAACCCATTGAGTTACAACCAGCTTTTCCCCTAGTGTGCCCAAGGTTATCGAAAGATTGCAATCAGGTTATGGCCAGTTTACCTGAAGGTCAGGCCAGATAGCCTGCCAGCGTTTCTCCTTGATGCGCTGGGTAAAAATCTGTTTGTCCTGGCGACATCTGGGGTTTGCACTCACTTGCAGCGACCAGTTGATGGCAAAGCCGTAGGGGGCGAGCCACTCGCACTCGCCATCCTGATTCAGGCGCACGCCGATGCAGGTGGGCACTTCGACCCAGTGGCTGAGCGCCTCAAGGCTGTTGGCAAACGGCGTTACCAGCTGACGAGTGTGCATGCGGGCCTGATTGCGCACCTCCCACTGCTGGTCGGGTAGGCGTTTGGCGAGCCAAGCTTCGTGCTCCGCTTCGGCCAGCCCTTGCGGATCGCTTTTATCGAGATAGATAAGGTCGATATCGTTGAGCGGGGTGGGCACCGCCTTGTGGTGAAGGTGATCCCAGATGAGGTTGCGGATAAAACCGGCCCCCAGCGCCCAGTCGGGCAGATTGAGCTCGGCCGCGGCTTGCAGGCAGGCCATCCGCTGCGGATCGGCCCGCAGCAGGGCTTCTGTTTTGGCTTGGAATTGCTGTTCGAGGGCGGAGTTCAGAGGTTCAGTTGTTGGCATTGCGGCGTAACCAGACATCAATGTAGCGGCAGCTCGGCACTATAGTGAGCCCCTCCGCCTGAGTCCAGTTGAAGAAGGCACGCGCCAGCTGATCGGCAATCCCCTGCACCCGCAGCTCGGGGGGCACGAAGGTGCTGTAGGCGTCGATGGTCTTGGCATCGAGCCGCCGGTAGCGCAGTCTCGACTCTTTCCCCTCCACCATACAGATGAACTGCTGCTGGTTGGCCTGATGGATGATGTCGCTCATGGTGGGCACCTCTGGCATAAAGTTGGGTCTCTCGGCACAACATAACTGTTAGCCAAGGTATAGAACAGATAATGAGAGCCCGTGGTCAATATCATCCCCCTTTGACAGAGGGCGCATCGATATCGCGATGCAGATCAAGGTGCCCGATGGTGAGTCGGGCACCGCGTTTGTGTCAGCACAAGAGTGTTGGCAAAGGGGAGGGATCAGACCCAGGCTCGCTCCAGCAGGGTGAGTAACTGCTCACGGTCGGCGTCCTTGCGATTGAACAGCAGGGCACCGTCGTTGATCGCCAGATCGCGGATCTCGGTCAGTAGCGAGCGATCGCTTACCCCAGCCTCGCTCATGGTGCGCGGCAGCTTGACCGCTTGCCACAAGGTGTCGCGCAGGGTGCGAATGGCTGTGATGGTCGCCTCCGCCCGCTGATGGGCCGGGGTGGCAGCAAAGCGCTCTGCCCCCACCAGCGGCAACAGCAGCCGGGCCAGCTCGCTATCCACCTCGGGGCGGTTGTAGTCGAGCACGGTCGGCAAAAAGAGGTTCATGCACAGCCCGTGTGGCAGATGGCAGCGGGCTCCCAGACTGTGGCCAAGGGCGTGTACCAGCCCCACCATGGAGTTGGAAAAAGCCATGCCAGCCAGCGTGGAGCCTTCCGCCAGTTGCAGCCGCAGCTGTTTGTTTTGCGGGTCGTGGATGATTTGCGGCAGGGCGCTGGCGATCTTCTCCACCGCCATCAGGGCCAGCGCATCGCTCACTGGGTTTTTCGCTGTGCCGATAAAGGCTTCGATGGCGTGGGTCATGGCGTCCATGGCGGTAGCGGCGGTGATATTGAGGGGCAGCCCCTGGGTCAGGCGCGGGTCTAACACCGCCAGCTGGGGCAGCAGGAAGGGG
The DNA here is from genome assembly GCF_041402305.1 of Aeromonas sp. S12(2024). Taxonomy (NCBI): domain Bacteria; kingdom Pseudomonadati; phylum Pseudomonadota; class Gammaproteobacteria; order Aeromonadales; family Aeromonadaceae; genus Aeromonas; species Aeromonas sp. S12(2024). The sequence continues at coordinate 139,589 of NZ_JBGLRB010000003.1, forward strand.
GAGGTGAAGGGCACCTTGCGCCCGCTCGCCTCATCCTTTATCACCGCCACCAGCGTCACTTCTGAGCCTGTGCCCGCCGTGGTGGGAACCACCGCCAGCGGCTTGAGGGGACGGGTCAGGCAACCGGCGCCCGAGTAGTCGAGCAGATGATCCCCCCCCATGGAAGTGAGAATGTTGACCGCCTTGGCGGTGTCGATGACCGAGCCGCCCCCCAGCGCTACCAGACTGTCGCAGTCGAGCTCGCGATAGCGTTTGGCGATCCGCTCCACCACGGCGGTGGAAGAGTCGGCCGGGATCTCGTCCCAGATGGCGGCGACCGGCAGCTCCCCTTCGGCCAGCACATTGGCCAGCAGGGTGGCAAGGCCGGTGGCATTGACCCCCTTGTCGGTCAGCAGCAGCGGGCGACAGGCCCCGAGGCTGGCCAGCTCGCTGGCCAGTTGCTCCAGCGCCTGTTCACCGGCCAGCAGTTTGACCGGGCAGAAGAAATCGTAATAGCGGCTCATTTCAAGGCTCCTTGCGCGTTAGCCGGTCACCAGACCCAGATAGATGTTGCAGGCCCGGCCGATCTTGTTGGTCGGGGCGGGATAGTGGCGCAGCAGCGGCCGCGCGATAAAGGCGGGTAGGATCAGGGACTGCAACTGCTCAAGCCCCCGCACCAGATGCATGGCAACGGTCAGGTCTCCCTCCACCAGCAGCCGGTTTTCGCCAAATGCCTGATTGACCCCGAGCCGAAAACTCAGGGCGCGAAAGGCGATATTGGGATGCTTGAAGCGCACCCGTAGCGGATGGATGGTGGCATGAGGGGCGACTGGCGCGCCGGGATACCAGCGCCCACCCTGCTTGTGCATGTTCATGGCGTAGCCGATGCCGCCCACTTCGAGGCGGATTGCCAACCCGTCCGGCAACGGCGCCAATTCGCGGCGTACCGCCTCATCGGTGCGGGCGGCGCGACAGAGGGTGCGACCCACCACCCAGAGCAGAGTGGTGATCCAGAGGCGGCGACCAAGGGCGGCCGCAGGTTCAAACATCCTTGTTTGCATGGGGATTGGCTCCTGAGATGGCTGACCAGAAGAGGGCGAACGCACTGGCTTGCCAGTAGTCGTCCTGTCCCAGCTCCGGTTGATCGACAAACAGTGATGCGCAGGCGAGGAACTGGCCCTGACACACCTCCAGCAACAGTGGCGCGGGAGCTTGCATCAGCTCGCCGCTGGCCTGCCCCTTTGCCAGCAGGGCAGGCAGAAAGCGCAGGGCATCGTTCAGGATCTGGCTGCGGGCCGGTCTGGCCAGCAGCGGAGAGTGAAAGAAGCCCAGCACAAATTTGAGCTCATTGGGGTTAGCCTGCATCCACTCCATCGCCAGCTGCCAGTAGTGGCGGGTCTGGTCGTACAGCGGCAGGGTGGGATCTGCTTCATGGATGGCGCTCCCCATCCGGGTCTTTACATCCTGATAGAGGGCGAGGATCAGCGCCTCCTTGCTCGGAAAGTGGTGGAACAGAGTGCCGTTGGCCACCCCGGCCGCCTTGGCGATACGGGCGGTGGCGGCCCCCTGCAGGCCATCTTCGGCGCAGAGGGCGAGGGCGGCATCCAGGATCTGGCGGCGCTTGTCGGTCATGGTTTGTGGCTGCGGGATAGCCTGGTTCATGGTCATCTCCATCAGCGCAGGAAGAAGGCCATCATCAGCTTCTGGATCCAGCTGTTGTAGGGGGGATGGATCAGGGAGCCGGTGGTGAACTTGCCGCGGGTCAGCACGGTTTTCGCCTTGGAGAAGGTGAGGAACCCCTCGTGGCCGTGGTAGTGGCCCATGCCGGAGGCGCCGATGCCGCCGAACGGCACATCGTCGGCCGCCACCTGAAACAGGCTCTCGTTGATGGCCATGCCGCCGGAGTGGGTCTCCCGGGTCACTCGCGCCTGCAGCTCGGGGTCGAAGCTCATCAGATAGAGGGCCAGCGGGCGGGGCCGCTCAGCAACATAGGCGAGCGCCTCCTCCAGAGTGTCGTAGGGGATAAGCGGTAGCAGCGGCCCGAAGATCTCCTGCTGCATCACCTGACACTGACTTGGTACCCCGGTCAGCAGGTGGGGCACCAGCAGGCGGCGCTGGTCGTCGCGGGCCGGGCTGCCACAGGGGTGGAGCTGGGCACCCGCCTGCTCGGCTTCATCCAGCCAGCTGACGAGACGTTGATACTGGCGGTCGTTGATGATGGCGCCGTAGTCGGCACTATTGAGCCCCTGCGGGTAGAGCTTGCTGAAGTGGCGGCGATAGGCGGCGATAAAGTTATCCACCTCGCTGCGGGGCAGCAGCACATAGTCGGGGGCGACGCAGATCTGTCCGGCGTTGAGGCTCTTGCCGAAGATCATCCGCTCGACCGCGGTGGCGACCGGCATGTCGGGGGCGATGAGACAAGGGCTCTTGCCCCCCAGCTCAAGGGTGAGGGGGGTGAGCTGGGGCGCGGCGGCGGCCATCACCAGCTTGCCTACCATGGTGGAGCCGGTAAAGAGCAGGTGATCGAACGGCAGTGAGCTGAACGCCGCCGCCATCTGGGCATCTCCCTCGATGATGGCGATCTCGTTTTCGTCAAACACGCTGGTGAGCATGGTGCGCAGCACGGCGTTGGTATGGGGGGTGAACTCGGAGAGTTTCAGCATCGCCCGGTTGCCCGCCGCGATGGCGGTGATGAGGGGGCCGAGGCTCAGCATCACCGGAAAGTTCCACGGCACGATAATGCCGACAACCCCGAGCGGCTGGAAGTGCACCTCTACTTTGGCGGGGGCCAGCAGCAGGCCGGTGTGACGGCGGTGGGGCTGCATCCAGCGCTTGAGCCGCTTCTGGGTGTAGTTGATCTGCATGATGCAGGGCAGCACATCGGCGATCAGGCTGTCGTAGTGGCTGCGCTGACCATAATCTGCCGCCAGCGCCTTGCACAGCGGCCCCTTGTGGGCGAGCAACGCCTGCTTGAGTTTGGTCAGCTGCGCCCGGCGCTCGGCCAAGGTTGGCATGGGGTGAGCCAGACTCGCCCGCTTGAGCCGCGCCAGCTGATCCGGCAGGGACAATTTGATGGCGAGGATATCCTCAGGAGTGTGTTGAAGCTGCGCCGCACCCATGTTGTTCTCCGCATGAATAATGACCGACTGATTAGTCGGTCTAAATCTAGCTGTTTGTTACCGGAATGTAAAGCTGGCAAGCTGTCTGCCGTTCACCACGAGCCAGACGCAAGAGAGAACTGTGTGTCTCCCCACACTTTTGTGGTTTGCTCGTTGGTGGCTTATCTAATAAGGGGTAGTTTTTGGCTATTAACCTACACGGAGAGAGCACTATGACCAGGGAACTGAACAGCTTGTTGGCCCGGCTTGAAGATGTGGTTGAGCGGATGCCGGATTGCTTCAACACCTACGAATTCGCCCAGAAGCTGGCACTGCAATATCAGCCGGAATTCTTTGCCGCGGGCCACTCTCTGGCCGAGCACGAGGGCAAGGTACTGCGGGTGCTGCACCAGAAGATCGCCGAAGCGCTGGCAGGCAGCGAGATGGTGATTGAAGGGGCGCTGCTCCCCTGTGTGACCCCCTGGGGAGAGAAATCCACCTCACCGCGCTGGCATCGCAAGCACTAAGGGGCGTAGTCAGGCAGATCGGTGCCAGACAGCAGATAACGAACAACGATAAAGAGCGCGGTGCTGGCAACAGGGCCGCGCCGTTTTTTGTGCAGATTGTCGCCAGCAGCGCCCCCGCTGCCGGGAGCAAAGGCCCGGTCTGTGATCCCATGCCGGGATACGGGGCCGTCAGCCGGGTAGACTCTCCCTTTTGTCGCAGGGTTTGTCACCGTAGGAATTTCTCATGACCCATAAAATCATTCTGGATACCGATCCGGGTATCGACGATGCCATGGCCATCCTGTTTGCCGAGGCCCACCCCGCCATCGACCTGCTTGCCATCACCACTGTTTTTGGTAACGCCACTATCGACAATGGCACCCGCAACGCCCTCTGGCTCAAGCAGAAGTACGGCATGAAGGCGGATGTGGCCAAAGGTGCTGCCGCCCCGCTGCTGCGCGAGCCGGTTGGCCCCACCACCATAGTCCACGGCCCGAGCGGCTTTGGCGATATGGAGGCGGGGGAGGTGACTATCGCTCCGGATCCTCGCCCCGCTTGGCAATATATTGTCGAGGCGGTGAAAGCCGCGCCGGGGGAGATCACCCTCGTCACTATCGGCCCGCTGACCAATCTGGCGCTGGCGCTACAACAGGCGCCTGAGATTGTCTCGCTGGTGAAACAGGTGGTAGTGATGGGCGGCGCCTTTGGCGTCAACGGCCATCGTGGCAACGTCACCCCCTATGCCGAAGCCAATATCCACGACGATCCCGATGCCGCCGACCGGGTCTTTACCGCCGATTGGCCGGTAGTGATCATCGGGCTGGATGTGACCCAGCAGAGCTTCTTCAGCAGCGCCTATCTGGATGAGCTCAGGGACAAGGCGGGGGAGCCGGGCCGCTTCCTGTGGGATGTCAGCCGCTTCTACCTGCGCTTCTACTCCGAGAAGCTGGGGCTCTCCGGTTGCCACGTTCACGACCCGTCCGCCATCGCCTATGTCATTGACCCGACCCTCTTTACCCTGCGCGAGGGGCCGGTACGGGTCATCACCAGCGGCCCGGCCATCGGCCACACCCTGCAAAAGTTCGATGGCAAGCGCCACTCCCACGATGACTGGGCAGCCTATCGTCCGCAGCAGGTCGGGGTGGCGGTGCGCGATGAAGCCTTGCTGGCGCTCTATCGTGAGACGCTGGTGGGCTGGGGCAAGGATTGCTGAGCAAAGAGGCGCTATTGCGCTGACGCGGGTGCTGTGATCGGCGCCAAACAATCGGAGCGCACGGCCGCTTATACTGCCTTATATCAAGAGCTTGGGAGGGATGAAGATGGCCTGGATTTCCTTGATAGTGGCGATTGCGCTGATCTGGTGGTTGATGAAGCTGGGGCGTGGCGCCCTGTTCGAGATCCGTCTTGCACCCGGCAAGGTAGTGGTTAAGCAGGGCAAGGTGTCACCCGCTTTTATTGAGCATGCCAAGCAGATCCTGCGCCACGACACGGTGCGCGGTCGCATTGTGGGACAGCGTGATGGCGATGGTGTGAAGCTGATCTTCTCCCGCTCCATCCCCGAGCCGGTGGCCCAGCGTTTTCGCAATATCTTCCCCTATGGCGATTACCGCCAGCCAACGGCGCCGCTGCCGGGGCCCAAATCCCGCAAGGGATAAGCACCGGAACGTGGTTCATCAATAGCAAACGGGCCTCCAGTGGAGGCCCGTTTTTATGGCACTTGGCCAAGAGAGAGCTGACAGCCCTTACTCCTTGCCGTGCAGCTCGCGCTGGGCCTTGACCGCCGCCGCCTTGACGGCGGTGCCTTCATTGCCCCAGGAGGCGCGCAGGGTGTTGACCAGCTCGGCGAGCCGCTCGTCATCCATGGTCCAGCCATAGCCCGGCATGTGGTAACCCAGATGGTCGTGGGTAACCGGTGTTTCGGCGCCGTGCAGCAGCACGTTGATCAGGCTCGACGGATCGCTCGCCAGCACGGTGCGGTTGTTGACCAGCGAGGGGATGACGTGGTCATTGCCCTGGCCGTTGACCCCGTGACAGGTGGAGCAGTACATGGCGTAGTCCGCCTTGCCGCTGGCACTGGCGTAGGCTCGGGCCCCTTTCTCCGCCACCGGTTCATCTTTCAGATCGGTCAGATAGGTGGCGATGCTGGCCAGATCGGCGTCGCTGAAATACTGGCTGCTGTGGGTGATCACTTCCCCCATGGGGCCCGCGACCGCTTCATGCTGGCTGCGGCCGGTTTTCAGCAGGTCGATCAGCGCCTGCTTGCTGTAACGGCTGCCGCGAATGTCGGGGGCATACCAGCCATCCAGCGCCGCACCGCTCAGGTAGACGGGATCCGCCTCGGTCAGCGCTTTCTCCTGCATGCCAAGCCCGCGCGGGGTGTGGCAGCTGCCGCAGTGACCGGCACCCTGCACCAGATAGGCGCCGCGGTTCCACTCTTCGCTCTTGCCCGCCACCGGGGTGAAGCGGCTGTCATCGTGGTAGACCCAGTTCCAGCCCATCAGCGGCCAGCGCATGTTGAGGGGCCAGGGGATGTCGCTCTCCTTGTTGGCGATGGCCAGCGGCTGCACCTCCTTCATCAGGTAGTGATAGAGATCTTCGAGATCCTTATCGCTCATCTTGGCGTAGGCGGTGTAGGGCATGGCCGGATAGAGGCGATGGCCATCGCGGGCCACCCCTTCGCGCATCACCTTGATGAACTCCGGCAGGCTGTAGTTGCCGATACCGTGGGTCTTGTCCGGGGTGATGTTGGTGGCAAATACGGTGCCGATGGGGGTCGGGAACCCTTTGCCGCCCGCCAGCGGCTTGCTGGTTTCGCTGGTGTGGCAGGCGGCGCAATCGCCCAGCTTGGCCACGTATTCCCCCGCAGACATGGCGGGGGCTGCGTTGGCGGCAAGGGCGGGCAGGGCCAGCAGCAGGGCGCTGGCGGTCAGTGACAGGGCGCGGCTCATTGGGCACCTCCCTTGCTCATGGCTACCAGCTCGTTGACGGCGCGCCACGCTTCGTCGATGGCGGCGTGAGCGTAGGGGCTCCAGCCTGCATCCGAGTTGGCGATGGTGATGTTGCCGATCGGCTGGCGACCCAGTTCAATCCATTTTTCGCACTGCGCTTCGTCATCAAACAGGGTGTTGGTGACATAGGAGTAGCCGTGAGACCAGCGGTTGACCGTGATGGCGAGGATATCCTGCTCATGGTTGAAACCGGCGCTGCCGAGCATCCCTTGCAGCTGTTCGCGGATCATCTGTTCATGCTGCTCGAACGGCATGCCGAGGATCATGGCGCGCCCCTTGCGGGACTGTTCGCGGGCCGACAGACCGCTGCCCGGCAGGGTCGGCACATAGACCATGTGCAGGCACATCGGCTGATCCGGGCTCTTGGGATGCTCGTAGCCACCCATGCTGACCGGATAGTCGAGCTTGACCCGGCTGTAGGGTGCGGCGGGGGAGTAGACCTCGTGTACCCCCAGCTTGACGAAGGCTTGCCAGTTTTTGATCACCACCTTGGTGTAGACCAGCGGCGCCTTGGCATTCTGGCGCAGCGCCTCCTTCTGGGGCTCCGGCATCTCGGGCACCATGTAGGGGATCATCATGTTGTAGCCAGCCATGATCGACTGCCTGGCACGTACCCGGTGCAGTTTCCCTTCTTTGATATAGGTGACGTCCACTGCCAGCTTGCCATCGGCGAGGCGTACGTTTTTGGCCTGCAACGCCGTGCTGCCAAGGCGCAGTTGCACCTTGTGCTCCGGCAGGTCGAGCTTGCTGTAGTCAAACTTGGCCAGCACCACATCCTGCATGGTGTGACCCGGCGCCACCTGCGGAATGAGCTTGCGCACCATCAGGCGGGTGAGACCGGCGTTGCCATCGGGGAAGTGGAAGATGTAGGGATCGTCCAGCTCCGCCTGCTCCTCGGCATCCAGCGGCGTCAGATTGAGGCCGTCGAACCCCGGCAATGCGCAGAGGCGCGCATCGGCGCAGGCGGTGGCGTCGATGCCGACCGCCTGGAAATCGTTGGTGCGCTGCTGGAAGTAAGTGATCGCCCGCTCGCTGAGACCCACTTTATCGCGCAGGAAGGTGGTGTAGCTGTTGCGAGTCACCCACTCATCCTGCTGCTCGCGGGTCATGCCGCTCAGGTAGTCGATCTTCGATTCGTGCAGGGCCAACAGGGCGGCCTTGTCGGCATCATCGAGGGGGAAGTCACCGATAAATTCTGCCAGCGGCCGGCCGTTCAGGCGATCGCGGGGGATATCGTCCGCCACGTTGTGCCCCGGATCCCCGCTTACTATCTTATTGACGCCAAAGTGCTTCTCGTCGAAATAGACGCCACGGCTCAGCCCCAGATCCGGATAGAAGGTCTGTTGGAAACCGGCGGCCAGCTCGTCGATGTTGACCTCCAGCGCCTTGAGCAGACCGAGCGCCACCGGGCTGTAGACCGAACGCGGCGATTGCAGGGATTCACTGCCGCCGTAACCCAGGCGCAGGCCATCGGGGGTGGTGAACTCGTTGCGCTTGGCGTGGCCGCCAAAGTCGTCGTGGTTGTCGAGTAGCAGGATCTTCTTATCCGCTCCGAGCAGTTGCTGATAGAAGCAGGCTGCGGCCAGACCGCTGATCCCGGCGCCGACGATCACCAGATCGTACTCTCCCTCAAGGGGAATATTGGCAAAGTCATACTGCTTACCGTCACGGGCGATACTGTGGGCCGGTTCGAAGGAGCCCGGGTGGTTGCCGCGCAGGCCGGTGAGGGCGGGCGGGTAGGCCAGGGTTTTATCCGCCAACGCGCTGCCGCCTTCGGCAGCCTTGAGCAGATTGATGGGGGCGACGCCTGCCGCAATGGTAATGGCAACGCCGTTGAGAAAATCTCTGCGTGTAATACTCATGGCTATCCCTGTGTTAGGAGAAGTAATGAATAAGTGGATTCATTATGGGAGGGAGACACAGATCCTGTTCAGGATTGGGCGCCGAATCTACCGCTATCCTCACGCTGAGTCCATACGATTGCTAATGGATTATTAAGCACCATTTTCCTGCTTGTGACGAGAGTGATGCGCTGATGGGGGTGATTTGCCCTGTTGCAGGGCAAATTGTCTTCCGGCTCGGTCGGTCAATGATTGCCGCAGCTGATTAGTTTGGGAGACGTTCGGGCATCATTGTCGACTCGGGGGGATGATCGCGCTAAGCTCTTAACTACTTGTTTTATCTACTCTCTTTTTATTCATAGGCATAAAGGCCACTCAGGAGGCGCAATGAACTGGTACATCTCGGTCCTCAAGCAATATGCGGTATTCAGCGGGCGGGCCCGTCGCACCGAATACTGGATGTTTGTGCTGTGCAACGTCATCGTCATGCAACTGCTCGGCATGGTGGACAAGCTGATTGGCGGCGACAAGGAGTTCATCAGCGGCATCTACTCGCTGGCCGTGCTGCTGCCCTCGCTGGCGGTGGCGGTGCGTCGTCTGCACGACACCGACCGCAGTGGCTGGTGGCTGCTGCTGGTCCTGGTACCCATCATAGGTATTCTGGTACCCACCATAGGTACTCTGGTACCCATCATAGGCACTCTGGTGCTTATCTATTTTATGGTTTGCAACGGCCAGCAGGGGCCGAACCGCTTCGGTGACGATCCCAAAGCGGCCCCCTCGCAGGGCTTTATCGTCAGCTAACGGGCGCGGCTTGGCCAATCATCGGCCACGAAAAAGAGAGGGAGGCATCACGCCTCCCTCTCTTTTTCGTGTTGATGGCCGATCAACGCTCGATCAGCGGTGCTGATCGGTAGCTCCACATACCGTAGGTGCGCAGGGCGTCGCGGTAGATGCCGAGCAGCTCGCTCTCGCTCGGGGTAGCCAGCTCCTCGAGGGGCTTGTCGGGGTAGCTGACGCTCGCCACCTTGATGTTGGCCGGACCAATCTGGTCGCAGGCGATTTCCAGCACTGTCTGGCCGCGACGTACATGGCTGGCGGAGCTTACCAGCACCGCATAGTCAATCTGGTGGCGGGCGAGGGCATAGGCGCTGTAGAGGGCGTTATCCACCGTGCTGGTGGCGTAGTTCTCTTCAATCAGGCGGCTGCGGTCGATGCCATGGTTGGCCAGCCAGTCAGCCATCAGCTTGCCCTCGGTCTGGCGGTTCTGGGGCACGCCGCCGGTCAGGATGATCAGCGCTTCCGGGTCGGCCTTGGCCAGCTCAAGGGTGGTTTGCAGCCGGCCCAGCAGGATCTTGTCCATGCTGCCGTCGGGATTGAGGGCGTAGCCCAGGGTGACGATGGCGCGCTTGCCCTCTTTGCTGGCCTTGACCTGATCCCCGGTCAGTTCGGTTTGCAGCGGGGCGGCGGTGATCCGCTGCACCCGGGCGATGATCTCCTCCAGATCCGCGGCGCGGCCGCTGTTGCGATCCGCCACTTTCGCCAGATAGCTGCGGGAAGCCTCCTTGTTACCCTTCACCAGCTGCCAGATGGCGAGATAGCTGTTGATGTCGAGATCATCGGGGGCGACGGCCTGCGCCTGCTCCAGCAAGGTGATGGCGCGGCTCAGGTTGCCGTTGTAGATCTGGGCGTTGGCTGCCGAGATGAGCAGGTCGGTGCGGTAGGGTTCCAGCTGGTAGGCGGCCAGCAGCCGCTCGGTCACCAGCTCCATATTGCTCGGCATCTTGGCGGTAAAACCGGCGTGGGAGATCTTGGCTGGCGACTTGTAGATCTGCAGCGCTTCGCCGAGCAGCATGTCCACCGCCTGGCGTTTGCTGACCAGGGTATTGAGGTCGTGCTCCATCTGCATCGAGCTCTCGGCCGCTTGCAGGGCGAGGGGCGAGAGCGCCAGCAGGCCGCCGAGGGTGAGGGCAAGAAGGGTCTGTTTCATCAAAAGGTCCTCTGTCGGGCTGAATCGCGCCGTGGCGCAGCGGCTTGTGGGCCGATGGGATAAGGCAAATGTGCGTCAATTCAGTCTGTTAGTGCCAAAGAGAGGGCAATATACCAGCTAACGGTGCGGCAAACTGTGAGTCGGGGCGAGTCGTCGGGTGATGCCACACCTGTGGTCGCAAAAGTGGCCGCAACGGGTCAGCTGCCATCTGAAAAGGGCAGGGGGAGCGTAACTCCCCCTGCTGGGAGGGGCGCAGGCCCCTCCCTCTATCGCGATGCAAGACTGATGGCGTCTGAATCTATCTGCTGACGAGTATTCGCGGTCAGTTCCACATCGGGGAGATGCGGGCTTCCAGCGTCTCTTGCTGCTCTTCGGGCATATCGCTGAAGAAGTTGAGCTGGGTCTGCTCTTCCACCTCGCGTACCGAGACCCGGTAGTCGGCGATCTGGCTGATGGGCACCTCTTCCTGCGGCATGATAAAGGCGATGGCCTGCAGTCTGGCCGGGTCCATCACGATCTTGTAGTAGGCGCTCGGGATCGCCACACCCTGACCGATGGACTCTTCAGAGCCGGTAAAGATGGGGCCGGTGATCACCTGCACATCCTTGCGGGAGACCGCCCACTTGTTCACCTTGTCCTCCAGCACGCGCCACGCCTTCTGGTTGAGCACCCCGATCTGCGGCGTCATGTTGCTCAGCAGGAAGCTCTCTTTCATGGTGTTCTTGTTCGATTTCATGTCACCCGCCGGGGCCTGATGGCCACGGTCGTAGCCCGAGCCCTTGTAGTCGGAGAGGGTGGCGCGGTAGGCGACCGGGATCTCCCTGTCCTCGGCGAAGGCATCCTTGCGCGGCACTGTGCCCTGTGCGCTCTGGGCGGTCATCCGGTAGGAGACCCAGTCCGCCACCTTGTAGTCGTAGTTGTAGCCGACCGCATACCCTTCACGGCAGAGCTTCTGATCCGATTCGGAGGGCAGACCAAAGCGTACGTGCTCGCCACACGCCCAGTGAGCCGCCAGCAAGGGGGTGGCAGTGAGGGTGAGGGTAACAGCCAGAACCAATTTATTGATTTTTATCATTTTTGTGATGCTCCAGTTTAGTAGGCGGAGCCATTTGACATGAGAGCTGACCAGCGCTTCAATTGCTGTTTTTTTACACGTCACCGTTCTGTGACGGCTCGCCAAGATCCGTGATGTGACTGGTTAATATGTTTTAAATCAGTGGCTTGGTCGGTGGGATGATGTGCGGTTGCTCGGCAGGCAACGAAAAGGGGCCCGTGATGGGCCCCTTGTACTGGTTGGTCTGACTGCTATCAGGCGGCGTTTGCCTTGTTGCCCAGCGTGCGGGCCAGCAGTGCTTCCGGATTGTGGATCGCCTCCTTGGTCTTCACGTCGATGACCTCGATATCGGTGAAGCGCTCGCGGTTCTTGATAGCCACGTCGTGGGCGAAGATGACGCAGCGTGCGTTGGCGACATCCTTGGCGGTGATGCGGTTGATGATGCCGTTGGCGCCCTGGGTCTCGACCTTGATCTTGATCCCCTGCTTGGCGGCAGCCTTCTGCAGGCTCTTGGCGGCGAGGAAGGTGTGGGCAACGCCAGACGGGCAAGCAGTGATGGCCAGTACGTCTGCTTCCCCTTCCGCTTCAATGACTTCGAAGCTGGTTTGGGTGGTGGTCACGTCATCTTCTTCGCTCACTGGCTTCTTCAGCAGGTTGGCGATGATGGCTGTGGTCAGAGCGCCGAGGATGGTACCCAGGATGTAGCCCATCTTGCCTTCAACAACCGGCAGGACAATCCAGCCACCCCAGGGTGCGTGGTTGATACTGTGCATCATGAAGCCGGTGATGTTGCCGACGATGCCGCCTGCGACGATGGCCGGGATAACACGCATGGGGTCAGCAGCGGCGAACGGGATAGCACCTTCACTGATACCGATCATGCCCATGATGGCGGCCGCTTTACCGGATTCACGCTCCTCTTTCTTGTAACGCTTCGGAGACATGAAGGTCGCCAGCGCCATACCCAGCGGCGGTACACAGATGGCGATACCGACGCCGCCCATCAGCCAGGGCTGGGTGTTGACCTGAGTCTGGGCAAACAGGGTTGCAACCTTGTTGACCGGGCCGCCCATATCGAAGGCAGTCATACCACCCAGAATGGCACCCAGCATCACTTTACCTGAGCCCGCCATGCTGGAGAGCCAGTGGTTCATCCCTTCCATCATGGCGGCGATCGGGGCACCGATCCCCCACATCACGATGCCACACACCAGGAAGGTACCGATCAGCGGATAGATGAAGATGGAACCAAGGGAGGTCATGGAGTCAGGCAGCTTGATCCGTTTGAGCTGATTGACCACGAAACCGGCGATAAAGCCCACCAGAATGGCGCCGAGGAAACCGGTTTGATAGTGCTGAACGGCAATCCAGGAGCCGATCATGCCCGGGGCCAGGCCCGGCTTGTCAGCCAGCGAGTAGGCGATATAGCCACCCAGCACGGCGGTAAACAGGGTCAGACCGGCGATACCCATGGTCGCCATGTCTTTGAGGAAGCCCGCTTCCGGCACGGCGCCCTTGCCGCTCATCATCACCGACAGGGAGAGCAGCACACCGCCTGCCACGATGAAGGGGATCATGTGGGAAGTACCAAACAGCAGGTGCTGCTTCATGGTGTTGAGGCGATCCTTGAAGGTGCGATCGGTGGGTTCAACCGGAGCAGAGGCCTCCGGTTTGGCGGCTGGCGCCGGTTTTTCCGCTTTCGGGCCTTGCTTGAGCAGGGTCAGGGCTTGCTCGACGGTAGTGGCCGCTTTCATCTGCTCGATAAAGCCCGGCTCCAGTAGACGGGTAGAGAGCTCCGCCAGCACTTCGATGTGGTGGTTGGCGCCGCCATCCGGGGAGGCGATCATGAAGATCAGCTGGGTCGGCTTGCCATCTTCGGCGCCGTACTCGATACCCTGACGGCTGACACCGATGGCAATGGCCGGACGGCTGACCGCCTTGCTCTTGGCGTGGGGCAGGGCGACACCCTGCTCGAAGCCGGTGCAGTCCAGCTGCTCGCGGGCCCAGATATCCTTGACGAACTGCTGTTGATCAGACACGGCGCCATCGCGCGCCAGCATCTGTGCCATCTCGTCGAATAGAGCCTCCTTGCTGGTGGCCTTCAACTCCAGGCAGATGAGTCTGCCGTTGGTCATGGTGGGTAACATATTACACTCCTGGCTCCGTTGCCGAGCCGCATGATGGGGGGAACAATTGACCTGGATATTGTTCTCCCGTTGGCGCGGTGCCGAAATCGGACAAATGTGCCGTTTACTGGATTTTTGTGCTGTGCAAGTCGTCATGTGACCCAGCTCGCATATCATCATAAAAGCCAACTCATACCGGTGTTTTTATTTTTTTAAATAAAAACAATGAATTGTGGATTGGTTTTGCTACTTGCATGAGTGCGACGAAAAGGTCTCGCCTTCGGAGGTATGGAGATTTGTGTGCTGCTTTGAGGGCGGAAAATGTGAAGGTGCTGGCAAAACGCGTTGAGAGAACAATCAGAAAGAGGGAGGGTTGCTCTTGATGTGAGTTAATCCCTCCACTGATCACTTGTTATGTGCAGCATGGGTGTCTTCGGGTTTTGTATGGTTCCTTGTTTGACAAAGCCCGCCACTTTTATGAATGGCGGGCTGTTTAGTGCTTCAGCCTTATTGGGCTGATGAATGAGGGGGGCAATCGGGCGTTATGTCCGAAACTTGCGTACAACCTCCTGCAGTTGTGTTGCCAACAGGTTGAGGTCGTTGCAAGCCTGAGCCATTTGTTTGGCGCCGGTCGCCACCTCTTCCGAGGCATTGCTGATGTTGACTACATTGCGATTGAGCTCCTCGCTTACCGCCCCCTGCTCTTCGGTTGCGGTGGCAATCTGAATATTCATGTGAGAGATACTGTTAACCGAGCTGCTTATTTCGGCAATAGAGGCTCCCGCTTCGCGAGCAGTGTGGACCGTCTCGGACATCATATCCTGACTCTGTTGCATGGTGACGCCCGCTTCGTTAGCACGCTGCTGCAGTTCGGAGATGATGTGGTTGATCTGGGAAGTGGAGTCTTGGGTTCGTTTGGCCAGAGTGCGGACTTCATCTGCTACCACGGCGAAACCACGACCTTGTTCACCGGCTCGGGCTGCCTCGATTGCCGCATTCAGTGCCAGCAGGTTGGTTTGCTCGGCAATCCCCTGAATGACTTCAAGCACCATGCCGATATTTCGGCTGTCATCACCCAGCTGGCGGATCACCAGAGCAGTCTCTTCGATGGCGGTAGCCACCTTTTCAATCCTGCCGATTGAGTCATTGACGGTCTCGCTGCCTTGTGCGGCTGTGTCGCTGGCCGACGTTGCTGCGCTGGCGGCGTCGTTGGTGTTGCGGGCCACCTCCTGTACCGTGGCTTGCATCTCGTTCATGGCTGTGGCCAGCTGATTGAGCTCATGTTGCTGGGCGCCCATGTTGTTGGCCGATTGCTGTGCCACCGCGCTGATCTCTTCGGCGGCCGCACCCAACTGCACTACCGAGCCGGAGACCTCGTTGACCAGCATGCGCAGATTGGATTGCATCTCGTTGAACCCTTGAGCCAGCTTACCCAGCTCGTCATGGGAGAATTGCTTCATGTCGAGTTGGCTGGTGAGGTTGCCTGCCGCTACCTGGCGGGTCTGCTCCAGCAGGGTCATCACTGGATTGCGGATCTGCCGGATCAGCAGCCAGGCCACAATGACGACGAACAGCAAGGTTAGCGCACCGACGGTAGTGCTCAGCAGTTTGGCCCGTTCATAGGAAGCCTCACTCTGCTTGGTCAGCAGGTTGGCGACCCGATCGTTCTCCTTGCGCAGCTCCAGACCATCCTGTCCGGCCTGCTCAAGGGCTGCACGGGATTCGTTTTTGATCAGCGACTGCACCTTGGCAATATCTCCCTGCCGTATGGCTGTTTCCAAGTCACCATGGGCTGAAAAATATTTGGCTGCTGCAGTTTTCAGCTCTGCAAACATGTTGCGATCTCGCTCCGACACAAAAGGCATTGATCCATACCGTTGCTCGGCGGCCACATACTGACTCTTTGCCGCTTCGAAAGACTGTGTGCTGCTGTTGAGGGAGTCGGGATCCTTGCCCAGTGCATCTATCACCATGTTCAGTTCGGCACGGCGAGCGTCCAGCAAGGACACATGCATCTGGCTGGATGCCCGGATGGAGGGCACGATATTGTCGCTGACCTCACTGGCGTCACGGTAAATATTGGAGAGTTGTAAAGTGGCAAACCAGGCAAAACCCAGCATCAACAAAGCGAGAGTGGTAAACGCCATGGTCAGCTTTTGCCCAATTGTCATTTTTGTCAGCATATATCCTCTTTTATCTATTTTTGTCAGGGGATCTTTGTGTGAAATTTATATCGGCGAATAGATGTGATACCTTAAAAATAAATCAAATAAAAGAGATCTTAATCACAGAGGGTATTTAAGGTCTATTTCTTTACTGCGATGAGGTTTGGCTGGCATATCAAAAAATAAATATCAAATCTCTCATTATCCTGCTTTTAAATTGATTGAGTTGTCAGTTAATGCGGCCTGGCTTTTTTATGAATTACGTCAGCTGAAGGTATGGCATAAAATAAAATTTGCTACATATCATAACCTTATGGTTTTTTTATTAAGTTGTTACTTTCGATAGAGATCGAATGTTCTGCTTGGAATTAAATTATAGAACGACTAAAAAATAGGGCCACATCTCGAAAAATCAAAAGAGATCCCTTTCGTTTGTATTATTAATGGTTCTGTATGACTACGGCTGCTAAATGTTTACAGACCGAATGATGATGGCCGGGGAAAGGTTTAATGGTGATGCATCTATGTGCTGTTTTAGTTTTCATCAGAGGGTGAAAATAGTAGAGGGTAGAGTTGTTATTTTTATTGCCTCCATTTTTTCGGATACTCAGAGTGTCGCCGTTGCTTGTGCAGGCTGGAATTTTCTTCGTTTCAGCAGACCAAGTCATCTGCATCAGGGGGGCGCCAAGCTTGGGCGACAAACCTGTGGAGCTGGTTGTGGGCAGGATGCAGTCAGGGATGGACTTCAGAGCGAGATGCCTGAAGGAAGGTAGGCATAAGAGAGCAGTAGAGATACAGACGGACTTGACTGGTAGGCCATATTGCTCTGTTGGGAGGGGGAGGCATATTCCCCCTCCAACGAGAGTCGGCTCTTATGTTGATTAGCAGCGGTTGCCGGCGCGGGCGACCCGCCCTTCGGCCAGCAGTTGATAACTGCCAGTCGCTGCAGGAATAAAAGCTGATTGCCCCTTTTCCAGACGCAGTGACTGTTCGCCTTGCTTGAGGGTCACTGTGTCATCGATGGCAAACAGGATCTCGGCGCTGGCAGTGGTGAGCTGATGCTCGCCAGCCGGGTAGACGCTGAAAGTGAAGTCAGGTACCGGCACGTCGAAGTGCTGTACCGCACTATCACAGCGGGGGGCCAGCAGGATCTGGTCGTCCGGCTTGGGCAAGCAGCGGGTGCAATCCAAGAGCTCTGCCACATCGATGTATTTGGGGGTGAGGCCGGCGCGCAGCACGTTGTCCGAGTTGGCCATGATCTCGAGGCCGGTGCCGCGCACATAGGCGTGCGGGGTACAGGCATCGAGGAACATCGCCTGACCGGGTTTGAGGGTCACCACGTTGAGCAGCAGCGGCGAGAAGAGGCCCACATCTCCCGGGTACTGGGCCGCCAGACTGGTGATAAGGGCAAACGTCTCCTCATCCTGATGGGCGGCGGCATAGGTCAGCAGCCCTTCCAACGCCTCCTCCTTGCGCGCCCCTTCCAGTACCAGCAGCTGGTGGAAGAAGTGCTGCAGGCCCGCTTCATTCTGGCTGGCGGCAAGGGCTGCGGTCAGATCGGCGATGGCCGCCAGATTGACCCGCTCGAACAGTGCCAGAATGGCCGGGATGGCGCGAAAGCCGTTCATCGCCTGATAGGGGGTGAGGGCAAAGACTAGCTCCGGCTTATGGTTCGGGTCCTTGTAGTTGCGATTGCTCGCCTTGATATCGATGCCTGCGGCCTCCTCTTTGGCAAAGCCCGCTTCAGCCTGAGCCTTGCTCGGGTGCACCTGAATGGAGAGAGCCTTCTCGGCACACAACACCTTGAACAGGAACGGCAGGCTGCCAAAACGGGCGAAGGTGGCCTCACCCAGCGCGGCGGCCGGAGCCCTGTCGATCACCGTAGAGAGCTTTTGCACACTGCCCGCCAGCGTCACCTCGGAGCAGCCGTTGGGGTGAGCCCCCATCCAGAGCTCGGCCTGGGGTTTGCCTTGCGGGTTGGGAATACCAAACAGGGTGGTGAGGGAGTCATGACTGCCCCAGTCATAGTCTTGAATCGGGTTTTGCATCAACAGAAAGGAGGGCAGATCGCTACTGCTCATAAGGGACGCCTCGTCTAGTTTGAAGAAAATCGGGTGCAGAAAAGGGTGGCATTACTGCTGTGGACCGGACTATAACATGGGCGGTCGTGCGCACCGCAACCGCTTGCCTCTCTCTTGATCAGGATCACCATGTCTCTCATCTTCAGCCAACTGCTCGACGGAGCCCTGAGCGAACAGGTTCCATTTGACCAAATCTGGTTTGCCAGTGAACAGGGGGTGCCACCCAGTTTCAGCTATCAGGTCAACTTTCCCCGCCTCGAGCTGGTCTTTAGCGGCGAGTATCTCAACCAAATTTGGGACAGGGGGGAGGGGGTCAGAGAGATCAGTGTATTGCCGGGACAGGCGCTCTATATCCCCCCCAACGGCTGGAACAAGCCGCTCTGGACCACCGACTGCTCGGTGCTGAGCCTGCTGTTTGGCAAACGCCAGCTGGGGTTCAGTCTGGTGAGCAAGCGCCGTGAAGATCCCGATTTTTTCGATGTGCAAAAGCACAGCATCATGGCGCGGGCGGGCCATGTGATCGAACACATTTTGGCGGCGCTGAACGTACTGACTGAGGATCCCGGTCGCTCCCCCACCGATGATCACCTGCTGCAGGCCCTGCTGGCGAGTGCCCGTCAGCTGTTGCTGGAGTCCGCCACGGATCGGCCACGGGGGGCTGAGCTCTTTCACGGGATCTGCATCTATATCCAGGAGAACTTTCACCGTCCCATCACCCGTGACTCCATCGCCCATCGTTTCAACGTCTCGGCCAGCCATCTCTCTCACCTCTTCCGCGAGCAGGGTCATATGCGCCTTGCCGATTACATCAGCTGGGTGCGGATCGATCGGGCCAAATTCATGTTGAAAAAGTACCGCTTTCGTCTTGAGGAGGTGGCCAGTCGCTGCGGTTACAGTGACGTGAACTACTTCTGCCGGGTGTTCAAACAGAAGACCGGCTTGACCCCTTCCCAGTATCGTTCCCTGAGTCAGCCGCAGGCTGCGGCCAGCGAGCTGGAGGGATAACTGGGCGGGGTCGGAGAGGCGTGGTGACGGCGCACTTGCGGGTGGCTACCTCTTTGGTCTGACATGCTTTCTTGTCGTTTTATTATGAAAATGAATGGGCTAAGATGGCCGCGCGCAACAAACAAGTTGATAACAAACGGAAGTTAGGAGATGCCGATGGAAAGCAAAGTAGTAATCCCGACCCAGGGTCAGAAAATCACAGTCGATGCCAACGGCAAGCTGCAGGTTCCCAACCATCCGATCATTCCGTTTATTGAAGGGGATGGCATCGGTGTTGACGTAACCCCGGCCATGTTGAATGTGGTGAATGCTGCGGTCGAGAAAGCCTACAAGGGCGAGCGCAAGATCGCCTGGATGGAGATCTATACCGGCGAGAAGTCGACTCATGTCTATGGCGAAGGTGCCTGGCTGCCGGCCGAAACCCTGGATTTCATTCGTGAATATTGCGTGGCCATCAAGGGCCCGCTGACCACGCCGGTCGGTGGCGGTATTCGCTCCCTCAACGTAGCCCTGCGTCAGGAGCTGGATCTCTACATCTGCCTGCGCCCGGTGCGTTACTACGACGGCACCCCGAGCCCGGTCAAGCGTCCTGATCTGACCGACATGGTGATCTTCCGCGAAAACGCCGAAGACATCTACGCCGGCATCGAGTGGAAGGCCGACAGCGCCGAAGCAAACAAGGTGATCGCCTTCCTGCAAAACGAAATGGGCGTGAAGAAAATTCGCTTCCCCGAGTCCTGCGGGATCGGCATCAAGCCCATGTCCAAAGCCGGTACCGAGCGTCTGGTGCGTGCCGCCATCGAGTATGCCATCGACAACGATCGCGATTCAGTGACTCTGGTGCACAAGGGCAACATCATGAAGTTCACCGAAGGTGCCTTCAAGGATTGGGGCTATGCTCTGGCCCAGAACGAGTACGGTGCCCAGCTGATCGACGGCGGCCCCTGGTGCTCCTTCAAGAACCCGAAAACCGGCAAGACCATCGTCATCAAGGATGTCATCGCCGACGCCTTCCTGCAGCAGATCCTGCTGCGTCCGGCCGAGTATGACGTCATCGCCTGTATGAACCTCAACGGCGATTACATCTCCGACGCGCTGGCTGCTCAGGTAGGCGGGATCGGTATCGCGCCGGGTGCCAACATCGGCGATGGTGTGGCTCTGTTCGAGGCGACCCACGGCACTGCACCTAAGTATGCCGGTCAGGACAAGGTCAATCCGGGTTCCCTCATCCTCTCCGCCGAGATGATGCTGCGCCACATGGGTTGGGTCGAAGCGGCCGATCTCATCATCAAGGGCATGGAAGCGGCGATCCGAAACAAGACCGTCACCTATGACTTCGAGCGTCTGATGGAAGGGGCCACCCTGCGCTCCTGCTCCCGGTTTGCTCAGGACATGATCGACCAGATGTAATCTGCTGCTTGCCAGAAACGCAAAACCGGCGCCATGTGCGCCGGTTTTTTTATCGCGAAAGAGTGAAGGGGCTTATTGCGCCTGCTCTACGTGTTGCTGATAGCGTTGCTGCCATTTGCTGGTTTCTGCTTCATCACCCTGGGCCTTCCAGAAGGCGCAGATGGTGTTGGCAAGTTCCGAAGCCATCGCGTGATCTCCGTCACGTCGACTCATCAGATAATCTCCCAGCCAGCTTTGATATTGTTTCATTACCCGATCTCCTTATCTCATGTGCCCTTGAGGGTGCCCACCTTGACGGGAGCCTGTCGGCTCATCCTGGGGGGAACATCATCAGGCATGATGGTGCAAAGTCACGACCCGGGCAGAGAGCCCGATGGGCAATCTGGCGGCGAACGTGACGCGAGATGTCAAAAAATGAGCACCATTTTAGCACAAACTGACCAACTTGGGGAAATTGTCGCCATGGATTGCGACAGAACAGCCCCATCCCCTTGTTCCCAAAACAGAAAACCCGCCGTGATGGCGGGTTGATTTGCAGATAAATGTGGCAAAACAGCCTAGATCTTGGCGCTGGCCAGGTACTTTGCCATCTCTTCGGCAGGCACCATGCCACCGCCGGTGGCCCACACCAGATGGGTGGCCTGTGCCATGGTTGCGGCATCGCAACCGCGCCCGGTGAGCCACTCGGGATTGGCTGCCACCCGCCACGGGCCGGCCATACCAGCCAGAGCGGAGGGCTCGAGTGTGATCTGCTCATCGCGCGCCAGCAGTCCCAGCAGGTCATACATCTCCTGATCGCTCAGGGTGTAGAAGCCATTGAGCAGCCGTTCCATGGCGCGGCCGACGAAGCCGGAGGCGCGACCTACCGCGAGGCCGTCGGCTGCGGTGAGGTTGTCGATACCCAGATCCTGCACCGCAATGGCATCGTGCAATCCGGTGTGGACCCCCAGCAACATGCAGGGGGAGTGAGTGGGCTCGGCGAAGAAGCAGTGGACGTTGTCTCCGAACGCGAGCTTGAGACCAAAGGCCACGCCGCCCGGGCCGCCACCCACTCCGCAAGGGAGGTAGACAAACAGCGGGTGGTCGGCATCCACCTTGATACCCATCTGGTCGAACTGCGTTTTCACCCGCTCGCCCGCTACCGAGTAGCCGAGGAACAGGGTGCGGGAGTTCTCGTCGTCGATAAAGAAGCAGTTGGGATCGCGCTCGGCCTCTTTGCGCCCCTGCCCCACCGCCACCCCGTAATCTTCGGCATATTCGACCACGATGACGCCGTGTTCACGCAGCTTGCGCTTCTTCCACTCCCGCGCATCGGCTGACATGTGGACGGTGACGGTAAAGCCGAGCTTGGCGCTCATGATGCCGATGGACATGCCAAGGTTGCCGGTGGAGCCCACTGCGATGCTGTACTGGCTGAAGAACTGGCGAAACTCGTCGCTGAACAGTTTTCGGTAGTCATCCTCTTCGCAGAGAAGTCCCGCCTTGATCGCCAACTGTTCGGCGTGAGTCAGCACCTCGTAGATACCGCCACGGGCCTTGATGGAGCCGGAGATGGGCAGGTGACTGTCTTTTTTCAGCAGCAGCCGACCGGTGACCTCAACCCCGTAGCGCCGGTTGAGCGTAGCCTGCATCGCCGGAATGGCGGCGATCTCGGACTCCAGAATACCGTTGCTGGCGCGGGTCTCGGGGAAGGCTTCGCACATGTAGGGGGCGAAGCGGGCCAGCCGGGCGGAAGCGTCCGCCACATTGTTGTTATCGAGCCCCACATAGGGCAGACCGGCAGCCAGAGTGGTGGTGTTGGGGTTGAACCAGGTGACTAGCTCAAGCGCGATCAGGGATTGCACCAGTGGAAATTGCGCTGTGAGCTGTTGGACGTCGATGTTTTTCATAGTGTTCTCGGTCTTGTTACACGATAAAGGAGAGCAGGAAGGTACCGGCCAGCGCCATCAGGGAGGCGACAAAGGTGGCGGTGGTGTAGTACTTGAGCGTTTCGTTCAGGGTGGCGCCGCAATACTGCTTGACCAGCCAGAACAGGGAGTCGGTCACCATGGTGCAGCCAATGGCGCCGGAGCCGATGGCCAGGGTCATGATCTCCGGGCTGATGTTCGGGTAGTGCACCATGATGGGGGAGACGATGGCGGTGGCGCCCATCATGGCGACGGTGGCGGAGCCCACGGCGGCGTGCAGCACGATGGCCACCAGCCAGGCCAGCAGAATGGGGTGCATATCCAGCTGGGAGAGGATGATGGCCAGGCTATCGCCCAGGCCGCTTGACTTGAGCACCCCGTTGAAGGCGCCACCCGCACCGATGATGAGCAAAATGTTGGCGATGGAGGAGAAGCACTCCTAGGTCTTGTTAAGAAGTCCCTCCATCTTCATCTGCTGGCGGATCCCCAGCACGTAGTAGGCGGTGAAGGCAGCGATAAACATAGCGGTGATGGGGTTGCCGATAAACTCCAGCACGGTGTAGAGGTGACTGGCGTGATCCATGTTGAGCTCGGCGACCGTCTTGGCCAGCATCAGCAGGATGGGCAGCAGCACGGTGAAGAGCGAGGCGCTTAAGGTCGGGAGAGTTGCTTCATCGCGGGCCTTGATGTCGGCAAAGGCGGCTGGCACCTCCTTGAACGGGAGCCGGTTACCCAGCAGCTTCAGAAACAGCGGGCCGCCCACCAGCGAGGCAAAGAGGCCGACCGCGAGGCCATAGACGATGACCGAGCCGACGTCAGCCCCCAGCTGATTGGTGACGTAGAGGGCAGCAGGGTGCGGCGGCACTATGCAGTGCACAGCCATCAGGGCGGTGCAGAGCGGAATGGCCAGAGTCAGCAGCGAGGTTCTGGTCTTGCGGGCGATGGAGAAGGCGAGCGGGATCAGCAGCACTACCCCGACTTCGACAAAGAGGGTGATGCCGCACACCAGACCCACCAGCACCATGATGACCTGAGGCGAGAGCCAGCGGCATCTCTGCAGGGCGAGACCGATGCGCTCCGCTGCCCCTGACACCTCCATCATCTTGCCGAGTATGGTGCCAAGACCAATGACGGCGGCGAGAAAGCCTAGCGTGCCGCCAATGCCCGCTTCCATGGCGCTGACCATCTTGAGGGGCTCCATCCCCATCAGGGTGCCCACATAGAAGCTGGCCAACAGCAGGGCAAGAAAGGGGTGGATCTTGCCCTTCACTATGGTGACCACGATAAGAACGATGCTACTTAGCAAGGTAGCGATGACCCATACCTCTGAACTCATACTGCGCCTCGACATCTGTTGTTTGTGATTGTTTATGCGCTTATTGAATGAAAATGAGGCGGGGCTGACAAATGATGAAATCGACCACTTGGGTGAGCTGAGGTGATGCAAGAGCGCTACATTGGTCACAATTTATCGAAATCACACTCTTTGGGTCTTTTGGTTTCATCCTGAAAGTGGCCTGTGGGTGTATCATCGGCGGCCATTGCGAAGAGGGGGATGAATGTATAACGGGGATAATTACATATCGCGCAACAAGCTGTTGAGTGGCTACCAGTTGGCCAAGTTGCACACCTTCGAGGCGGCCGCCCGCCACGGATCCTTTGCCATGGCGGCTGATGAATTGTCGCTGAGTCCCAGTGCCGTGAGTCACCGGATCAGCGCGTTGGAAGAGGAGCTGGGGTTCAAGCTCTTTGAGCGTTTTCACCGCAAGGTGGTACTGACGGCGGATGGGCAGCGGGTGTTCTGGGCGCTCAAATCCTCGCTGGAGTTCATCAATCAGGAGATCCTGGAGATCAAGAATCAGGAGCTCTCCGGTACCCTGACCATCTATTCGCGTCCCTCCATCGCCCAGTGCTGGCTGGTGCCCAGGTTGGCGGATTTCTCCCGCCTGCATCCGCAGATCGAGCTCAATATCATCACCGGCAACGAGAACATCAACCTGCATGGTTATGGCATCGATTTGACCCTCTATTTCGATGAGAAGAGCCCGGAGCGGCTTGCCATCCACCCGCTGATGGATGAGTTCATGCTGCCGGTCTGCAGCCCGGAATATGCCGAGCAGCACGGGCTTGTCGGTAATCCCGCCAACTTGTCTTTGTGCCGTCTGCTTCATGATCGGCAGGCATGGGGATTTGACTCGGATACCGATGAATGGAGCAGTTGGGCTCGCCACGCCGGGGTCAGCCTCGAGGCATGCCAGCTGAGCATGGGTTTTGATCGCTCGGATCTCGCCATCATCGCCGCCATGAATCACGCCGGGATCGCCATGGGGCGCAAGAATCTGGTGAGCAAGCGACTGGCACGCAACGAGCTGGTGGCCCCTTTTGCCGGGCTGGAGATCAAGTGCGAGCAGCGTTATTACATGGCGACCCTGCCCAATCGGGCGTGTCCCAAGATCCAGGCCTTTATCGACTGGGCGCAGAAAATGGCTGCCGAGATGGAATGAACAGAGGCCGGTGCGCAAGAGCAAAATGAAGATGGTACAGCGCGAGTGAACGAAGGTAGCGGTTTAACGTAGCGGGAAAATTGGGGGAGAGGGGTTGGCTGATGGTGGTTGGTCGCGAGTGGCCTTGCTGCCAACACCGGGTAGCTGGCAGCAAGGCAACGGTCGGGATCAGGTGGTCTTTTCCAGATGGTTCTGGTAAATCTGCTGCCACTTGTCCAGTTCGTTTTCATCACCCTGCTGCTGCCAGAACTCGCAGATGGAACTCGCCATCTCGCATGCCATGGCGTGGTCACCGTCACGGCGACTCATCAGGTATTGCCCCAGCCAGCTTTGATACTGTTTCATTGCACGATCTCCTTATCTATTTAACCCTTGATACTGCAGCTGTGGGACACCCGTCCGGCAGTGTTGCGCCACACTTCACTTTCGCCGCGCGCTGCTTGTTATTGCCTCGCGTGTTGTCAATCAGGACAGAAAGAGTATGAGAAAAAGGCAAAAGTGTTAAAAATTGGCCACCACCTTATCACAAAATGGTGTGATATGCAGGCTTTGGGACCAATTGAGTTATAAGCGCGGGTTGTGTGTTCCGACATCGCGACAGGGATTGACGGAGAGTATCGGCACGCAGTTTGTATCGCGAGCAGGCGTGTGGGCGGTTACTGGGTCACCCGACGCGCCTGCCAGTAGCGACTGTTCCAGTAGACGTTGTCGAGGCGGGAGCGGATCACTCCCTTGCTGGTGGAGGCGTGAATAAACTCGCCGGCACCTGTGTAGACCCCCACATGGTACTGTTGCCAGCCGGTTTTGAAGAAGACCAGATCCCCGTGTTGCAGCCGGTAGCGATCCACCGGTTTGCCAATGCTGGCCTGAGATTCGGTGGTTCTTGGCAGGTTGAAGCCCAGCACCTGACTGTAGGCGAGCTGGGTGAAGGCGGAGCAGTCTAGCCCGGCGCGGCTGGCGCCGCCCATGCGGTAGGGAACACCGCGCCATTGTTGGTAGAAGCCATCAAAGGCACTGCTCTGCCGGGGGGCCGGAGGCGGCTCCGGTGTGCTGGAGCAGGCGGCCAGCAGCAGAGTCAGCAGGGATAGCAGCAGCTTGCGATACATCGGGCTCTCTCCACGGACGGGTCTACCAAACGAGACGTTTATCGAGCGCCATATCCTGCCAAATCGTTCTGGGGGCAGGAGGGCACGCGACAACTTTTCCATCATAAACAGGGATCTGGCTCCAGACCTAGTCTCCGAGAGGAAAAATGTGGTGGGGAACTGAAAAACGCCAGCCCGAGGGCTGGCGTTTGTTGTCACTCGTTGTGGCTGATCAGCGGTTTAAGCAGCTCGGCCAGCTTGTAGAAGGTCTGTACCCGGGTGGTGCTGGGGCGCCAGACCAGCCCAATCTCGCGATAGGAGGTCTCTCCCGGCAGCGGGATGGCCACCAGATCGGAGTTGGCAAGAATGCCGGCATCGATGGCCATCTGCGGCAGGAAGGTGGTGCCAAGACCCGCTTCCACCATCTGCACCAGGGTGTGCAGGCTGGTGGCGGCAAACGGGTTGATCTTGCTCTTGTCCCGCAGGCGGCAGGCGCTCACTGCGTGCTCGGTGAGGCAGTGCTCCCGCTCCAGCAGGAAGATGCTCTGGTTGGGCAGCTCCTTGTAGTCGAACGGGGTATGCAGACCGGCCGCCATGCTGGCGGGCATCACCATGTGGAACGGATCCTGGCCGACGGTCTTGCAGTGAAATCCACCGATCTCGATGGGCAGGGCGAGGATCAGCAAGTCGAGCTGACCCTGTTCCAGTTGCTTGAGCAGATTGCTGGTGGTGTCTTCACGCAGCAACAATTCGAGGTCAGGATAGGTTTTGCTGCACTCTTTCAGCAGCTTGCTCAACAGGAAGGGGGCGATGGTGGGAATGCAGCCAAGACGTACCGTCCCCTGCATCACGCCACCCTGATGTTGCCCGAGCTCCATCAGATCCCGCGCATCGGAGAGCAAATTGCGAGCGCGCTCGACGATTTCCATGCCGACCGGGGTCATAATGAAGCTCTTGTGGTCCCGCTCCACCAGTTGCAGGTTCATCATGTCCTCCAGCGTCTGGATCCCGGTACTCAGGGTCGACTGGCTGACATGACAGGCCTTGGCGGCGCGGTTGAAGTTCTTGTGCTCATCGAGAGCGACCAGATATTGCAGCTGTTTGAGGCTGGGCCAACGTTGCATAGAAAAACCCGATTAATGCTATCTATTTAATTTGATTTAACTAATCTACCACCGGGTCTATAGTTTGTCGCTTGAATTAGATGGACTTGGCTCTAGGTAGCCCAATCCTCACCGGATTGTTCACTTCACATAAAGAGGAATTGAATATGGTATTGGTAGGCCGTCCCGCACCCGATTTTACCGCCGCAGCTGTTCTGGGTAATGGCGAGATCGTTGATTCATTCAACCTGTCATCCCACATCAAAGGCAAAGCTGCCGTTGTCTTCTTTTATCCGCTCGATTTCACCTTCGTCTGCCCGTCCGAGCTGATTGCCTTCGATCACCGTTATGAAGAGTTCCAGAAGCGTGGCGTGGAAGTGATCGGTGTTTCCATCGATTCCCAGTTCTCCCACAACGCATGGCGCAACACCAAAGTGGAAGATGGCGGTATCGGTCAGGTCAAGTACCCGCTGATCGCCGACGTGAAACACGAAATCTGCAAAGCCTATGATGTTGAGCATCCGGAAGCCGGTGTGGCGTTCCGTGGCTCCTTCCTGATCGACAAGAACGGTGTCGTTCGTCACCAGGTTGTCAACGATCTGCCGCTGGGCCGCAACATCGACGAGATGCTGCGCATGGTCGATGCCCTGCAATTCCACGAAGAGCACGGCGAAGTGTGCCCGGCTCAGTGGGAAAAAGGCAAAAAAGGTATGCAAGCCTCTCCGGACGGCGTTGCCAAGTACCTGTCCGAGAATGCTGACTCCCTGTAATCGGGTCGCACTCTCCTTGAAGAACCGGCGTCTTGGCGCCGGTTTTTTTATACCTGAGATTTATCCATCCTCTGACATAGTGGCCAGACATTTCTCGCTCCATCGCTCGCTATTCCAAGCGGCCGTTCGCTGGCGTACTCGTTGTTTCGAAATGAGGTGCTGATCCGAATGGCTGGGTGGGATATGCCGACAGACAATCGCCATAAAAAAAGCGCGCCATAGGCGCGCTCAGTTCACAAGCGAAGAAGTTATTCCTCAAAGATCCCGAAGTGATCCTTGGCGAAATTGACCCGCTGCTCCACGTTCATCTTCACCTGCCCCAGCTTCTCGATGGTCTTGAGGTTGGGCACCAGGCCGCGACCGTTGGCGATCTGGATGGCAAGACCGGGGCGGGCGTTGAGCTCCAGCAGCATGGGGCCGCGGAACTTGTCCAGCACCATATCGGTACCGATATAGCCCAGACCCGACATCTCGTAGCAGGAGGCGGCCAGGGTGAGCAGGGTATCCCAGTGGGGCACCTTGAGTTCATAGAGGTCAAGGCCGGTGTCCGGGTGGTGGCGCAGCGGATTGCCAAACTGCACCGCCCGCAGGGCACGACCGGTACGCAGGCACAGACCCACCCCCACGGCGCCCTGGTGCAGGTTCGCCTTGCCATCGGAGGCGGCGGTAGAGAGGCGCATCATCGCCATCACCGGGAACCCCTTGAAGATGATGACCCGGGCATCGGGTACCCCTTCAAAAGAGTAGCCGTCGAACACATCATCAAAGTTGATGAGGCCTTCGACCAGTGCCACGTCTGGCTTGCCGCCAAGCGAATAGAGCCCCGCCAGAATGTTGGAAACATGGCGCTCCAGATCCTGACCGGTAGAGGCGCTGCCGTTGGGTTTATAGAAGAGGCCATCTTCCTGACGCAGGATCACCAGGATCCCCTTGCCGCCCGAGCCACGGGCCGGCTTGATGCAGAAGCCCGGCCAATCTTTTACCAGCTCGGTGATGCGACCCACATCGTGCTGGGCACGGATGGTACCGATCAGCTCAGGCACTGTGACCCCTGCATCCAGCGCAATTTGCTTGGTCTGCAGCTTGTCATCCACCAGCGGATAGAGGCTGCGCGGATTGTAGCGGCTGATGTAGGAGTGGTTGCGTTTGTTCATGCCGAGGATGCCTGATTGGGACAGGCTCCACGGGGTGGTGTACTTTTCCCAGAACCACATCGGTTACTTGTCCTTACCCGGGGTGACGCCAGATTTCATCTCGTCCACCAGCGGCTTGAAGCGCTTCAGTTCGCTCAGCTTGTAGCCGGTGTAGTTACCCATCAACAGCACGGTCGCCATCAGCACCAGCTGCAGGCCGAGGAAGTTGAAGGTGAGGTGACGGATCAGTTCATTATCCATGGCCAGATAGGCGATGACGGCAACCAGCAGAGAGCCGCCGCCCTGGCGGAACACCTCTTTCGGGCCCTCTTCTTCCCACAGGATGGACATCCGTTCGATGGTCCAGGAGAGGATGATCATCGGGAAGAAGGTGATCTTCATGCCGTCGGTCAGCCCCAGCTTGAAGGCGAACGCGGAGAAGATACCGATCATCGAGATAACCATGATGATGATGGCCGATATTCGGGCGACCAGCAGCAGGTTAAGCCGCGACAGATAGGAGCGGATGATGAGACCGGTGCCGACGATCAGCAGGAAGCCGATGAGACCGGTGACCAGCGAGGTCTGGATAAAGGCGACCGCGATCAGCACCGGCATAAAGGTACCGGAGGTCTTGATCCCCACCAGCACCCGCAGGAACACCACCATCAGCACGCCGATCGGGATCAGCAGCAAGCCCTTGAACAGGGTCTGCTCTTCCAGTGGCAGGCTGTGGATGGAGAAGTTCATCATCTCTGATTTTTCGAACTTCTGCGCCAGTGCTACGCTGACCGGCTGCTCCTGCTCGATCATCGAGAAGCTGACACGGGAGTTGTGACCACCGGTCACGTCCAGCAGGGCGCCGGAGTTGTATTCCCACAGCAGCAGGTTGGCCGGACGGCCCTGTTCACCGGTTTGCGGGTTGAACAGCTTGTAGTCGGTCGGGCTGTTGAATACCTGCAGGTAATCCACCAGCTCCTGACGACGGCGGCCATCTTCCAGATTCAGGGCATGCACCACGCGGGTGGGGACGTCAGCATTGTTGAGCAGCTCGGCGATCAGGTTGGCGCGGCTCTTGTGCTTTTTCAGCAGCTCGGCGTTCTGCTCCTGCTTCTCGATCTCCTTGATGATCTCGCGAGTCAAGGTGTAGCCGTCGGCAGAGCGCTCCTGTGCCCGCTCGAGGATCTGCTTCATCGCGGTGGCATAAGGCTCACTCTCGATCTGCTTCTCGATGGCAGGCGGCTGCGGATTGGCGGCCGGTTTGGCGTGGGCATCCGCCATCATGTCGACGCGGTAGTAGAGCTCCTGACGGCCGGAGGCGGTGCGGATGGACCACTCGGCGCGGGCATCACCATCTTTCTCGACGAAGGAGAGGCCGTAGCCGGGGCTGGCGGCGTTCTCGTTCATCAGGGTGAAACCGGGCTGGGTGCCCGGAATGGCCAGAGAGGCGATCACCGGCTCACCGGTCGCCTCGAACTCCAGCTTGGCTTCGATGGACCAGATCTGGCGCTTTTCACCGGGCGTCAGCGGCACATCCAACGCGATATGGTGATAGATCGTCATCCCCAGGCCGACAATGTACAGCAGGGCTACCAGCAAATAGAACGGCTTACGGGAAACCATGGATTATTTCACATCCTTGAGCTTGGGTTTGGGTTGGATATATTCGCGGGCCACATCAACCACGGCGATGTCTTTCAAAAATTCGCGACCCAGCAGCACAGGGAAGGTCATGTCGCTACGGTCTTTCAGGGTAAATTCGGCTTTCTCGGTCATGTCGCCAATGCGCACGGCCAGACGCACTACCGGACGGCGGTCCAGGTCGTCGGCAGAGGCCTGACGCACCCGCACATGGCGTACCAGCGGCGCTTCGATCTGGATCTTGTCGTCCACTTCCTGATGGCTCAGGAAGAAGCGCACCCAGTTTTTGCCGTTGCGCTCGAAAATAGTGATTTCCTGCGCGCTGATGGAGGAGGTGGTCGCACCGGTATCGACCCGCGCCTGGAAGGCGTCGTTGGCCGCATCAACCCAGATCCACTCGGCTTCACCGACCATCAGCTTGCCATCGATGGTGTGACCCTGATTGGGGGCCGGGCACTTCTCGGTGGGGATGGCCATCGGCTTGGGCGGCTCGGAGGGGAGGGTGGCGAGCTTGTGGTCTACTTGCTTGACGGACTCTTTCATATTGGTGACATCTGTGTTGAGCTGAACCAGCAGGTGCTGTTGCTGCACATACTGCTTCTGTTGCTGTTCCATGGATGTTTGCAGGCGTTGCTCGCTCTGGCTCAGCTCGCTACGAAGCTCGGCCAGCGTCAGAGCAGGGACCTGAGGCGCTTTTTCCATATTGACACACCCGCCGAGACTAAGCAGGGAGAGCAGGGTCATTCCTTTTAATTTGCTTTTCATGTCATTCATTTAACTGTGCTTCCTGGAATTGGGTCAGTGTAACTTCCACAAGCGCCACCGGCTAGTCTTTGGCCTTGCGGGCAATCAGTACGGCACGTTTCGGCGCCGGGTGTCCTTCTACCGTGAGTGCCGGATTGTCTGGATCCAGATAGTCACTCAGGGATTCATTAATCATCCAGTCGGTACGACGCTGTTCGTCGGTGCTGGTCATATTCTCGTCTACTATCCGCACGTCGGTGAAGCCGCAGCGCTCGACCCACAGCTTGAGGGCGCGGCTTGAGGGAATAAACCAGACGTTGCGCATCTTGCCGTAACGGTCGGTGGGCATCAGCACGTCGTTGACCCCGCCGTCAATCACTAGCGTCTCCAGCACCAGCTCGCCATCATCTTTCAATTGATTGCGCAGCTGCTCGATGTGCTCGATGGGGGATTTGCGGTGATAGAGCACCCCCATCGAGAAGACGGTGTCAAAAGCACGCAGCTCCGGCAGTTCCTGAATACCGAGTGGCAACAGGTGGGCGCGCTGATCATTGCCCGCGAAGTGGCGAATGGCCTCGAACTGGCAGAGGAACAGCGGACTCGGGTCTATGCCGACCGCCAGCTTGGCCCCTTCACCCACCATGCGCCAGAGGTGGTAACCGCTGCCGCAGCCCACATCCAGCACGTAACGGCCTTCGAGCGGGCTGATATGGGGCAGCACCCGATCCCACTTCCAGTCAGAGCGCCACTCGGTATCGATATGGATGCCGTGTACGGTGAACGGCCCTTTGCGCCAGGGCATGAAGTGGCGCAGCAGGCTCTCGACCTTCTTACGCTCCCCTTCGCCAAGGCTCTCGGCCGAGCCAATCTCGACCCGGCTTTTCAGCTCGATGTTGCCGGGGGAGACCACCGGCAGCTTGTTGAGGGCGCGGTTCCAGCGCGGCAGGTCGCCATGCTGGTTGTCATGTTGCCAGGCGTGCAGCTGGGCGGGCAGGGTATGCAGCCAGTGGCTCAGCCGGTTTTTGGCAATCAGTTGATAGAAATTGGCAAAGTCGATCATGGCTGGGCGTCGCTGGATTTGATGGCAATCATGGAGCCGAAGTTGAAGCACTGGAACCAGAGATCCTGATGGACGAAACCGGCGTCCCGTAGGCGAGCCTGATGCACCGGCAGGCTGTCGGTGCGCATCACGTTCTCAAGGGCGGTGCGTTTCTGGCTGATCTCCAGCTCGCTGTAGCCATTGGCCCGCTTGAAGTCGAGGTGCAGATCGATGAGCAGCTCGTTGACCGGTTCATCTTCAAAGCGGAACTTCTCGCTCAGGATCAGGATCCCGCCCGGGCGCAGACCATCATGAATGCGCTGGATCAGGGCGGCCCGTTTCTCTGGCTCGACAAACTGCAGAGTGAAGTTGAGCACCACCACGGAAGCGTTCTCAATCTCGATATCGCAGATATCCGCCTCCACCAGCTCCACTGGCACCTCGGATTTGAAACCGGAGAGGTGGGCGCGGGCGCGCTCGATCATCGGATGGGAGAGATCCACCGCGGTGATGCGGCAGCCGGGCTGGCTGACATGGCGACGCATCGCCTGGGTCGCGGCGCCCAGTGAGCAGCCGAGATCATAGAGTCGGCTCTCGGGTTGGGCGTAGCGGGCGGCCATCATGCCGATGGCAGAGATGATGTTACTGTAACCCGGCACCGAGCGCTGGATCATATCGGGAAAAACGTCGACGACCTGTTCGTCAAAACAGAAGTCACCCAATCGGGCGATCGGGGCGGCAAAAATTTGATCTTTGGTATGCATGCTGGCGCAACCTGACAGTCGGGACATCACCCGGCTGTATTGTTCAATTGAGTCGTTGGGTGACACCCATCAGAGTAGATTTATCACCTGTTTACGAACGGGGTGGCTGGTCGTGAAATCCTTTGGACCGTTCCTGTTCGTACGGGCCATGTTCCGGACCCTTACTTGGGGCGGTAGTGTAGAGGATTGATGGCCGTTTGTCTTGACGCCAGGGCTTGCCACGCCACAAAAAAGCACTTTTTTTGCAGCGAAACGATGGCCGCAGAATGGGTTGGCTAAAAGCGCAGCACTCCCTGCCGTGCGCGATCGTTTTCCCCCGGCCATGGGGCCATCTCCTGCTCCAGCAAGCGGGTGATCTGACGGGCCAGCTCAGGTGCCTGGGCGTTGTCGGCAGTATGTATATAGAGGTAGAGGTCCTTGCCCTCCGCGAGCCACTGGCGCCAGTGGGGGAGCCAGCTGGGCAGGAAGGGGTGATTTGCCGCCGGATCCGGCAGGCCGATAAAGCGCACCATGGGGGCGTTGGCGGTGGCCAGCAGATGCACCGGCAGGCGCGGTTTCTTGCCCTGGGCATCGACAAGGGCTGGCGTGGTTGCTTGCACCGAGAAGAGTGGCCGGCTGTCGAGCATCACCCGGTTCACACCCTGTTCCATCAGCAGCCGGTTCAATGCCCGCTCGGCCTCCCCCTTGGCGAAAAAGTCGGGGTGACGCACCTCGAGGGCGTAGCGAAATGCCCGTGGCAGCCGCTCGATAAAGGCCGCCAGTCTGGCCAGCCCCTGCGGCCCGAAACGGGCGGGCAGCTGCAGGGTGAGCAGCCCCAGCTTCTCGTGTAGTGGCGCAAGTAGCTTGATAAAGTCGGCAACCTGTTTGTCTGCGCTCACCAGATCGCTCTGGTGGCTGATGGTTTGCGGAAATTTGAAGTTGAAACGAAAGTGATCGGGCACCGCATCGGCCCAGCGCTGTACCGTGTCCGGTGTCGGCAGGGCGTAGAAGGTGGTGTTACCCTCCACCGAGTTGAAGACGGCCGCGTAGTGGGTGAGGTGTTCGGCAGGCTTGGCGCCAAGGCCCAGCAACTGGCCGGGCCAGCTGGGGTGGGACCACTGTGGCAGGCCCAAATAGAGGCTCATGATGGCTATTCTCTTCGCTCTTGGTGCATTCGTGCCGATTTTTTGCCCGCTTTTTGCCATCGAGTGCAAAAAACTGGCGAAAGGAGGCTGCTGGCCATTTTACCCAAAAGGGGGTTTTCCTCTATAATGCCAGCCCTTTTGTTTTTCAATTTCTTGTGACCCATGCCTATCTACGAATATCGTTGCGACGTCTGTGGCCATGAATTGGCAAAACTGCAAAAGCTTTCCGATGCCCCCCTGACCGACTGTCCGGCCTGTAGCAAGCCGAATCTGGTCAAGCTGATATCGGCGGCAGGCTTCCGGCTCAAGGGAACCGGATGGTACGAGACTGATTTCAAACCGGGTAAGAAAAAGAATCTGGCCAGCTGTGAGACAGACGGTGCTTGCCAGTCGTGCCCGGCGGCCCAAGGTTAACCGTCTCTCTACAATTTCGAAGGAAGAAGTCCATGCGCTCTATCTATTGCGGACAGGTCAATGAGGCCCATGCAGGGCAGACCATTACATTGTGCGGTTGGGTTCATCGTCGTCGTGATCTCGGCGGTCTGATCTTTATCGATATGCGCGACCGGGAAGGGATCGTTCAGGTGTTCTTCGATCCGGACAAGCCGGAGGCGTTCGCCCTGGCCTCCGAGCTGCGCGGCGAGTTCTGCATCCAGGTGACTGGCGTGGTGCGTACCCGTCCCGAGTCCCAGCGCAACAGCGACATGGCCACTGGCGCCATCGAAGTGTTCGCCCACGAACTCAACATCATCAACCGTGCCGAGCCGCTGCCGCTGGACTTCAATCAGGTCAACAGCGAAGAGATCAGCCTCAAGTATCGCTACCTGGATCTGCGTCGTCCCGAGATGGCCAAGTACCTGAAGACCCGTGCCAAGGCCAGCGCCTTCGTACGCCGCTTCATGGACGAGCACGGCTTCCTCGATATCGAGACCCCGATGCTGACCAAGGCCACCCCGGAAGGTGCCCGTGACTATCTGGTGCCGAGCCGCGTGCACAAGGGCAAGTTCTACGCTCTGCCGCAATCACCCCAGCTGTTCAAGCAGTTGCTGATGATGTCCGGCTTCGATCGCTACTACCAGATCGTCAAGTGCTTCCGTGACGAAGACCTGCGTGCCGACCGCCAGCCGGAATTCACCCAGATCGACGTGGAGACCTCCTTCATGACCGCGCCGCAAGTGCGTGAAGTGATGGAAGAGATGATCCGCAAACTGTGGCTGCACATCCTGAACGTGGATCTGGGCGACTTCCCGATCATGACCTTCGACGAAGCCATGCGTCGCTACGGCTCCGACAAGCCGGACCTGCGTCTGCCGATGGAGCTGGTCGATGTGGCAGATCTGCTGACCGCCGTCGAGTTCGCCGTGTTCGCCGGCCCCGCCAACGATCCGAAAGGTCGTGTGGCTGCCCTGAAAGTCCCGGGCGGCGCCGAGCTCTCTCGCAAGCAGATCGACGAGTACACCAAGTTTGTCGGCATCTACGGTGCCAAGGGCCTGGCCTGGATGAAGGTCAACGAAGCCGCCAACGGCATCGAAGGCGTGCAGTCTCCGGTTGCCAAGTTCCTCTCTGACGAGATCGTGCGCGAGATCCTGGCTCGTACCGGCGCTGCCGACGGCGACATCATCTTCTTTGGCGCTGACAGCAAGAAAGTGGTCTGCGATGCCATGGGCGCCCTGCGTCTGAAAGTGGGTCGCGATCTGGGCCTGCTGGAGAACAGCTGGAAACCGCTGTGGGTCATCGACTTCCCGATGTTCGAGGAAGATGGTGAAGGTGGTCTGGCCGCCATGCACCACCCGTTCACCGCGCCGAGCAACATGAGCCCGGCCGAGCTGAAAGCCAACCCTGTGGGGGCTTACGCCAACGCCTACGACATGGTGATCAACGGCTACGAAGTGGGTGGCGGCTCTGTCCGTATCCACAACAGCGAGATGCAATCCACCGTGTTCGATATCCTGGGTATCACCCCGGCCGAGCAGCGCCTGAAGTTTGGCTTCCTGCTGGATGCCCTGAAGTACGGTACCCCGCCGCACGCCGGTCTGGCCTTCGGTCTGGACCGTCTCAGCATGCTGCTGACCGGCACCGAAAACATTCGGGACGTCATCGCCTTCCCGAAAACGACCGCGGCCGCCTGTCTGATGACAGACGCCCCCAGCCTTGCCAATGCCGCCCAACTGGGTGAGCTGGCGATTGCAACCACCGTCAAGGGCGACGAGTAAGCCGATACCGGCACCGGAGGCCGCCGCCGTGCGGCCTCTGTGTTTCCCTTGGGTTAGTCATGATCAGTGTTACTGACATTTAAAAAATAACGGAGAGTCTCTATGGCAGGTCACAGTAAATGGGCCAACATCAAACACCGCAAGGCCGCTCAGGACGCCAAGCGTGGCAAGATCTTCACCAAACTGATCCGCGAAATCACTACCTCCGCGCGTCTGGGTGATGCCGATCCGGCCAACAACCCGCGTCTGCGTGCTGCGGTGACTGCCGCCCTGACCAACAACATGACCCGCGACACCATCAACCGTGCCATTCAGCGTGGCGCCGGTGGCGGCGATGGCGAACAGCTCGAGACCATCGTGTACGAAGGTTACGGCCCGGCTGGCTCTGCGGTGATGGTAGAGTGCCTGACCGACAATCGTAACCGTACCGTAGCCGAAGTGCGCCACGCCTTCAGCAAGTGCGGTGGCAACCTGGGCACCGACGGCTCCGTTGCCTATCTGTTCAGCAAGAAAGGTCTGCTGACTTTCGTGGGCGTAGACGAAGATGCCCTGATGGATGCCGCGCTGGAAGCGGGCGCCGATGACGTGGTCACCGAAGAGGATGGCACCATCGAGGTGTACACCACCCCGAACGACTTCGGTATCGTGCTGGACGGTCTGGAAGCTGCCGGCTTCAAGGCCCAGAGCGCCGAAGTGACCATGATCCCCTCCACCGAAGCGGAGCTGGATGCAGAAACTGCACCCAAGCTGATGCGTCTGATCGACATGCTGGAAGATCTGGACGACGTGCAAGAGGTTTACCACAACGGCTCCATCTCCGATGAAGTCGCTGCGACCCTCTGATCGCTGAATTGTGCTCTCCCGATGGCAGCCTGATGGCTGCCATTTTTTTATCTTTGCATCGTGGCAACTGCTGATGTGTCGGTTGAGCAATCGGCGCAACAATTCTCTCCACTGACAATCTTTCCCGCTTTCTCTGCGAATTATCATTGCTCTGTTCATGCCAGTCGGTTAGCTCTGTACGTACGTCAGTCGGCAGTTCTGCTGCGTTGCGTTAGCGAGGCTCCGCTTATCCTGTTTATCACACCTTTAGCTCTTGAGATGGCGTTGAGTGCTCACATCTGCCCGTCAGGGTAATTCGTTGGGGGTAGGGGATAGGAGGTGATGGAGCGTGCTCTTGTTATCACAGGTGCCCATCAATACAGAGTGACAGGTTGGGATGTCGATAACGGATTGGCTGGGGCACGCTGGTTGGTTGGGAAGTTCGGGGCTGCACTACCGCAATCGGCTGGAGAGAGGAGCTCTGTGATAAGTGGCAGATAAAAAAAGCCCGCGCAGTGCGCGGGCTTGTTATCTCAGGATCGGTTATCAGGCCTTGGATTTCTTCTTGCTTTCAACCTTGGCTTCAACCGGGGCAGCAGTTACCGGAGCGGCTTCGGTGAACGGACGACCGTAGTAGGAGTCCAGCAGAACCTGCTTCAGCTCGCTGATCAGCGGGTAGCGCGGGTTGGCGCCGGTGCACTGGTCATCGAAAGCTTCGATAGCCAGCTGGTCAACCTTGGCCAGGAAGTCAGCTTCAGTCACGCCAGCTTCGCGGATAGAGGCCGGGATACCCAGGGTAGCCTTCAGCTCGTCCAGCCAGGTCAGCAGCTTCTCGATCTTGGCTGCGGTGCGGTCACCGGCAGCAGTCAGACCCAGGTGGTCAGCGACTTCGGCGTAACGACGACGAGCCTGCGGACGGTCGTACTGGGAGAACGCAGTCTGCTTGGTCGGGTTGTCGTTCGCGTTGTAGCGGATGACGTTGCTGATCAGCAGGGCGTTAGCCAGACCGTGCGGAATGTGGAACTCGGCACCCAGTTTGTGAGCCATGGAGTGGCACACACCCAGGAAGGCGTTGGCGAACGCGATACCGGCGATGGTGGCTGCATTGTGCACCTTCTCACGAGCGATCGGGTCGTTGGCACCGTTCTGGTAGCTGGACGGCAGGTACTCTTTCAGCATTTTCAGGGCTTGCAGCGCCTGGCCGTCGGAGTACTCGTTGGCCAGTACGGAAACATAGGCTTCCATGGCGTGAGTCACGGCATCGATACCGCCGAAGGCACACAGGGACTTCGGCATACCCATGACCAGGTTGGCATCAACGATGGCCATGTTCGGGGTCAGCTCGTAGTCAGCCAGCGGATACTTCTGACCAGACACTTCATCGGTTACTACCGCAAACGGAGTGACTTCAGAGCCGGTACCGGAAGTGGTGGTGATACAGACCAGTTCGGCCTTCACGCCCATTTTCGGGAACTTGTAGATACGCTTGCGGATGTCCATGAAGCGCATGGCCAGATCTTCGAACGCAGTGTTCGGGTGCTCGTACATCACCCACATGATCTTGGCAGCATCCATCGGTGAACCACCGCCCAGCGCCAGGATAACGTCCGGTTTGAAGGAGTTGGCCATCTCGGCACCCTTGCGAACCACAGCCAGGGTCGGGTCAGCTTCTACTTCGTAGAACACTTCCACTTCCATATTCTGTGCTTTCAGCAGGCTGACCAGTTCATCGGCGTAGCCGTTGTTGAACAGGAAGCGGTCGGTCACGACCATGGCACGCTTTTTACCTTCCAGGTCGCTCAGAGCGATCGGCAGGGAACCACGACGGAAGTAGATGGATTTCGGAAGTTTGTGCCACAGCATGTTTTCTGCCCGTTTTGCGACTGTCTTCTTGTTGATCAGGTGCTTCGGACCCACGTTTTCGGAGATGGAGTTACCGCTCCAGGAGCCGCAACCCAGGGTCAGGGACGGAGCCATTGCGAAGTTGTACAGGTCACCGATACCGCCTTGGGTAGACGGAGTGTTGATCAGGATACGCGCGGTCTTCATCTTGTCGCCGAAGTACTTGATGCGGTCAGCGTTGCGGTCCTGGTCGGTGTACAGACCGGAGGTGTGGCCGATACCACCGATGTTGACCATGTCACAGGCCATATCAACGGCGTTTTCGAAGCTGCTAGCACGGAACATACCGAGCAGCGGGGACAATTTCTCGTGAGCAAACTCATCTTCTGCACACAGCTTGACGCCTTCACCAATCAGGATCTTGGTATCAGCCGGTACAGTCACGCCTGCCATCTCGGCAATCTTGGTGGCTGGCTGGCCAACGATGTTGGCGTTCAGGGCACCGTTGATCAGGATGACTTTACGTACCTTGTCAGCATCTTCTTTGGAGAGCACGTGGCCCTTGTGGGATGCAAAGCGCTCTTTAACCTGGTCGTAGATGGCATCAACAACGATGACCGCCTGCTCGGAAGCACAGACCACGCCGTTATCGAAAGTCTTGGACATCAGGATGGAGGCAACGGCACGCTTCACGTCGGCGGTTTCGTCGATAACGATAGGTACGTTACCGGCACCCACACCGATAGCAGGCTTACCGGAGGAGTAGGCAGCTTTCACCATGCCCGGGCCACCGGTGGCCAGGATCAGGTTGATGTCTTCGTGCTTCATCAGGGCGTTGGAGAGCTCAACAGACGGTTGGTCGATCCAGCCGATGATGTCTTTCGGTGCACCAGCGGCAACAGCTGCATCCAGTACCAGCTTGGCAGCGGTATTGGTGGAGTTCTTGGCACGGGGGTGCGGGGAGAAGATGATGGCGTTGCGGGTCTTGAGCGCGATCATGGATTTGAAGATCGCAGTGGAGGTCGGGTTGGTGGTCGGAACGATACCACAGATGATACCTACCGGCTCGGCGATGGTGATGGTACCCATCTGATCATCTTCGCTCAGAATGCCGCAGGTCTTCTCGTCTTTGTACTTGTTGTAGATGTATTCGGAGGCGAAGTGGTTCTTGATAACCTTGTCTTCGATGATACCCATACCTGACTCTTCCACGGCCATCTGGGCTAGGGGGATACGGGCGTTGTTGGCGGCCAGGGCGGCGGCACGGAAGATCTTGTCTACCTGCTCTTGAGAGAAGCTGGCGAATTCACGCTGGGCTTCCTTAACGCGGGCGACCAGTGCATCCAGTTCAGCCAAATTGGTTACTGCCATGTTTATCTCCTGATTATTTGAAAACTGTTTAGTAAGACGTTGGCAATGCCCGGCAATTATAGTCGCCTTGTCAAGACGGTATCGTTGCAACAGCTTTTTCACATGCCTTACTAAATCGCTTTCTGAGTCGATTATAGAGCGGGGCTGACTCAGAAAAACTTGATCTGGATCATGTGTAACAAAAGAACAAAAGAAATTTTATTTCACAATCCTTGTTTGACTGATGTTATCGGAATGTGCATCAAAGGGAAAGGTGAGAGACTTGTTAATGCAGGGCAATAAAC
Source organism: Aeromonas sp. S12(2024) (assembly GCF_041402305.1). Classification (NCBI taxonomy): domain Bacteria; kingdom Pseudomonadati; phylum Pseudomonadota; class Gammaproteobacteria; order Aeromonadales; family Aeromonadaceae; genus Aeromonas; species Aeromonas sp. S12(2024). Next base: position 180,198 of record NZ_JBGLRB010000003.1, read on the forward strand.
CACATTTATCAAGTGGTTAATTGCACTCAGTCATAGTATTACAGAGCTATTTTGGCGGTATAGGTTAGCAAATATGAGTGAATTGGTTTCAAAATCACCGACAAACGCACTTTATTCCAGCGTTTGTTGCAAAAATGATTGTTGTTTTAATCCATGACTAATCCGCTTTATTCCCCGAGGACGCCATTTCTGCCCGCTTTCCCGGTTTTTGCATTGTGACTCTCTTGCCGAGTCAATGAAGTGATGTCTGGCCTGAAATAGTGGGAAGGCAAAGCTTGGATTCTCTCGAGTCACTTGGTCATTCGGTCAGTCATCGTCGGACTCTCTGGTCATGATTAAGCAGGCTTGCGCTCACTTTTCTGGCGCGTGTCGGGCGGTAGAAAGGGCTTTTGGCATCGGTTTATGCCAGTTAGCGCGGATGCATTAGATGAACTAACTAAAAAACCCTCAAAATGGTGAGATTATTTGATTGGTACCCACTCTGGCTATGATGTAAATTTACGCACGAAATTAATGGACTGGCCCGCTGGGCCCGAAACTCTATTGGAAGGCGCCTATGGCAGCAATTGACGTCTCGTTGTATCTGAAGTTTTTTGTCGGTTTGTTCGCAATTATCAACCCGCTTGGTTTGTTGCCGGTGTTTGTCAGCCTGACCAGCCACCATACCCAGGCCGAGCGGATGAAAACCAATACCACCGCCAATATCGCGGTGATGGTGATCCTGTTGGTCTCCATGTATATGGGGCAGCTGATCCTCGATGGGTTTGGTATCTCGCTGGCATCGTTCCGTATTGCCGGTGGGTCGCTGATTACCCTGATTGCCTGGTCGATGCTGCAGGGCAAGCTGGGCGAGGTGAAGCACAACAAACAGGAAAAGGGTGAACTGGCGGTGCGCGAGTCTATCGCCGTGGTACCGCTGGCGCTGCCGCTGATGGCGGGCCCCGGTGCCATCTCCTCGGTGATTGTCTATGCCAGCCAGAGCCACTGGCAGCAGCTGCTCGGCATGTCAGTGGTTGTCGTGGTCTTCTCCTTCTGCTCCTGGCTTATCTTCCGCGCCGCGCCGCTGCTGTTCAAGATCATGGGCAACACCGGCATCAACGTGGTGACCCGTATCATGGGTCTTATCATGATGTCGCTGGGTATCGAGATCATGGTGGCCGGTATCAAGGGGGTTTTCCCCAGCCTGATGTGAGCCAGCTCCGCTTTATGAAAGCCGGTCCTCGTGACCGGCTTTTTATTGGTTGCTTTTTGCTCGGTCTTTTCTAGAATCGGTCGTTTGTGTGAAAAATGAGCGCTTTGCTGGTGTTTTAATACTGAAAAAGCGCATGCTAGCTGATTTTTTGACCAGAAAATGACGATTACCCTGACAATATCTGTTGCATTATCGGAATTGGCAGGGAATTATGCTGGGAGCGGGTTTTAACCCCGTCACTTTAAAAAATGCATGGAATGTTCTTGTTGGAGTAGGGAAATGACTCATAAAAAAACAATGATTAACACATTGCTGGTGGCTGCACTGTTTGGTGGCGTCAATGTGGCTCAGGCTGCCGATGTTCCGGCGGGAACCAAGCTGGCTGAAGTCCAGCAACTGGTAAAAGGCAACGGCTCCGAGCCTGCGACCCTTGACCCGCACAAGACCGAAGGAACGGTCGAATCCAATATCCTGCGCGACCTGTTCGAAGGTCTCGTTGCATCCGGCCCGAAAGGGGAAATTCTCCCGGCTGTGGCTGAATCTTGGGAAACCAAGGATAACAAGCACTACGTCTTCCACCTGCGCAAAGATGCCAAGTGGTCCAACGGTGACCCGGTCACTGCCCACGATTTCGTTTTTGCTTTCCAGCGTGCCGTTGATCCGAAAACCGCCTCTCCTTACTCCTGGTATCTGGAGATCCCGACTATTGCCAATGCCTCCGAGATCATCGCAGGTAAAAAGCCGGCTGATACGTTGGGCGTGAAGGCGACCGACGACTACACCTTCGAAGTGCAGCTCGAGAAAGCGATCCCTTACTTCGTCAGCATGCTCTCCCACACCACCACCTATCCGGTACCGAAGAAGGTGATCGAGAAGTTCGGTGACAAGTGGACCCAGCCGGAAAATATGGTATCCAACGGTGCCTATACCCTGAAGAACTGGGTGGTGAACGAGCGCGTCGAAGTGGAGCGCAACAAGCACTACTGGAACGATGGCAAGACCGTCATCAACAAGGTGGTCTATCTGCCCATCCAGTCTACCAACGCTGACCTGAGCCGCTATCTGGCGGGCGAAGTGGACATCACCTATCAGATGCCCATCGAGCGCTTCAAGCAGATGAAGAAAGAGAAGCCGGACGAGCTGAAAGTGACCGGTTATGTTGGTACTTACTACTACCAGTACAACGTCAAGAAGAAGCCGTTTGACGATGTGCGCGTCCGTACTGCGCTCTCCTATGCCATCGATCGCGACGTGATTGCCGACAAGGTGATGGGGCAGGGTCAGACGCCCGGTTACACCCTGGTGCCGGACTTCGTCGATGGCTTCAAGCCGGTAGCGCCCGAGTGGTCGAAGATGACCCAGGCCGAGCGTGATGCCAAGGCCAAGGCGCTGCTGCAAGAGGCCGGTTTCGATGCCAGCAAGCCGCTGAAGTTCGAGCTGCTCTACAACACCGATGACAACCACAAGAAAGTGGCTGTGGCCGTGGCCTCCATGTGGAAGAAGCTGGGGGTGCAGGTGAGCCTGGTCAACCAGGAGTGGAAAACTTACCTGGAAACCAAGAAACAGGGTCAGTTTGATGTAGGTCGTGCCGGCTGGATCGCCGACTACAACGAAGCCTCCTCCATGCTGGATCTGATGCAGACCACCCACGGCAACAACGACGGCAAGTACTCCAATCCGGAGTTCGACAAGCTGATGGATTCATCCCGTGATCAGGTTGATGTGGCGGCCCGCAACAAGCTCTACGTCCAGGCTGAAGAGATCCTGGCCAAGGACATGCCGATCGCCCCCATCTACCAGTACGTGACTGCCCGTATGGTCAAACCCTATGTAGGCGGCTATCCGGCCAACCCGCTGGATAACCTCTACAGCAAAGATATGTACATCATTGCTCACTGATTTAAAGCAACAAGTCGCATAACAAGCAGGGCCCGCCGGACGGCGGGCCTTTATTACAACCGCGACCCTTTGGAAGCAGTACAGGACAGGAAATGTCTATGTTGAAATTCATTTTTAAACGGCTATTGGAAGCGATCCCGACTCTGCTGGTCTTGATCACCGTCTCTTTCTTCATGATGCGTTTCGCCCCGGGTAACCCCTTTACCAGCGAGCGTTCACTGCCCCCCGAAGTCATCGCCAACATCGAGGCCAAATATGGGCTCGACAAACCCATTGGCATGCAATATCTCACCTACCTGGGCAACCTGGTGCAGGGTGATTTGGGCCCCTCTTTCAAATACAAGGATTTCACCGTCAATGATCTGGTGAGTCAGGCGCTGCCTGTTTCCGCCAAGATCGGGACCACGGCCTTCTTCTTCGCCGTGCTGCTGGGGGTCACCTTCGGCACCATAGCGGCACTGAAACAGAACACCATCATCGACTATCTGCTGATGTCTTCGGCCATGGCCGGGGTGGTGATCCCGGGCTTTGTGCTGGCGCCCTTGCTGGTGCTGTTTTTCAGTATTCATCTGGGTTGGTTCCCTGCCGGTGGCTGGCAGGGTGGTGGCATCCAGTTTATGGTGCTGCCGGTGTTCGGCATGATGATGTACTACATCTCCGCCATCTCGCGGATCATGCGGGGCAGTATGATCGAGACCATGAACTCCAACTTCATCCGTACCGCCCGTGCCAAGGGGTTGCCGCTGCGCCACATCATCCTGAAACACGCGCTGCGTCCGGCCATGCTGCCGGTGGTCTCCTATCTGGGCCCGGCCTTTGTCGGCATCATCACAGGTTCGGTGGTGATCGAGACCATCTTCGGTCTGCCGGGGATCGGTCAGCTGTTCGTCAACGGTGCCCTTAACCGTGATTACTCCATGGTGCTCGGTCTGACCATTCTGGTCGGCGCCCTCACCATCACCTTTAACGCCGTGGTCGATATTCTCTACGCCTTTATCGATCCCAAGATCCGTTACTAATTCGGGAGTTCATCATGGTTGTTTCAACTGAAAAACGCGATGCCGTCGAGGCGTTCGCGCAAAAGGTCGAGGTGGTGGAGGGGCGCTCCCTGTGGAAGGATGCCCGTCGCCGTTTCCTGCGCAACAAGGCGGCCCTGACCAGCCTGATCATTCTGACCATCATCGGTCTGGCGGTCATCTTTGGCCCCCATCTCTCCCAATACACCTTTGACGATCCGGACTGGGGCGCCATGCAGTCGCCGCCTGATATGGAAGCGGGTCACTACTTCGGAACCGACAGTCTGGGGCGGGATCTGTTCGTGCGCACCCTACTGGGCGGTCGCATCTCCCTGATGGTCGGCATCATGGGCGCCATGGTGGCGGTCATCATCGGTACTTTGTATGGCGCTGCCTCCGGTTTTATCGGCGGGCGGGTCGACAGCCTGATGATGCGGGTACTGGAGATCCTCAACGCTTTCCCCTTCATGTTCTTTGTCATCATGCTGGTCACCTTCTTTGGCCGCAATCTGGCACTCATCTTTATCGCCATCGGGGCGGTGAGCTGGCTCGACATGGCGCGTATCGTGCGCGGCCAGACCTTGAGCCTCAAGAGCAAGGAGTTTATCGAGGCAGCCCACGTCTGTGGCGTCTCCAAGTGGAAGATCATTACCCGCCATATCGTGCCGAACGTACTCGGTATCGTGGCCGTCTACGCCACCTTGCTGGTGCCGGGGATGATCATGTTTGAATCCTTCCTGAGTTTCCTGGGCCTTGGTGTTCAGGAACCGATGACCAGCTGGGGTGCCCTGCTGGATGAAGGCTCCAAGTCGATGGAAGTGGCCATCTGGCAACTGCTGTTCCCCGCCTGCTTTATGGTGGTGACCCTGTTTTGCTTCAACTTCCTCGGGGATGGTCTGCGTGACGCCCTCGATCCGAAAGATCGTTAATCGAGCATCGGATCGACAGGAAAGCATCACGAAAGATCGATAAGGAGTTTTTATATGAAGTTACTGGATGTGAAAGATCTGCGGGTCGAGTTCAAGACCCCGGACGGCAATGTGGTGGCGGTTAACGACCTCAACTTTTCTCTCTCTGCGGGTGAAACTCTGGGAATCGTCGGCGAGTCCGGCTCCGGCAAATCCCAGACGGCCTTTGCCATCATGGGGCTGCTGGCCAAAAACGGCATTATTACCGGTTCCGCCAAGTTTCAGGGTGAGGAGATCCTCAACCTGCCGGAGTCCAAGCTCAACAAGATCCGTTCCGAGAAGATCGCCATGATCTTCCAGGACCCCATGACCTCGCTCAACCCCTACATGAAGGTGCAGGATCAGCTGATGGAAGTGCTGATGCTGCACAAAGGGGTGAGCAAGGCGGAAGCGTTCGAAGAGTCGGTACGGATGCTCGATGCGGTCAAAATTCCTGAAGCACGCAAGCGGATGGGGATGTATCCCCACGAGTTCTCCGGCGGTATGCGTCAGCGGGTGATGATCGCCATGGCGCTGCTCTGCCGGCCGCAACTGCTGATCGCCGACGAGCCGACCACCGCGCTCGACGTGACCGTGCAGGCCCAGATCATGACCCTGATGAACGAGCTCAAGCGCGAGTTCAACACCGCCATCATCATGATCACCCACGACCTTGGCGTGGTCGCCGGTATCTGCAACAAGGTGTTGGTGATGTATGCCGGTCGTACCATGGAGTACGGCAAGGTGGACGATATCTTCTATCGTCCGAGCCACCCCTATACCGAAGGTTTGCTGCGCGCCATTCCCCGCCTCGATACAGAAGGAGAAGTGCTGCCCACCATCCCGGGTAATCCGCCCAACCTGCTGCGTCTGCCCACCGGCTGCCCCTTCCAGGAGCGTTGCCACCGGGTCAGCGAGATTTGCGGCCAGCAGTCACCAGTTCTGACCCCGTTCAACGACGGTCGAGAGCGTGCCTGTCACTGGGTTTCGGATGCCATGAACAAGGGGGCCAACTAAATGGGTGCCGACAAAAAATTGCTGTTGGAAGTGTCTGACCTCAAGGTCCACTTCAGTATCAAGAGTGGCAAGGCGTGGCCATGGGCCAAACCGTCCGATCTCAAGGCGGTCGATGGCGTGACCTTGCGTCTCTATGAGGGGGAAACCCTCGGTGTGGTGGGGGAGTCCGGCTGCGGCAAATCGACCTTTGCCCGCGCCATCATCGGTCTGGTACCGGCCACCGATGGCAAGGTGGTGTGGCTGGGTGACGATCTCACCAAGCTCGATCAGAATGCCCTGCGCGAGAAGCGCAAAGAGATCCAGATGATCTTCCAGGACCCGCTGGCCTCCCTGAACCCGCGCATGACCATCGGCGACATCATCGCCGAGCCGCTCATCACCTTCTACCCCAACCTGCCGCGGGAAGAGGTGAAAGAGAAGGTGCGCGCCATGATGAGCAAGGTGGGGCTGTTGCCCAACCTGGTCAACCGCTATCCGCACGAGTTTTCTGGCGGCCAGTGCCAGCGGATCGGGATTGCCCGGGCACTGATCCTCGAGCCCAAGATGATCATCTGCGACGAGCCGGTCTCGGCGCTGGACGTATCCATTCAGGCGCAGGTGGTCAACCTGCTCAAATCCCTGCAAAAGGAGATGGGGCTGTCGCTCATCTTCATCGCCCACGACCTGTCGGTGGTCAAGCATATCTCCGATCGGGTGCTGGTGATGTATCTGGGCAACGCCGTCGAGTTGGGGACCCGCAAGGAGATCTTCGCCAACCCGTTGCATCCGTACACCAAGGCGCTGATGTCAGCGGTGCCGATCCCGGACCCTGAGCTTGAGCGCAACAAGGTGATCCAGATCCTGGAAGGGGACTTGCCCTCACCGATGAATCCGCCGTCCGGTTGCGTGTTTCGCACCCGCTGCCCGGTGGCTGGCCCCGAGTGCGCCAAGACCCGCCCCGTGCTGGAGGGGAACTTCGATCACGCGGTCTCCTGCCTCAAGGTCGACCCGCTCTGATGGGGCTGTGTTGAACCTGCTTGCGGGGCTCCTTGATGGGGCCCCGATTTATTTTTGACGGCAGTGAAGATGCCTCTTGGCGTTATCTTTTACCGCTGCTACTATCCGCGCAACAAGGGGAGTAACTTCTCGCCGGTTTGTCGTCATTACGGTGCACCCATATCCTGCAGTGCACCCGGCAGCCGGGCAGTCGATGCAAATCAGCTGTAAGTGAGACCTTGCCGAGAGGCAAGGTGTATCTGCTCCAAACGCAAACCCACGCCTCTCGGTCGTGGGTTTTGTCGTTTTTGGGAGACGTGAAAATGGGTGAATGGTGGATGTGGACCGGTTTCTTCAGCATAGTGCTGGTCCTGTTATGGATAGACATACGCTTTGTCGGTGGCGGCAAGTCACACAAGGTGTCCCTCAAAGAGGCGGGTGTCTGGTCCCTCATCTGGGTCAGTGTGGCCCTGCTCTTCAACCTGGCCATCTGGCTTTGGCTCGATCACAGCGCGGGCCGTGAAATCGCCAACCAGAAGGGACTGGAGTTCCTCACCGGCTACCTCATCGAGAAAGCGCTGGCAGTGGACAACGTCTTCGTCTGGCTGATGCTGTTCGGCTACTTTGCCATTCCAGCCGAGCTGCAGCGCCGGGTGCTGCTGTACGGGGTACTGGGTGCCATCGTGATGCGTGCCGGTATGGTGTTCGCGGGCAGCTGGCTCATCGAGCAGTTCCACTGGATCCTCTATCTGTTTGGCGCTTTCCTGCTGCTGACCGGTGCCAAGATGCTGTGGGCGGCCGACAAGGAGCCTGATCTCGCCAACAACCCGCTGCTGGGCTGGATGCGCCGTCGCTTCAAGGTGACCGAGACCCTGGAAGGGGAGAAGTTCTTCGTCTGGCGTGACGGTGTGCGCTATGCCACCCCGCTGCTGTTGATCCTGGTGCTGGTGGAGGTGAGCGATCTTATCTTTGCGGTGGACAGTATCCCGGCCATCTTCGCGGTGACCACGGATCCCTTCATCGTGCTGACCTCCAACATCTTCGCCATCATGGGTCTGCGTGCCATGTACTTCCTGCTGGCCGGTGTGGCTGATCGCTTCGCCCTGCTCAAATACGGTCTGGCGCTGATCCTGATGTTTATCGGGGTCAAGATGCTGCTGCTGGATATCTTCAAGATCCCGACCGGCATTGCACTGGGCGTAGTCGCGTTGATCCTGCTGGCATCCATGGGGCTGAGTCTGTTTGTGACCCGTAAAAAGGCCGCTTGAGCGCGGCAGACAATTAAGCAATAACAACAAGGGCTCCCGCGGGAGCCCTTTTTCATATCGTGTTATCAGCGTTTGATCTTTTTGGGGTTGGTGTAGCCCCAGATGGTGTACATGTCCGCCAGCAGGGCGCCGTTGTACTCCTCCAGATCCGCCTGTTTCACTTCGGTTTCACCCTGACGGCCAAACAGCACCACCTCGTCACCGGGTTTCACCCCTTTCAGATCCGTCACATCCACCATGATGGTGTTCATGGAAGTCTTGCCGACCACCGGCACCTTCTGACCCTGGATCAGCACATAGGCTTTGTTGCTGAGGGCGCGGCGATAGCCATCGGAGTAGCCCAGCGGCAGGTTGGCGAGCCAGGAGTCACGCTTGAGGGTAAAGGTGCGGTCATAACCGACGGTGTTGCCCGCTGCATAGTGGTTGACCGAGGCGACCTGGGTCTTGAATGCCATCACCCGCTTGTATTCGGTGTGGGAGGGGATGGAGTCACCGTAGAGCAGGCCGCCCGGGCGCACCATGTCGAAGTAGGCGTCCGGCACGGCCAGGGTGGCGAAGGAGTTGGCGGCGTGGATGGTGATCTTGCTGCGATCCAGTTTGCCCGCTTCCAGCAGCCACTGGGAGTCCAGTTTGAACTGGGCCAGTCCCATCTTGACGTCCTCTTTCTCCTCAACCGGGAAGTGGGTCATGATGCCGACCGGGGTGATCCCCTTTAGCTTCAGCATGGCCAGCGCATCCTGCTTGGCATCGGCCAGACGCAGGTCGATGCCGTTGCGGCTCATGCCGGCGGAGTTGAGCGCGATATGCACCGGAATGGTGGTGTGGTGGCGCTGGGCGATATCGGCGATACCCTGGGCACTCACCAGACTACCGATCAGCTCCTCCATCTTGTAGGGCAGGGCCTGCTCTACTTCATCCGGAGTGGCGGCACGCACCCGCATCAGACGGCCGGTAAAGCCCTTCTCGCGGGCGACGCGCGCCTCCTCGTTGCTGGCGATGCCGATGCAGGGGATATTGGCCTTGACCACGGAGGGGACCAGCAGGTCGATGCCATGACCATAAGCGTCGGCCTTCATGATGGCGCAGATCTGCGGGCCCTTGTCGCCGAGGCGATCCTTGAGGGTCTGGATATTGTGTTCAAAGGCGCCCAGATCCACTTCCAACCAGGCGTTGCTGGCGGTTTGCTCCTGGCCGTTGCGATGATCCGTCGCAAGGGGCAGATAGGGAGCCGCAACGGCTTGGCCCGCGAGCAGGCCGAAGATCAGGGTAGCCAGCAGAGTTTTCTTGTGCATGGTGATTCCTTTTTGTTGTTCGCGTTGGATAGTTTGGACGGGGTCGGCCACATTGGTGGTGGTTTAACCACAACTTGTTGTTATTATTATGATCTTTGTCACTCTCAACAGGCGCTGACTGGTTGGGAGTCTACCGCAACACGGGTTCGGCCGACACTCGTCAGGGGAAGAAAATGGTCAATCTTGAGTTACGTTTGCCACCACCGCTGATCTTTCTGCTCTGTGCCGGGGCCATGTGGTGGCTAAGAGGGGAGAGTCAGCCCGGCATCTGGGCAATGGCGCTGATGGCTGTGCTGGTCGTGGCGGGGGCCATTATGGGCTTTGGTGCCCTGCAACGGTTTCGTCACCACCAGACCACGGTCAGCCCCACCAAACCTCAGCACACCAGTCGTCTGGTGACCTGTGGCGTCTATCGTGTCAGTCGCAATCCCATGTATCTGGGGCTGCTCTGCTGGCTGGCCGCCTGGGGCTGTTATCTCGGTGGGAGTTGGGTCTGGGTTGGGCCAATCGTGCTGGTGGCCTGGCTGACTCGCTTTCAGATCATGCCGGAGGAGCGGCTGTTGCATGCCCGTTTCGGCGACGAGTATGTGGCGTATTGCCAGCGCGTTCGCCGTTGGTGCTGACTGGCAGTGACCTGCGTGGGCTGAGCGGATAATTCGGGTCAGCCGTGCTGGATAAAGAGAACCCCGGGCGGGCCCGGGGTTCTCGAGGGGCTGGTTAGAAAAAATCGCCCTTCTCGTCCTTGGTGGGTTCGAGGCTCCAGCCGGTGGCATCGCTGCTGCTGGCAATCTGCCCCTTCTCCTTCCACAGCTTGATCTTGAGGCGCAGGTTGTTGGCTGAGTCGGCGTTCTTTACCGCCTCTTCTTCCTCAATTACCCCTTCCACCACCAGATCGAAGAGGGCACTGTCGAAGGTAACCATGCCGAGGGCCTTGGATTTTTCCATCACCTCTTTGAGGCCGCCAAATTCACCGCGCTTGATCATGTCGCGGATGGTGTGGGTGCCGAGCATGATCTCCACTGCGGCCCGGCGACCGCCATCGGTGGTTTTCACCAGCCGCTGGGAGACAAAAGCCTTGAGGTTGTTGCCCAGATCGTTGAGCAGCTGGGGGCGGCGCTCCTCGGGGAAGAAGTTGATAATGCGATCCAGCGCCTGGTTGGCGTTGTTGGCGTGCAGGGTGGAGATGGCAAGGTGGCCGGTTTCGGAGAAGGCCAGCGCATGTTCCATGGTCTCGCGATCGCGGATCTCGCCGATAAGAATGACATCCGGCGCCTGACGCAGGGTGTTTTTCAGGGCAGCGTGGAAGCTACGGGTATCCACGCCAACCTCCCGCTGGTTGATGATGCTCTTGCGGTGACGATGAACGAACTCTACCGGATCCTCGATGGTAATGATGTGCCCGCCGCTGTTGCGGTTGCGATGGTCGATAAGCGCTGCCAGCGAAGTGGATTTACCCGAGCCGGTACCGCCGACAAACAGCACCAGACCGCGTTTCTCCATGATGGTGTCGAGCAGCACAGGCGGGAGTTTGAGATCTTCAAAGCGGGGGATGTCGGTCTTGATGTTGCGGGCCACCAGAGAGACTTCGTTGCGCTGCTTGAAGATGTTGACCCGAAAGCGGCCGATCTGGGGCAGGGAGATGGCGAGGTTCATCTCCAGATCCTTCTCGAACTGCTGCTTCTGCTCGCCATCCATGATCTCGGCGGCGATCCGCGCCACTTCCCCCGGCTCCAGAGGCGTTTCGTTGAGGGGGCGCAGGCCGCCGTTAAATTTGGCGCAGGGGGGCGCGCCGGTCGACAGATAGAGGTCTGAGCCATCCTGCTTGGCCAGGATCTGTAACATGTCTCGCAATTCCATTTTTTTGCCTCGTCGATCAATGAGATGCCATGAGCGGGATGATATTGAGTGTACAGCCTCAGGCGCCGGTCAGTTTCTCGCGAAAGACAAAAAAGACCGCACCGAGAATGCAGAGCCCTGCCCAGAGATAGTCCCATTTCAGATCTTCCTTGAGATAGAAGATAGAGAAGGGGACGAATACGGTGAGTGTGATCACTTCTTGCAGGATTTTAAGTTGGCCCACGCTCATCACCGTATGGCCGATGCGGTTGGCGGGCACTTGCAGCAGGTATTCGAACAGGGCGATACCCCAGCTCACCAGGGCGGCAATGATCCAGGGTTTATGGTTCATGCTCTTGAGGTGAGCGTACCAGGCGAAGGTCATAAAGACGTTGCTGCAGAGCAGCAGACCGATACTGGTGAAAATCGGGTTCATAGGGTTCTCCTTGAAAATCCGGCGCATTTTATCCCTGAACCACGGGTTTTCATACGTGGTGCGGGAGGGTATTTTTAACCAACAGGATAAGCCGTGCGAGGTATGCGACGGGATGGGCAAGTTATGCGGGATTGTGTTGTTACTGTTATTTGCCATGCCGGTGCGAGCGACCCCGACGCTGACGGTGGCCACCGATCTGTGGCCGCCATTTCGCATCCTGCAAGCGGATGGCCGGTTGCAGGGGCTCGACATGGACATCCTGCGCCGGTTGCAACAGGCGAGCGGCATTGAGTTGCAGGTACGGCGGATGCCGTGGGGCAGGGCGCTCAAGCAGATGCAGACCGGCCAGGTCGATCTGATGATTGGCCTCGCCTATACCGCCGAGCGGGCGCAGTTCATCGACTATCTGCAGCCTGCCTACTATCAGTGCTGGCCCGCGTTTTATGGTCAGCCGGTCAATGTGGCCCGGATCCACCAATACCGCGATCTGCAGGGGGTGAAGGTGGGCTATGTGCTCAACTCCGCCTACTTTGAGCCCTTCAACAGTGACAGTCGCCTCGACAAGCACGGAGTACCCACCGAAGATCAGCTGCTGCGCATGGTGCAGCGGGGTCACCTGCCGCTGATGATTGGCACTGACTGTCAGGTGGACTATGCCCTGAGTCAGGGAAATGCCAGCCGGATAGGCAAGGCGGACTACCGCCCCGCCACGCCGGTGACCCTCTATCTGGGGATGAGCAAGCACTCACCTCACCAGTCGCTGCGCCAGCCCTTGCTGGTGGCGCTGCAAAATCTGGTGGCCAGCGGCGAGATAAGGGTGATGGCAAAGCGTTACCAGCCTTGACCTTGGGTGGCAAGCCACTGTTATTATGCCCTTTTCCTGCTTCCCCCCGGCGCTGCGACCGGGCCGGGGATGAAGCCTTGTTATTGTCGGGGATCCTCCTTGTACCTCTCCCTTATCGCCCGTCAGCAGCGCTGGCAGCGGCGCTGGCTCTGTGGCCTGACGCTGCTGACCCTGCTGCTGTTTCTCTTCTCCCTCGTCTGGGGCGAGTTTGTGCTGCTGCCCTGGCAGCCCCTTGGCGATCTCGAACAGCGCATCCTGCTGGAGCTGCGCCTGCCGCGCGCCTTGCTGGCCCTCTTGGCTGGCGCCGCGCTTGCTTGTGGCGGCGCCGTGTTGCAGGTGATGCTGCACAACCCGGTGGCCGAACCCGGGTTGCTTGGCGTTTCAAGCGGGGCAGGCCTTGCCGCCATGGTGGCGATGGCGGTGGCCAAGTCCCTCGGCCTCTATCTGCCCGGCTGGGGGCTGTCGCTGGCGGCCTTCGGTGGCGCCTTGCTGGTGACCATGTTGCTCATTCGGCTGGCTCGCCGGGCGCGTCTCGGTCATGCCCGCTTGCTGCTGTTTGGCGTCGCCATCGGTATTCTCACCAATGCCGCCATGACCTGGTTGATGTACTTTGCCGACGATGGCTCCTTGCGTGAATTCATGTTCTGGATGATGGGGAGCCTCTCTTACGGCAGCCAGCAGTTCGGCTGGTGGTGGCTGGTGCTGCCGCTTACCCTGGGCTGGCTCTGCTGGCAGGGCAAGGCGCTGCAACAGTTGTTGTTGGGGGAGACTCAGGCCCGCCTGATGGGGATGGATGTCGACAAGATGCGGGTGCGGCTGGTGCTGGCGGTCTGTCTGCTGACCGGTGTGGCGGTGTCATTGTGCGGCGTGATCGGTTTTGTCGGGTTGGTGGTGCCCCATCTGCTGCGGCTCTGCGGTGGCAGCGATCAGCGCTTTCTGCTGCCTGCTTCGGCGCTTGGCGGCGGGGCCCTGCTGCTGGCGGCCGATCTGGTTGCTCGATCCACCCTGAGCGCGGGGGAGTTGCCTATCGGCGTCATCACCGCCTCGGTGGGGGCGCCGCTCTTTATCTACCTGCTATTGAGGCAAACTGCCGATGGTGCTGCATAAATATCTGCATGATTTGGTCGGGGCGCGCAGTCTCCTTATTTACCCGTTGTTGAGGCAAGATGCCGATGTCACCCGCTGATCCCATGCCGGTTTCTTCTCGTGCTGCTGCGCCGCTGCTGGAGGCGCGCGCACTCGCCATTGCCGGACGGCTCTCTCCCCTGGATATCCGCTGGCATGGCGGCCAGTTGGTGGCGCTGCTTGGCCCCAATGGCAGTGGTAAGTCGACCCTGCTCGGGGCGCTGGCGGGGCTTTTACCCGCCGATGGCAGAGTGCTGCTGGGGGGGGAAGTGCTTACTGACATGAGTTGGCCCGAGCTAGCCAAACGGCGCGCCATGCTGCCCCAGCGTCAGCCCCAGCTGTTTCATATTCCGGTGTTTCAGGTGTTGAGCCTGGGGCTCGATGAGATGGTTGCACCTGCCAGACAGAACGAGGCGATAAATGCATTGTGCGAGGCATTGGAGCTGGAAGCCTTGCTGGCTCGTGACTTCAGCCGGTTGTCGGGGGGCGAGCAGCAGCGGGTGCTGATTGCCCGCACCCTGCTGCAGGTGTGGCCGAGCCTAAATCCGACCGGCAAGGTGCTGCTGCTGGACGAGCCGCTGGCGGGGCTCGACCTGCATCACCAGCTGGCGCTATTGCGCTTGCTGAAAACCTTGGCCGGGCAGGGCTTGCTGGTGGTGCTCGCCATCCACGATATCAATCTGGCCATCGACTGGGCCGACCGCATTCTCTGCCTGCAACAGGGCGCGGTGGTGCGCGAAGGGGGGGGCGAGCTGGTGGATGAGGCGCTGCTGGAGCAGGTATTCCAGATCCGCACCGACCGCATCGAAGCGGCAGGGCGCGTGTGGTTTATGCCCAGTTTGTAAGTAGGGTGTACAGGAAAGAGGGCGCATGTAGGGCCGATTAGCGAAGCGTAATCGGCCGACAGCAAGAAGAAGGGGCCGGTATCAAAAATACCGGCCCCTTTGGTTTTATTCGCAGTTCAAGCCTGTTTGCTCAGGCGCACCTGCGCCGCCTCTGCCAGCATCGCCAGCAGGGTTTCGGTGTCGCTCCACGACAAGCAGGCATCTGTGATGCTCTGGCCGAAGGTGGCGGCGCAGCCGTTCTCCACATCCTGACGCCCTTCCACCAGGAAGCTTTCTGCCATGATGCCGGCGATGCCGGTACGGCCGCGGCGCAGCTGATCGCAGATATCTTGCGCCACCAGCAGCTGACGGCGGTGATCCTTCATGCTGTTGCCGTGGCTGAAATCGACCACCAGACGCTCCGGCAGGCCCACATCGGCCAGCGCTTCACAGGCTTCATCGACACTGGCGGTGTCGTAGTTGGGGCGGTGGCCGCCACGCAGGATCACATGACCAAAGGGGTTACCGGCGGTGCGGTAGATGGTCATCTTGCCGTCTTTGTCCGGCGAATAGAAGATGTGGCTGTGACGGGCGGCGCGCACCGCATCGATGGCGATGCGGGTATTGCCGTCGGTGCCGTTCTTGAAGCCAACCGGGCAGGAGAGGGCCGAAGCCATCTCGCGGTGTACCTGGGATTCGGTGGTACGAGCGCCGATGGCGCCCCAGGTGATGAGGTCGGCAATATACTGGCCGGTCACCATATCGAGGAATTCGGTGGCGGTTGGCATGCCGATCTCGTTGATGTCGACCAGCAGTTTGCGCGCCAGTTTCAGCCCTTCGTTGACGTCGAAACTGCCATCGAGGCGCGGATCGTTGATGAGCCCTTTCCAGCCGACGATGGTGCGCGGCTTCTCGAAATAGGTGCGCATCACGATGCAGAGGCTCTCTTTATACTGCTCGCGCAGGGCGTTGAGGCGCTGGGCATACTCGCGAGCAGCAGCGGGATCATGGATAGAGCAGGGGCCGACAATGACCAGCAGGCGCTGATCGCCTCCGGCCAGAATGGCTTCCACTTCGCGACGGGCATCCAGCAGATTCTGGGCAATGGTATCGGTGATCGGAAACGCGTGTGCAAGCTCGCTCGGAGTGATCAGTGACTCCAGGCGACGGGTGCGCAATTCATCTGTGTGAATGGACATACAACTCAAGTCTCGAGTGGGTGGTGTCAGCCGCAAGGGGCGAAAAAGCAAAGAGATAAAATAAAGCAAAAGTCCCCTGATTGAAACCTTGGGGGGCTCTGATAGGATGTGAGGCCAAAATCGATTCCAAATGAGGTAGATAGCGTGGCAAAGCCAGGGGCAACCGGGGTCACCCGCATCATCAACGCAACCGGTTACAGCATGAAGGGGCTCAAGTCAGCCTGGATTAACGAGGCGGCTTTTCGGCAGGAGCTGATGCTGATCCTGTTGCTGATGCCGCTGGCCTTCTGGCTGGGGGATTCCCTCAACCAGATCCTGCTGCTTATCGTCATCAGCTGGCTGGTGGTGATCGTCGAGATCCTCAACTCCGCCATTGAAGCTGTGGTAGACAGGGTTGGCTCCGAGCATCATGAGCTCTCCGGTCGTGCCAAGGATTTGGGCTCTGCCGCCGTCTTTATCGCGCTAGCCCTGAACGCCCTGGTATGGGGGGCGCTGGTGGGCCGCAACCTGTTGGGGTGGTGGTAAGCCATCACGCTGCTTTGAGGTTCTGCTTCATACAAAAGCCCGTCATCACGACGGGCTTTTTGCTGCGCAGATAAGGGTCTATCAGTGGAGGATGCGGGCGCGGATGGTGCCGTTGATCTCCTTGAGCTTGGCGAGCGCCTTCTCGCTGTGCTCGGTCTCCACGTCGATCACCACGTAACCGATATGGCTGCTGGTTTGCAGGTATTGACCGGCGATGTTGATCCCCTCTTCGGCGAAGATCTGGTTGATCTGGTTCATCACGCCCGGCTGGTTGCGGTGAATGTGCAGCAGGCGGCTGGAGCCCTTGTGGCCCGGCAGCGACACTTCCGGGAAGTTAACGGCGGAGAGGGTGGAGCCATTGTCGGAGTATTTGACCAGCTTGTTGGCCACTTCCAGCCCGATGTTCTCCTGCGCCTCATGGGTGGTGCCACCGATGTGCGGGGTCAGGATAACGTTCTCCAGCCCACGCAGCGGGCTTTGGAACTCCTCGTCATTGGACTTGGGCTCGACCGGGAAGACGTCGATAGCGGCGCCAGCGATATGGCCGCTCTTGATGACGTCAGCCAAGGCGTCGATATCCACCACAGTACCACGGGCGGCGTTGATGAAGATGGCGCCCGGTTTCATCATCCGCAGCTGCTCGGCACCGATCATGTTCTTGGTGGAGGCGGTCTCCGGCACGTGCAGGCTGATGACGTCAGACATATTGAGCAGCTCGACCATGCTCGGCACCTGAATGGCGTTGCCCAGCGAGAGCTTGTTCTCGATATCGTAGTAATAAACCTTCATGCCGATGCTTTCGGCGATGATGCCAAGCTGGGTACCGATGTGGCCGTAGCCGATGATGCCGAGCTTCTTGCCGCGGGCTTCCACCGAGCGGTTGGCCAGTTTTTCCCACACGCCGCGATGGCACTTGGCGTTTTTCTCGGGGATGCCGCGCAGCAGCAGCAGGATCTCGCCCAGTACCAGCTCGGCGACCGAACGGGTGTTGGAGAAGGGGGCGTTGAAGACCGGAATTCCGCGGATCTGGGCCGCTTCCAGCTCGACCTGGTTGGTACCGATGCAGAAGCAGCCGATGGCGACCAGCTTGTTGGCGGCGTCGAGGACTTTCTCGGTGATCTGGGTGCGGGAGCGCAGCCCGATGAAATGGACGTCGCGGATCTGCTCAATCAGCTCCTCTTCGGAGAGCGAGGTCTTGAGATACTCCACACTGGTGTAACCTGCGGCACGAAAGGTCTCTACGGTGTTGGGGTGAACCCCCTCCAGCAGCAGAACCTTGATTTTATCCTTGTCCAACGAAAACTTGGCAGTCATGACGATCCCTCTGTATGTGCAAACGTAAGTGCAGATTTGGTGTGCGAAGAAAACCGTAAAGTAGCAAAAACGTTTGGGAGAGGGAATATTTGTGACGAAAGTCAAATTCTTTGAAGTTATCAACGAATGTTGTAAACATCCGTATGCAACTTGTTGAGGGATAAATAAAAACGGCGCCATCAGGCGCCGTCATTTATTCACAGTGCAATGTTTGGGTCATATCCCATCCCAGGGCTCAATCAACGCCGCTGCTGCGTCAGAGGTGGCAGAGTGACGCTGGCGTGCGAGGGAGGATGCCGCTGCACTGTGTTGCCGGTGTCGGGATTACTGGGTAATCACGCCGTCCGGCGTACCGATCAGGACCACATCGGCGCCGCGGGCTGCGAACAGGCCGTTGGTGACCACGCCAACGATGGCGTTCAGTCGTACTTCCAGCGCCTTGGCGTCGGTAATGGCCATGCCTTTCACATCCAGAATGTGGTTGCCGTTGTCGGTGACCACTCCTTCACGCCACACCGGGTTGCCACCCAGTTTGCGAATTTCGCGGGCCACGTATTCGCGGGCCATCGGGATCACTTCCACCGGCAGCGGGAACTGGCCCAGCACGTCGACGGTTTTGGTGTTGTCGATGATGCAGATGAACTTGTCTGCGACGGCGGCAACGATCTTCTCGCGGGTCAGGGCTGCGCCACCGCCCTTGATCATGTCGCGGGTTGCGTTGATCTCGTCGGCGCCATCGACATAGACGGAGAGGGCGTCGATCTCGTTGAGATCATATACGGTGATGCCGAAGCCCTTGAGGCGCTCGGTAGAGGCCACGGAGCTGGATACCGCCCCCTTGATCTCGTCCTTCATGGTCGCCAGCGCGTCGATAAAGTGGTTGACGGTAGAGCCGGTGCCCACCCCGACGATGGTGCCGGGAACCACATACTTGAGCGCAGCCCAACCGGCCGCCTTCTTCATTTCATCTTGAGTCATGATCGTTCCTTAAGAAAAAAGCGGGCGCATTATATCCAACCCGGTACCCCGTCGCGACCTTGTTGCTCACGTTCCGGGGCAAAAAGAGGGACTTTGTAAATCGTTTGCCTGTTTATTCTGCGTTTGCGCGCACAAAGCAGGGGCTGCTGGCCAAAAACAGCTTATTCAAAGCGCCAGCAGTGGCTCGGGGTGATGATCTGGGGCAGCGGCACATCCCACTCCTCTTGCGGGACCGCATCCACCTGCTGGCAGTCGTGGGCAATGCCGAGCGGCTTGGGGCCCAGCTTGTGCTCATGCCAGATGGCGAGAGTGCGATCGTAGTAGCCGCCCCCCATGCCAAGACGATTGCCCTGGGCATCGAAGGCGACCAGCGGGGTGCAGATAAGATCGAGCGTGCTGTGGGGCACCACCTGCAGGATATCCAGCTCCGGCTCTTCGATGCCGTAGCGGTTGCGTACCATGGGGCTGGTGGCGGTATAGCGCAAAAAGAGCAGGTGACCCGGGGTAAAGGGGTGGAGCACCGGCAGGTAGACCTCTTTGTGCTGGGCCCACAGCCAATGGATGGTGGGCAATGGATTGATCTCCCCGTCATTGGCCAGATAGAGGGCAATCCGTTTGGCGGCGAGGATCTCGGGGTGTTGCTTGAACTGGGCCAGCAGCTGTTGGGCCGCCAATTGCTGCTCGGCCGGACTCAGATTTTTGCGGCGTTGACGAACCAGTTGGCGCAGGGATTGACATTCGGGTTGGGACTCATGCATGGGGAACCTCTGGTATAGCTGCGCATCGATGGCTTGAACGCGCTCTACCTTAGCACATTCACTCTTGACGTTAAGGGGGGCAGGGAAACCCCGTCCCGGACGGCGATGCCCGGAACGGTGGGATAAATGCTGGCGGATCCGATAGTGAGTCAACAAGGGCCAGGGTGTGGCCCCTGTTGATGACATGTCGGTGCGCCAGCCTCTAGTCAGTTACTTCTCAGCCTTGCCGCGCATCTGGTGCTTTACAAACACTGCAATGAGTGCCGCTACCGCGAGTGCCATCGGGTAGAAACTCATGCTCACCACCGCCAACGGCGACAGGGCGAAGATGGATCCCAGCAGCAGCGCCTGTGCGCCCCAGGGGATCAGACCCTGTACCACGCAGGAGAAGATATCCAGCATGGAGGCGGCGCGGCGCGGGGTGACACCGTGGTGTTCGGCCAGATCCCGGGCTACTTTGCTGGCGACGATAATAGCCACCGTGTTGTTGGCGGTGCAGAGGTTGGTGAGGCTCACCACCCCGGCGATGCCGAGCTCGGCCGCTTTCTCGTTCTGTTCACCGTTGTGCTCGCGAGTGAAACGGGCAATCAGGGCGCTGATGCGCTCGCTGATCCAGGCCAGTCCACCCTGACGTTCCATCAGGGCGCCGAGGCCGCCTATCAGCATGGAGAGCAGGAAGATCTCCTGCATGCCGGTAAAGCCCTGATAGATATCCTTGCTGAACTGACCGATGGCATAGCCGTTGATCATGCCCACCACTCCGGCGGCCAGAATACCGATCCCCAATACCACAAACACATTCACTCCGGCGAGCGCCAGCCCAAGAATGAGCAGATAAGGCATCACCTTGAACAGCTCGATGGCGCTGCCGCTGGCAGGGGATTCACCCACTGAGCCCAGGGTCAGATAGAGCAGGATCACCGCGATGGCGGCAGGGGCCGCAATCTTGAAGTTCTCGCGGAACTTGTCCTTCATCTCGCACCCCTGACTGCGGGTGGCCGCTATGGTGGTGTCGGAGATGATGGAGAGGTTATCGCCAAACATGGCGCCGGAGAGAATGGTACCTGCCATCAGTACCGGATCGATACCGGCCGCCTGCGCCACGCCCAGCGCGACCGGCGCCACGGCACCTATGGTGCCCATGGAGGTGCCCATGGCGGTAGCAATAAAGGCAGAGATGAGGAACAGCCCGGGCAACAGCGCCCAGCCAGGGATGAGCGACAGGCCCAGCGCCACGGTGGCATCAACGCCGCCGGTGGCCTTGGCCACGCTGGCAAAGGCGCCCGCCAGCAGATAGATAAGGCACATCGCCATGATATTGCTGTGGCCGACCCCCTTGAAGAAGGTCTCCAGATTGCTGTTGAAGCTCTCTTTGCCAAGCAGCAGGGCCAGCATCACCGCAGGCAGGGCAGCAACCGGAGCGGGCAGCTGATAGAAGGCGAATTCGACCCCCTGCAGGGTCAGCCAGGTACCGGTACCGATAAAGAGTGCGAGAAAAACCAGAAGTGGCAACAAGGCCCTGGCACTGGGTTGGATCTGGATCATGTGTTCCTCTGAAATTGAACAATGACCTCCTGTCATAAACTGCTTTGTACCTGTATCGGATAGGGATAGGGGGAAAACAGGGCGGGCATCCTGCCGCATTAGGGTGCCCACAGTAGTGAGTCAACCTCGCCTGGTCAAGATAGACGTCCAGATGGATAGGTGTTTTTGTTTGGTGATTTCGTCTATGCGGTTAAATCCGTTAAATATTCTGGATTAACAAAAAAATCCGTTTAAATGTCGGTGTGATTGCTGCTATGAAATGTGCTGAGTAGCGTACCAATGGCTTGGACTGGCTGCTCTCTCCGATCCGGATGTCAGGAGGGGCTCGTTTCTGAGGCGACCGTCAGGAGCGCAGCCAGCTCTCCTTCAAGCCAATCTGCCAATCCCAGCCAGTCATGGCGCTCCTGGCAAGTCAGCAGGGCACTCACTATGGTCACGGCATCGCCTTGGTGCTCCGGAGGTAGAGCATGCAATGCCTGCTCTACCAGAGCCGGTAGCTGCAGCGCACTTTCAACATGAAGGCCAAGGCGAAAATTGTGTGCCAGTGCAATGCACTGCTCTGTGATGGTCATGGCATCAGCTCCGGATGATAGTCACAACCGAGCAGGGCCGCACCGTCGCGGCTGCTGTTCCAGAATTTGACTTCCGGGTGGCTTGCCATATAGCGCTCAAGCTCGATCTGATAGGTGGTGAAATTGGGGTTGGTGCTGACGCGCTGACCATGGCCATCCAGTACCCAGCTGAGGGCTTGGCTGGCAACAGGACCCAAAGCACCATCATCCCAGCCGGTATGGGTCTGGCCACCGGGGAAGGCGAAGTCACAGCCGAGCAGAATGATCTCTCGACAACCCATCTTGACGGCGAGATCGACGGTGGGATGGATCACGCTGCCTCCTTGATGGAGTAACCCTTTGGGATGAGTGTGACGAAGTTGTTCATACACGGGGCTGATGGAGTAGGCGGTAAAACGCGGTCCTTGCCAACTTGCGAGCGTCTCATGGGGTACCATGGGGGCATATACCAGAGGAACCGAAGTCAGCCCCTGGCTGGCTAGTCGATCCGGAGTCAGAGCGTCGTCGATAGTTACGACCAGATCCACACTGATGCCGTATTGTCGCAGAGGGGTGAGCGCAGTATCGACACAGAGTACCTTCCACTCTGGATGTTGCTGCAACAAGCCAGCAAGGCGAGAGAGATGGTGTTGCAGGCTGGGACCGCTGGCGATGACCAGTGCAGTAGCATCCGGGTGTGAGCCAAAAAGTGTGGCAACATCGCCATCTTCACCCACAAGTGGCAGATTCTCGGTCAGTCGCCCGGTAATGCGTGGCAAGTCGGGGACGAAGCGTTGCCTGGTGTAATTCGCCATCACTTCGCTCACCAGTCGACCACGAATGCGGCAGGCCGCATCTTCGGCTAGCTCCAGTTCGCTGGGGAGGGCGAAGAAGGGGAGTACAATCTCCTGTTCATCGGCCGCGAGGCTCAGCTCTACCCGGGGGTCTTGCAGCCACTCGTCGTGCTCGAGCAAGGCCAGCACCAGAGTGAAGAGATTGTGGTGCATGATATGGACATGCAGGGTTTCTAACCGGGGGCGTGTCAGTAACACCTTCTGCAGATCGCCGAGTCCGGTGCCATAAAGATGCAGCACGGGTACATCGGGAAGAGTTGCCGCTTGCAGTTCGGCCTCCTTCACCCGATCGTGCCGGCTGGTGAGCTGGATGCCATTGACCAGTAGTGTGCTGCTGAGCCCTTCACACAACTCCACCTGCAGATCGCCCAGCTGTGCCACCGTGAGGTGGGCAGCAAGCTGTGGCCAACGCTGTTCGATTATCGCCAGATGGTGGCGCAGCAGATCTTCATTCATCTTGTGCAATCCAATCCCAGTTGAGAGGCTGATTGGCTGCCATGTCGCGGTTGACCTGCTTGCCGATGAGCCGATCGTAATCGGCCGGGGGCAGGCCAAGGGCGGGGCGCACCGATTTGATGTGTTCTGCGGTGAGCAAATCTCCGGCTGCAATATCCCTGACCAGATAGAGGGAGCGGCGAAACGCACGGTTACCCTGTTCACTGGCGGTGAGCTGGTAATCGGCCACCCCGAGCGCTGCATGGGCGGTATTGACCGAGGTTACCAGCTCGGTGAGCTCGGCCGGCTCCATGGAGAAGGCGCAATCCGGCCCGCCGTCGGCGCGGGCCAGGGTGAAGTGTTTCTCGATGAGGGTCGCCCCAAGCGCAGTGGCGGCGATGGCCGTGGCCGATCCCAGAGTGTGATCAGAGAGCCCCACCTCGACCCCGAAGCGTTGGCGCAACATAGGGATGGTACGCAGGTTGTATTCGGCCGCCGGCGCCGGATAGCCGCTGACACAGTGCAGCAGGGCCAGCTGGCCGTTGCCATGCTTGAGCGCCATCTTGACCGCTGCGGCGATCTCGGCCTCGTTCGCCATGCCGGTGGACATGATGAGCGGCTTGCCGGTCTGGGCGGCGTAGCGGATGAGGGGCAAGTCCACCAGCTCGAAGGAGGCGATCTTGTAGGCCGGGCAGTCGAGGGATTCCAGCAGATCCACCGCGCTGAAGTCGAACGGACTGCTAAAGACCGTCAGCCCCAGCTCGCGCCCCTTTGCAAACAGCGCCTGGTGCCATTCCCAGGGGGTGTGCGCCCACTCATAAAGATCGTAGAGGCTGTGGCCATCCCACAAACCGCCGTGGATCTGAAATTCCGGTCGATCACTTTTGAGGGTGATGGTATCCGGGCGGTAGGTTTGCAGTTTGACGGCGCTGGCACCCGCTGCTTTGGCGGCGGTCATAATGGCCAGGGCGCGGTCCAGATTGCCATTGTGGTTGGCCGACAGTTCGGCAATCACATAGGGGGCCTGTTCCTGGTTGATGGGGCGATGATCGATCTGCATCTGTGTTCAGATTCCTGTGCCAAGTTGCCAGCCTTGCGGCGCCGGCTGCCAGGGGGCAGGGGGCGCTATCTGCGGTGGCTCGGCAAGATAGAGGGGAAATTGGGAGAAAATTGTTTGCAAGCGATGTGCCAGCTCTTGCCACTCCGATAGTTGAAGTGGCCGGGTGGCCTGCCATGTCAGCCGCTGGCCGTTCAGCGTCAGGGTGAGCAGCAGTTTGCCATCATGGCGTAGTTGCCACTGTTGACCATCAGGTAACAGCTGATAATCCGATTGTTGCAGCAACCAAGCGGTGAGGCGATCCAGCCCCAGCCCGTCCACCTGTTGCTGGCCACGGCGGCGGTAGTCGTCTGACTGTTGTTCAAGCCGGTGCAGGGTTTGCAGCAGCAGCTCAGGCTCGGCCAGCTCGCTCAGGGTCAGCCGCTCGGCCAGCTGAAAGCGGGCGATCACCTGGTCGTTGAACTGCTGATTGTCGACGATGGGGACTGCCAGGGTCGGCAGGCCGAGACAGGCTCGCTCCCAGGTCATGCCGCCCGCAGCGCCAATGGCGAAGTCGTGTCGGCTCATCAGCTCGGCCATCTGGTCGCTCTGACGCAGCAAGGTGAGCGGCAGATCGGGCAGTTCGGCAACCCTTTGTTGCAGCTCGGGCCAGAAAGGATTGGCCCCACCGGCTACCAGAGTCCAGCTGACGGTTTTAGCCCATGGCAGTCGAGCCAGCGTATTGAGGGTGATGAGGCAGGCTCCGGCCGGATCGGCACCACCAAAGCAGATGAGGCCATGTCGCCACCGGCTGGCCTTTTGGCGTGCTAGCTGGCGATAGGCAGGGCGCAGCAGGGCATAGTCGGTGCCCAGCAGCAGCCGACAGTCGGCAGGAGCGAGTGACTGGTAATCGGCTGTGCTGCGTAGTGGCCCCTGATCCAGCAGCAACTGACCATGATGAGGGCGATCGGCCAGATCGTCGATCACCAGCAACTGACCACAGTGGATTACCAGTGTCTGCTCGATCTGCCGATCAATCTGGTAGTGATCACACACCAGCCACTCCGGGCGCAAGGTGGGCAAGGGGCCTGCATCGTCCAGATCACAGAGAGCGTGATGCTGGTGGGAGCGCAGCAGTGGCAACAGGTGCATAGGTAGCTGATGGCAGAGGAAGTGGCACTCGGCGCCAGCCGTTTTCAGCCGATCGGCGATGGCCAGACAGCGCATCAGATGACCCAGCCCAATCTCGGTGCCGGCGTCGAGCCGGAAGGCAACCTTAAACGTCATCTTTGGCCAGCACTTGATAGAGCAGTTCGGCCAGGTGCCAATCTTCCGGCGTGTCGATGTCGACCACCCTGTGCCGCGGCAGAATATGGCCGATCCCTTCTCCGCCGACAGGGCTGATCCCGCCCAACCAGGCAGCCTGCGTCCCCCAATAGAACTGGCCGGCATCCTGATAGGCAGGCTCCAGATCCTGAGAGCGTTTCGCCATCTGCTCCGGCCAGAAGGGGGTGACCCGGCCCTGCTCATCCATGCGCACGGCGCGCTGGATAGGGAAGCCGAATTCGGCCACGGTATAGACAAAGGGAGCATTACTTGCGCTCAGTCGCTGATGGGCGGCCTTCAAGTCATCGGCTTGAATAAGCGGGACCGTGGCATAGATGCAGCAGTAGTGCTTTGCCTGGATGCCGAGCTGGTCGAGCCGCTGGATGGTGTCGATGACCACAGGGGTGGTACCTGTGTGATCATCGGCGAGGTTGGCTGGCCGCAGAAATGGTACTTCCGCGCCCAGTTGACGAGCAACTTCGGCAATCTCCTCATCATCGGTGGAGACCACCACCTTGTTGAAACAGCCTGATTGTTGCGCCGCCTGGATGGCATAGGCGAGCATGGGCTGGCCACAAAAGGGGCGGATATTCTTGCGTGGAATGCGTTTGCTGCCACCCCGGGCCGGGATAATGGCGATGGCCATGATGGGTTCTCTCTGCTGGATTAATGACTGGCCAAAGCCAGGATAATCGATGACAACTCTTTGATTATTTTTGATATTATACTGGTTTTTCTGCTTGTATTATCGATTTTTGCTACGGAATGGCGGCCGTGTGGTCGATAAGAGAGACAGGTCATGGAAGTCATGGAAACTGTATGGCGTTGAAGATGAGTTATGGCGTTGAGCTACGCCCGATAGCGCCTTGGGATCTTCCCGCTTTGCGGCGTTGGCGCAATCAGGATGAGGTGCGAATGCAGATGGTATCCCAGGCGCGTATTTCGCCACGGCAACAGCGCCAATGGTTCACTGCTACCCGTGAGCGGCGGGATCAGCAGCACTGGGTGCTCTGGTGCAAAGACGTGCGAGCGGGCTACGTCAATCTTAAAGGTGAGTCTCAGGGCGAGCTGCTGGGTCAGGCGATCGCCGATGCGGGACTCTATCTGGGCAACTCAACCGTGCGGCATCCCATGCTGGCTGTCGCTGCTGCCTTATCTCAGCTTGATCAGGGTTTTGATGAGTTGCACATCGGTTGTATCCGCACCCTGGTTCGGGAGAACAATCGCTCTGCCCTGCGCTTGAATGAACAACTGGGTTATAGCCAGATAGGACAAGAGAACGGATTTTTTGCATTGGAACTGCTGCCGGCGAATTACTATGCCGCCCGTGAGCGGCTACGGAGATTTTTCAGATGACAATCGCATTGGAACAGGTTTTTGCCGAGGCGCTGGGTCTCGATATCGGCAGCGTCAGCGATGAGCTGGCCTACAACAGTATCCCGCAGTGGGATTCTGTCGCCCACATGGGGCTGATTGCCCAGTTGGAGGATAACTACGGCGTGCTGCTCGACACCGATGACATTATCGACATGAGTTCGGTCGGCAAGGCGCGCGAGATCCTGGCCAAGTACGGGGTCGCTTTCTGATGCAGGGGCTGTTGCAGGGCAAACGTGTGTTGATCACCGGTGCCGGGCGTGGCATCGGTCTTGCCATCGCCCGCCAGTTTGCTTCTCAGGGGGCTGAACTGTGGCTGGGAGGCCGTGATGAGGTGACGATGCGCCAGCTGGCGACCGAGATTGGTACCGAGTTTGGCGTGCCTTGCCAGCCTCTCTGTTTTGATGTGGCTGATCCGTCGGCGGTCAAGCAGGCTTTTCAGCAGCTGTTTGCGCAGACTCGTCAGCTGGACGTGTTGGTCAACAATGCCGGCATGCTGGAAGAGGCGTTATTGGGGATGGCGAACCAGACCCATCTGCAAAAGACATTCAGCAACAATACCTTTAGCGTGATCTACTGCTGCCAGTATGCCGCTCGCCTGATGCAGCGCAGTGGTGGCGGCAGCATCATCAATCTCGCCTCCCTGATGGGGCTGGTGGGGGCAGCCGGGCTCAGTTGCTATGCCGGCAGCAAGGCGGCAGTGATCGGTATTACCCAGTCACTGGCCAAGGAGCTGGCTGCCAGCCAGATCCGGGTCAATGCGATTGCCCCCGGTTTTATTGATACCGATATGGCCCACTCTATCCCGGAGGAGAAGTTTGCCGAGCGGGTGGCCAGCATCGCCATGGGACGGATTGGCACGCCAGATGAAGTGGCCAAAGTGGCCCTGTTTCTCGCGTCCGACTTGTCGAGCTATGTGACCGGGCAGGTGATTGGGGTCGATGGGGGGATGGTGATTTGAACCGGCCTGATTTGCTGACCCATCTGGTTGACGACAATGACGAGCCCGCCTGGCGAGACCCGCAAGAGGGGTGGCTCAGTTATGGTGAGCTGGCTCGGCGTGTGGCGCAGTTGGCCACCACCTATCCTGCTGGCCGCCATTTGGTCTACCTGCCATTTGTGACGTCTACCCTGCATCTGCTGCACTACTTGCTGGCCCTGCGTGATGGCCACGCCATCATGCTGGCCGATCCTGCACAGGATGCCCGGTTGCACAGTGAACAGTGCCAGCGCTTTGGTGTCAGTCTGCGGGTATTAGAGGATGGGGCAGTTGCGCATCTTGGCGATGCGCCCTCGCTCCACCCTGAGCTGGCCATGCTGCTGCCGACATCGGGCAGCACCGGTTCCAGCAAATGGGTGCGATTGTCGCGAACCAATCTTGATGCCAATGCCGAGGCCATCGCCGAATATCTGGCGCTGAACGGGCGTGAGCGAGCCATCACCTCGTTGCCACTTTTTTACTCTTTCGGCATGTCGGTGCTCAACAGCCATTTTTTGGCTGGCGCCTCTCTGGTTTCATGTACTGCTAGCCCCCTTGAGCGCCAATTCTGGGATGAGGTCAATCGTCATCAGGTCACCAGCGTGGCGGGGGTGCCGTTTACCTTTCAGATGCTAAACCGCTTGCGTTTTGACTGGGCCCGATATCCCAGCCTGATGACACTAACCCAGGCCGGAGGGCGGCTTGAGCCGGCACTGGCAAAGCAATTTGCCGAACAGGCCTCCTTACTGGGACGCCGTTTTTTCGTGATGTATGGCCAGACCGAAGCTGCGCCGCGCATCGCCTGGTTGGCGCACAATGAAGTGATGATTGCCCCGGATGCTATCGGCCGTGCCGTACCGGGCGGATGCCTCTCTCTGCGTCATGAGCCCAGATTTCCCGACGGGGAGGGGGAGTTGGTTTACCAAGGGCCAAACGTGATGTTGGGCTATGCGGAGCGCCCTGAAGATCTGGCGCGTGGGCGTGATGTCGATGCGCTCTTTACCGGCGATCTGGCTCGTTGTGATGAGGCGGGCCGCTTCTATCTGACTGGGAGACTCAACCGTTTCCTGAAGCTGTTTGGCAAACGGGTGAGCTTGGCTGAAGTGGAAACCTGGTTGCAGGGGAGGGGCTATTCCTGCGCCGCGACCGGCCGCGATGATCGCCTGCTGGTAGCCATAGAGGCAGATGCGTGCCCCAGTGATGCACTACAGCTGGAGCTGGCCCGCTGGCTGATGGTGCCACCATCAAGCGTACGCATCTACCAACATCATTTGCCACGACGCAGCAATATGAAAATTGATTATCCGGCCCTATTAACAGCGCTGGAGCAGCTATGAACAAGCTGTTTGATGCGCCGGTTTTCGGGCTACCCCAACGTGAAAAAAGTGGGCTGCTCCTTGCTCGCCTGAATGAATTGACGCAGCGGCATGGGCAGGGGTGTCCAGCTTTTGCCAATATTCTGTCGGCGTTTGGCTGGGGTCAGGCTTCGACCTATCAAGAGCTTCCCTATCTGGCCGCCCGCCTGTTCAAATTGGCCCAATGGCAGAGCGTGCCGCAAGAAGAGGTATTCAAGGTGCTCACCTCGTCGGGCACCACGGGGACGCCGTCACGCATTGTGCTGGACAGGGAGACCGCCGCCCTGCAGAGCAAGGTGCTGGTGAAAATCTTGCAAGAGTTTGTCGGCAAGCAACGGCTGCCCATGCTGCTGGTGGAGCAACCAGCTCTTATCCAAAACCGCAGCGGTTTTTCAGCCCGCGGCGCCGGTGCGCTGGGGCTCTCCTTCCTTGGCCGAGACCATACTTATGCCCTCGATGAGCAGATGCGGCCCAACTGGCTGGTCATCGAGGCGTTTTGTGACAAATATGCGGGCCAGCCGGTCCTGCTGTTCGGCTTCACCTTCATGGTGTGGCAATGTCTGCTGGAGCCGCTGCGTGAGCGAGGTCTGCAACTGCCGCTGACGCAGGGCACGCTTTTTCACAGCGGTGGCTGGAAGAAGCTGCAACACCTCGCGGTAGATAATCCTGCCTTCAAGCTGCGCTGCCATGAACAGTTGGGGCTGAGCCGGGTGCACAACTTCTATGGCATGGTGGAACAGGTGGGGTCGGTGTTTGTCGAGTGCGAGCAGGGCCATCTGCATGCCCCGCTTTTTGCTGATCTGCTGGTGCGGGATCCGCTGACCCATCGACCGCTCGGGATCGGCCAACCCGGTTTGTTGCAGGTGATCTCTGCCATTCCCCAAAGTTATCCAGGCCACAGTTTACTCAGCGAAGATCTTGGTGTGCTGCTGGGCGAGGATGATTGTCCCTGCGGACGTCTCGGCCGTTATTTTCATGTATCAGGACGTCAGCAAGGCGCCGAGGTGAGGGGATGCAGCGACACTTTCCAGTGATCCGGTCAGATGCCGAAGATGCCATCTGGCAAGCTGGGCCAGAGGTCGCTTTCGTGGCTCCCGTCAGTGGCTGGCAAGGTTTTGTCATTTGCCCGTTACCAAGCTTTGCGCCCGTCATCTGCAACTTTGTGGCTGCGCTCTCTGCTCGTCTGCTGAAGGAGGGGCGAGAGAACCCGGATCTGGCCGCTTTTGGTTTTTGGTTGCGGCAGCGACAGATTGAGGTACAGCGTAAACGCATGGCAGGGCGCGCCCCGCTGGGGATGGTTTTTCATCTGGTCCCCTCCAACGTGCCGACCGTCGCGTTCTACTCCTGGGTCATGGCGCTGCTGATGGGCAATGGGTCCGTGGTACGTCTCTCATCGCGCATCGACCCGGCGCAAGAGGCCATGCTGACCATCCTGAACGAGCTTTTCTCTCTGTCCGAGTGGCAAGAGATTGCCTCGCGTACCCGTTTTATCCGCTATGACCATGACGAACGCGTCACCGCCTGGCTGTCGGCTCGGTGCCGCCTTCGCATCATTTGGGGCGGTGATGAAACCATCGGCCGGGTACGGGCTATTCCGCTTTCACCCCGCGCTCAGGAAATCGTGTTTCCGGATCGCCGCTCCATGGCTGTGCTGGATAGTCAATGGCTGGCCAGCCTGGATGCTGCCGTGTGGCGGCAAGTGGTCGCTGCTTTGCAGCAAGACTTTACCCGTTTCAATCAGCAAGCCTGCGCGTCGCCAACCACCATTTGCTGGTTGGGCACTCCCGATAGTGTGTTGCGCCGTCGTTTGCTCGAAGCAGTCTTTGCACCCTTTGCAGACAGCCCTGCCCTTATGATGGAACGCCTCATCAATAGTCAACAAAATGCCGCCCATGATGGTCAGATGCAGTTGGACACCTTTTCTGGCGTCACCTTATTGACTCCCACCGCCTCTTTGCGGCTTGCACACATCGGAGGAGGTACAGTTGCCGAATTCGTTGCCGATACCCTTGATGAGTTGCTGCTACAGCCTTGGGATATGCAGACCTGTGTCTGGGTTGGGCCAGATAAAACGCAGCTTGAGTGTGCGTTACAGCTGTCGCCTTGCTGCCGTATCGATAGGGTGGCAAGTCCGGGACAGGCGCTGGCATTCGAATGGCTCTGGGACGGCATCGACATGCTGGTGGCCTGCAGCCGTCAGCTTGCTCGCATTGAATAGTGGATGCTAGGTCACATAAATCAAGTAATATCAATGAATTAGCTTTGTCAGGCACGGCTCTTGCAGTAAATATTGCTATGAAGGGCAGGAAGGGTTGACAGAGACCGTGCGGTAGCCTTTTCCATTTTCTCCAATTCGCTTCTTTTTTACTCTAATTCTGGATTCTCTATGAAAATCAGCGTACTGGTGCCGGTGTATAACCTCGGGCGCTTTATCGAGCCCTGTCTGCTTAGTCTGCTGGAACAGCAAACCAATTTCGATTTTGAGGTCATTGCCATTGATGACGGCTCGAGCGATGACTCATGGGCCATTATGCAGCGGCTGGCGCAGCAGTGGCCGCAACTCAAGGCACTACAGAATTCGCAGAATATGGGGTTGGCCAAGACCCAGAAACGCTTGCTGAGAGAGGCTATCGGTGAATACATCGCCTATGTCGACGGGGATGATCTGGCTCTGCCGGGCAAGCTGCAGCGTCAGGCAGATTATCTGGACGCGCACCCCAGCTGCACGCTTTGCTACCACGAAGCCGAGATGTTTGATGATGAAAGTGGCGCACGGATCAAGCTATTCACCGGTGATTATTACAATGCTCGCTATCTCGAACCCGTGATGACACGGGAGGCATTGATCCGCTTCGGGGTTTTCGTCAATGCAAGTTCCATAATGTTTCGCCGTTATGAAGGGATAGAAAATGCCATCGATGAGGGGTGCAAAATCATCCTCGATTATCCCTGGCACATCTTGAACCTCTCCCACAATCCGGGGACGCTGGATTTTATCCCCGAATTATTGGGACGTTATCGCTTCCATACCCAGAGCTTTGGAGGGCAAACCCGCAAATCGGCAGAACGTCGTGAGCAGTCGCTGCGCGATCTGCTGCGCGCCTGTGATAACGCTGCTGCGTTTGGGGCGGATCCCGTGGCCATTGCCCAGGGGCGTGCCCATCACTACTACTCCGCCGCACTCTACTTTCTGCGGCAGGATGACGTAGCCCGCTTCACGCAGCTTATCGAACAGTCAGTTACCGAGGTAGCGAAGCTGACGCCTGGCTGGTTCTTCGATGAGCGACATCAACTGGCTTGGATGCAGCGGGCCCATCCAGCACGGGTCATGCAACAACTGTTTGGAGAGGCGGCATGAGTTATCAGGCGATCGTCATTGGCGCTGGGCTGTCCGGTGCCGTCATGGCTGAGCGAATGGCCAGCCAGCTCGGTTGGAAAGTACTTGTGCTGGAGCAGCGCGATCATATCGGTGGCAACTGCTTTGACGAGTATGATGAGCATGGGGTGTTGATCCATCGCTATGGACCGCACCTCTTCCATACCGATAACAAGGAAGTCTGGGATTACCTGTCGCAGTTTACCGAGTGGTTGCCTTACGAGCATCGTGTGTTGTCACGCATTGACGGGCAGTTGGTGCCGATCCCGTTCAACCTGACCAGCATCGAACGTTGCTTCCAGGCCGACAAAGCCGCCGCCATGATTGAGGCCCTGCGCACCCGGTTTGGTGATGGTGCCAGAGTGCCTATTCTGGAACTGCGCAAAGAGGCGCATCCCCTGCTGGGTGAATTGGCAGATTTCATCTATCAGAAAGCCTTCGTCAACTACACCAGCAAACAGTGGGGGGTACCGCCCGAGCAGATCTCCCCCGAGGTGACGGCACGAGTGCCCGTGGTGGTGAGTCGGGATGATCGCTACTTCACCGATCCCTGGCAGGCGGTGCCGGCGGGAGGCTATACCGCCATGTTTGAGCGGATACTCGCGCACCCGCTGGTTGACGTGCGGCTGTCTACCCCCATGGTGCAGCGTGTCAGATTGGATTGGCAGCAGAAGCAGGTGATGTTGGATGGTGTGCCTTTCGACGGTCCACTGATCTATACCGGTATGCTGGATCAGTTGATGCCGGCAGAAGGGAATTGCTTGCCATACCGCTCACTGCGTTTTGAACATCGCCATCTGGCGCAAGAGCAATTTCAGCCTGTCACCACCGTCAATTATCCGAATGAAGAAGCCTTCACTCGGATAACCGAATTCAAGCATTTCAGCGGGCAGGCACATCCCGGCACCAGTATCGTATACGAATATCCATGTGACTATCAGCCAGAGCAGGGGTTAGAGCCTTACTACCCGCTGTTTACCGATGAGGCCAAACTGAACTATCAGGCTTGCCGCGATGAATTGACACAGTTCCCGCAACTAATTGCTTTGGGCCGCCTTGCCGAGTATCACTATTTCGATATGGATGATGCAGTGAGTAATGCATTAAATATTTTTGGCACAAGTTTTGATAAAAAAACCAGTAAACCCTTGGTTTCGGTCATTATGTCTGTTCATAACTGTGCTAATTATATCGAAGATGCGCTGGATAGCATATTGAAGCAGACCTATAATAATCTGGAGATAATAATATTTGATGACGGCTCGACTGATGAAACTGGATCTGTAATTGGCAGGATGGCAGCAAAGGACAGTCGAATCATTAATTATCACCGGCGGCAGCAGGGAATAGCCAATTGTCTGAACGAAGCGCTATTGCTAGCTCGGGGAGAATTTATAGCCAGGATGGATGGGGATGATATTTCGTTACCAGAGCGGATAGAGAAACAGATGGCGTTTTTACACGAAAATCCGCATATAGATCTAGTGGGGTGTTGGCTGAAACTGTTCGGTGCCCGTGATGAGGTATGGCATTACCGACCTTATGATAACTTTATCAAAAATGCGATTCTGCTATTTAGTAATGGAGTTGGACACAACGCGATTCTGGTGCGTGCTGATGTTTACAAGCGTTTTCGATATGACACCGAATATACGGATGTTGAAGATACTGAGTTGTGGACCAGAATGGCTATCAGCAAGCCCGAAGTTCGTTTCGCCAACTTGCGTGAGGTGTTGGTGCTGTATCGTATTCATGGCGCCCAATCGTCCATATTACGCAAAGTCAGACAACGAGAGCTGTACCGGCGTATTGTCAGCAAGTATCTGGATTCGCTAGGTGTTTCAGCAACTGAGCAAGATATGGAGGCTCATGAATGGCTGGTGGATCAACCTACTAACTTGTCGGATTCGCAGCTCTATCGCTTGGCCAATTGGCTGAACCATATCACGGTACTCAAGCATAGTGCACTGCCAGATGAGTATGGTGTGTTGGCCGAGCGCTGGCATCACCTGTGTCAAAAGAACCGAGCCCGCCTAGATATTTATAAGCGCTATCACGCAGAGTTCGATATTTGCTGGCTTCCACCGATGTTTGCGTAATGAAGGGAAGATGGACATGGTCGTTAAAAACATCCCCCGAGGATCAGAGATAGCTATGGTTGGGGGTTGCCATGAGATTTGAGATCGTCGGTCGGCAAGGGGTCTGCTCATTATCTATTGCTGAGCTGCCTTCATCAGGGTACCTATTGGCTGGTATGGGAAATTACAGTCAACTGATCCTGCAACGGTTACAAGAGATGCAGCGTCCACTGCCTGTAGCTCTGATCGATACAATGACGAGCGATTGTTCGGAAAAGTTCGGGCTCCCGGTGATCGATATGACGCAGGCGAGTCAGCATGACCTGAGCATCATCATTGGTTCTTCTCCCTATGACTATGAGCAGGAGGTTATGGCCAAATTGCGGCAACATGGCTGCCATCGGCTGGTGGCTCTTGAGCCAGAAGAGATCCTGCCCCCCTTGCTCGATCCTTTGGCCGATTGGTTGGCCGATACAGAGACTTGGCCGGTGTTGTTACTTGTCTGTATGTTGGATCACCATGTTCAGCAGTTGGCTAGTCTTATGACTTGGCTACATCAGCGGCAGATTCTGTGCAGAGTTGTCCGCTCTTATGATGCTCATGCGATTATGGCTATTCCCCCTTCACGCCTACTTGGTGCCATCATTTGGAATGGTACACCGGCCTACTATGACAGCGTAAAACAGTATCTTCAGGATATGGGGAAGCGATATCTCTATGCCGAACTGGGTTTTTTCCCGCAAAGGGAGCATGTTTATCTCGATAGGCAAGGCGTCAACCTGGGGCGATGCATGGGGCTAATTCCATGCCAGAAAGATGACGCTGAGCAGGAGTTGGTGAGAGTGAGGGAACGGCTGCTGGACGGGCGCCTATGGGTTCCTGGGGATGCCGTTCTTGTGCCTTTACAGATCGCCACCGACACCAACGTGCGTCTCTATTCCAACTATGGAGGCAAGATGCAGCAGTTTATTGACGATGTGATCCGCGATCACGGAAACGAACGACTGCTCTTTAAGCCCCACCCGCTGGATCCTCTGGGAGGCACATATGATTTTCATGGCCGTGAAATTGTTAGTGGCGATTTCATGACGCTGGCGCTATCGAGCAAGTTTATTTGCGGTATCAACTCCAGCACTCTGTTTGAGGCTCGTCTGGTTGGAATTCCTGTGCACTTTTACGGTCGCTCATTGTTAAGCGAGTGCCCCGATGAGCAAGAGGTGATGTTGCAAATGGTTCAAAACCAGTTCCGGGTTGATGGGAGCGATTTAGTACGAAAAATCGGGCCTTACATGCAGCAGTTTGGAATTGAAATATAACGATGTTTATTCAATATCGGACAGTTAAAGGATGTATAAAATGAGAACGCTGTTGGTAACCCGTGCAACCTGTGGGCAGGTCACTCTGCGGGTCGAGGGACAGTCCGAGGTGAGTTGTCCGATCCCTGAAATTGCACATCAGTTGGATCGCGAGTTTGAGTTGATCCAAGTACTGGATTTGCAATTTTTGACCAGTATGGAAGCAGATACACTGTTAACCCGTCTAGTCGATAAACTTGCAGTTAATGGTCACTTACAGGTTACGGTCCCTGATCTGGATTACATCGTGGGCCAGTGGTTACTGGCTGAGTGGGATGAAGGTACTTTACGAGATGTGACCTCAGTCGCTCGTCAGAGTTTCGCCGGACTCTTTGGCCCCCAGCAGGATGGTAATCCCATGTTACCGGGCTATTCGACGCATTATTCGGGCTGCAACAAGTCTGGTTATAACAGCAAACGACTGGCTTTTTTGCTCGCCCGGCAGGGGTTAGTTGATATCAACATCGTGACTGATGATACCCACCTATTACAGGCTTCGGCTCGGCAGTCGATGGTGCGTGGTGAGCGACAAGTGGCACCGGATTTGCGTAATATCCGCCAGGATCACCTGAATCGTTACCGGTTCGCGGCAGAGTGCCTACGCGCTGTTATGCCGCAACGAGTGCTCGACTTGGCATGCGGGATCGGCTACGGCAGCCAACTGTTGGCTAACCAGCTTAATTGTCAGGTCACCTCCGTCGATATTGAACCCGAAGCGCTGGCTTATGCGCGGCAACACTATAGTTCGCCGAAGATTACTCATCTATGTGCCGATGCTAGAACTCTGCAGCTGGATTCAGCTTCCTTTGACGCGGTTGTCTGTTTTGAAACCATTGAACATGTGACGTTTGATGAAGAGCTACTGGGTCAGTTTCATGAATGGCTACGGGCTGGGGGCAAGCTAGTTATGTCGACGCCGAACGAGAGTGTCATGCCTTTTAGTGCCGCACAATTTCCCTATCACGTGAAGCACTATACCTATGCCGAGTTGGAGTCGATGCTGGCGCGCTGTGGCTTCCGCCTCCAGCAAGTCAACAAGCAGCAAAACCTCCAGAACCCAGAGATTGTTCCTGGCAGCGATGGCTGTTTCATGATCGTTATCGCGGAAAAGGTGTGAGGTCGGGATGAGCGCAGCATTTGTGCGGTTTAGTATTATTATTCCGGTCTATAACCGGGATGAGCCGTTACAGCGGGCGCTGGACTCACTTTCTCGGCAAACATTCGGAAACTTTGAGGTCATCATCATCGATGATGGTTCAACCCCCGAGTTTGGTGAGCGAATACAAGCTTTAGTGACCACTTTATCTGATTCTCGCTTTTCGCTGATCTGCTACCAGCCTAACCGAAACGGCGCTTATGCGCGTAATCGTGGCATCGAGGTTGCTCGAGGCGAGTATCTATGTTTTTTGGATTCGGATGATGAGTGGTTACCGGAGAAACTGGAGCGCATCGACCAGATATTAGCGATTGAGCCACATTGGCAGGTGATCCATCATCCGTACCAGAACGTGAGCCATGGTGAGCGTAGTGCTCCCTTTCCTCTAGAGGCTCGCCGCACCGATGAGAGCGTTGCTGAATACTCGTTCTGTACTAATCGTATCGGTGGTATTCAATCGAGCTGTCTCATCGTCAAGCGTGAACTCGCGCAGAGGGTACGTTTCAATGACAAGCTGCGAGGGCATCAGGACTGGGATTTTGCATTGCGGCTTGGCGCAGAAACGGAGCGCTTCTTGTTTATCGATCAGGTGTTGACGCTGCGCCATGTCGCTGACGCAACAACGGGCATGGTGTCCCGTTCTCTTGATTACGCATACTCGTTGGCCTTTCTGCGTGAGTATCAAAACTATTTTTCGTTGAGAGCGCAGGCTGGATATGTAACGCATGTTCTATTACCTAAAAAACTCAACGCGGGCGAGCGATTTTGGAATCGGTATGAAACGCTGGCCGCATTCTATTATCCACGCCAGATCG
The DNA here is from genome assembly GCF_041402305.1 of Aeromonas sp. S12(2024). Classification (NCBI taxonomy): domain Bacteria; kingdom Pseudomonadati; phylum Pseudomonadota; class Gammaproteobacteria; order Aeromonadales; family Aeromonadaceae; genus Aeromonas; species Aeromonas sp. S12(2024). The sequence continues at coordinate 217,878 of NZ_JBGLRB010000003.1, forward strand.
CAAGCTGGATATACCGGTTAGCGGTATTGCATGGACGTTGTTTACGCTTACTCATCAATTGCAAGTGTCATAGTTGGAACCGGATTGGCTTGATTGGTTTTAATGATTACACCACATTTTTTATTAATCACTATGCATGTTGGGTGAGCGATATTCTATTAATTGATCGTAATAAGAGTGGTGCTTTGGTCTATCAGCGTCAGATTGTTTCCATTGCCAATATCAGTCAAAAGCAATGGGAGCAATTGGACTGTGTCGCTACGATGACCGACCTACATCGCCAGAGCATGTGTAAGGAAGTGCGACACTATAACCCAGATATCCCAATAACTAATTTTTAAATGCTATTTATAAAGAGCAGCTAAAATACTTGTGTAGTATGTTTATATTAATTAGCATGGGTGCGGTTAAAGTTGAATGCTAATTCAATAAATAAATGGAGAGTGCGGTGTTCGAAGATCAATTTACATGTCCATTATGTGGTTTTCATGGGGCGTTTATGGCGGTTAGAGGGCGACCTCATGCGCAGTGTCCGCAATGTCTAAGCCTAGAGCGCCACCGATTGCAATTTGTCATGTTAAAGAAGGTTTTTGAAGAACGTGATACTAAAAAAATGACAGCATTGCATTTTGCACCAGAACAATGTTTACGACCTCATATGTCGGCTATGTTTAAAAATTATCAGACAGCGGATCTGTATAATAAAAATGTAGATCATCAGGTGGATATGCAGAGCTTGCCATTTGCCGATGAAACATATGACTTTATCTTTGCCTCCCATGTCTTGGAACATATTCAGAATGATATAAAGGCACTTTATGAAATAAAGAGGGTTCTTCGTCCAAATGGAATTGCCATTCTTCCTGTACCTATTGTTGGAAGCATAACAATTGAATATGCCGAGCCTGACCCAAACCAAGATTATCATGTTCGCGCCCCCGGAATAGATTATTATGACAGATATAAGACTATATTTTCATCTATCGTAATTGCGAGTTCCTTTGATGCTGAACCAAGCATTCAACCTTTTGTTTATTCAAAGAATGAATATGTAGTGAGCGATGAAGAATGGGTACACCCATATTGGATAGAAGGATGTAAATTCATAGATGAAATACCCATTTGTTACCGTTGAACTGAGTGGTGCTAGACAGCTGAACCGAGTGGTGCTATATCTTCGCTGTCTCATAGCCATTCCCAGGTAAAAGAGACTCGGCAGCCATGAAGTATTTCAATCGAGCTAGCAGGTTGGTCATTCCTCTGTACTGATGATTGCGCATGATTGTTTCATGTAGCTTGTGCTACCGTCATTCTATTTGATTAACCAAAAGGCTGTATATCTGCTGGAATATCAGGTAGAGCTTTATGTTATCCTTCAATCGCCGTACGGTTTTCTTGCTATTTTTAATAATGCAACCTGATGATGCGTGTTCGCCAAAAATTGATAGTTGTGGCGCAGCGTCTCCTACATGGAAATAAACAAAAATTTGAAATCTTCTTAATCCTGCTGACGTAGAGCATCCTTCTTTTCCAGCATGGAGAATTCTAGTCAAGTAATATTTTTAATTTGACCAAAGTGTCATCACTCGTTTTTGCTGCTTTCTGAACATTTTGTTGAGCCCCAATTAGAGATTGGGGGCTATATCAACCTCATCTTCGTAAAATACCGAATTAGCGGAAGCACAGTAGGTCAATGTGGTTTCTATTTTCGCTAGTCAATTCATGAATGGCACTGTGTCAGCAGATTAGATGAAAAACTGTCTAAACCCTCAGAACAATGTAATTTTAGCTTGCAGCAGATGGTAGATAGAGCAGCATAAGGAATAAGGTGGGCGTCAGTGACTCAGTAATAGAGCGGCCTTAATAGCGCTACAAAATGGTAATCAGATGACTAACATGTTCTTTGTCACGAGTTATATGGCGGTTTTGTTTGGTGGCAAATCCGATTCTTCACACTGTTCTATCTTAAAAATTTTATTATTTTGAAAATATTTCTTAGTTAATTTTATATATCAGTGTCATGGATAAGAATGTCATTCTTATGTAGTTGAGTCTAATGCGTTATAGATAGGAATATACTATTTATGAGTGCAGCAAATTGTTTGTTTGGCTTTATGCTGGGTTGTTTTTTATTGAAATTGTTCTGTGACTTGCTATAAGAGGTTAATATGATACTTCATGTTATGGTAATGGAAAAGTTTATGCCTGCATATATCGATTTTATATCAGCTAACTTTGATTTGTCAGAGCATAAGTTTGTATTTATTACTAGCCCAAAATATATCTATGGCCTGAATCCAAGCCACCCAGTAGAGTTTCTTCATACGGATGAAGATTTCATTTTACTTGCAGTATATTTTGATGTTGCTGATAAAATAATTTTGCATGGATTATGGCGGGATAAAGTTAACAGCTTACTGATCCAAAACTCCGAGTGGTTAAAAAAATCTTTTTGGGTTATGTGGGGGGGGGATTTTTATCATGCGGAACTATATCAGTCAGATCATATTAATGTGATTGCTAATGTTGGTAATTTAGTAACTATTACTGATGGGGATGTGGATTGGGTAAGAAAAAAATACTTTTCAAAGGGGCGGTATATAAAACGCTGTTTTAGCTACCCAAGTAATATATATCGAGCACTTGCTAGTGATGTAGTTTTAGAGGGTGGTTATAGAGTATTATTAGGTCATTCAGCAACTAAAGATAACAACCATAAGTCAATCATTGATCTGATATCGGCTGCAGGATGGTGTGAAAAATGGCCATATATAAAGTTTTTTTGTCCATTATCATATCCATCAAACGCTAAATATGTGCAGGAAGTTATCAGCTACGGCGAGGAGAAATTAAAAGAAAAATTTGTTCCAATGTTATCATTTATGCCGCTTGATGAATATGAAATATTCTTAGGATCTATTCATCTCGCAATTTTGCCATCGTGGCGTCAAAATGGGATGGGAAATCTGATTCGGCTACTTGGGTGTGGCATCCCCGTTTTTCTTAATACTGAATCTACACTGTATGATTTATTCATATCATTAGATATAAAAGTATTTTCACTTTCTGATCTTGTACAATTCGATGGCTCAACGTTAGACTGCAGTGGAAATATCGATATTATTAAAGGCTATTTTACAGAAAATCAGCTTAAAAATGATTGGATGAGTATATTTAATTCTTGAAGTATCTTTTTGTTGTGATTATAGTTTCTCTTTATATGAGACAATTATGGGATGATGACTTTCAATAAATCATACATGAATGGACGAGAACTAGATTATATTTGAAAATCTTTTTCCAGTGAAAAAACTTCTGGTGATGGTATACTTGCACAGATTTAGTTATCACCTGGCACCGGCCTCAAACTGGTGTCTTGTTTACGCTACTTTAGTGCGCACCTCCTTCGGTATCAATTTCAGACCCATTTTTGAACATACTGTATGGGGTCTGACCCTCCATCATCTTGCCCTGATATGGCCGCTGGGTGTTGTAGTTTGTAGTGTTTCAGGTTGCTATCCAGGTCTGTCTGCATCTGCCATACAGACTCATAAGAGGCATCGTTGATGCGGAAATGTTCATCCAGCAGTGTGCGATGTAGCCGTTCGATAAAGCTGTTGCTTTGCGGCCTGCGCACCTTGGTGGTCCGGTGCTCAATTCCCTCCAGTTGCAGGGAACAGCTCGTAGGGATGGTGGTCAGATCGTCCATAGAACTCGCGCCCGTTGTCCGACAGGATTGTATAGACCCTTGCTTCGTGGGCTTCGAAAAACGGTAGCACCGTTTCATTGAGCACATGAACCGAGGTTACTGGCATCTTGCAGGTGTAGAGTTGTCCCCAGGCGTGGCGGCTGTAGTAGTCCAGCACGGTTTTTCAATGTGATCGCCAAACGTTATGAGAAAGGGAGCCTGATCTTGACGAACAATCTGCCACTTTAGCAAGTGGGCCAGCATCTTTGCCGATGAGCAGACACTGATGGCAGCTATGCTCGATAGGCTGTGACAACATGCACACATCGTTCAGGTCAGCGGTGAAAGCTATCGTTTGAAAGAGAAACGCAAAGCGGGGACCACACTCAAAACCAATTAACCCCGTGTCCGGGTGGATCACTTTTCAATCGGCGAAATTAGTCATAGTTGATCAGTTATCGGTCGGCGTTGACATCATTGAGCTCAATGGTCTGCTCCCGGTGGGTTTTCTCGAGGTGCAACACGCGGTCGTGCTTGGAGAGTAAGTCGTGCCGTTTCCACACACCACGCCCCCCACCAGCACTGACGTTGATGACTTGCAGAGCCAGTTCTTGCGCGACCCGCGGTGGGCAATGGGTTGGTCTGGTGAGGGAGTAATTGAGGATGGCCTGTTCAATCTCGGGAGCAACCCGATTGGGATGAGCCCCTTTACAGCTGGGCAATTTGTCGAGCAAGCCCTTGAGGCCATAGGTCTGATAATTACGGCGAATTTCGTAGAACTGCTGACGTCTGTAGCCGATGAGTTTGCGACGTGCTACTTTCTCGTTGGTGGTCACACGGTGACACCAGATAACACGGTAGGGGTACCGTTTTTTTATCCGGTTTGAAGCCGTATGACCACTCCCATTTGTGGGCAACTATCAGGTGAATACCATCTCCATACATGAATAATTAGGTTAATTTTTGTGTGAGCAAGTGAGTTCATATCGGTAGGGACCAGTATAATTAAACTGCTTCCACATGCTTAGTGGAAAAAATCATATCAAGCATTAACAATAACAGCCAGTGGGAGATATTATTAAATACAGTTTTAGTATGAATTGACTGGTTCAGGAATTTTTTCTATGGCAAAGCTTAAGTTCTCAGAAATATCCATCGTCAGGTAACGAAATCGATAGTTGTACTCTACACAGAACTCATGTACCGCTTCAATAACACCATAGCGTAATTGAGAACTCCAATTCCCCTGCATATAGTCATGACCGACAATGATGCCATTGGGTTTAATCTTATTGGCATACCCACGTAATTCATCTCGTGTCAGTTCATAGCTATGGGTGGTGTCGATATAGATCCAATCAAAGTAATCATCTGGAAACTGTTGCAGTGCATCGAGTGAAGTCTGGCGATGAATTGAAACGACTGGTCGTGCTGGGCTTTGATTGGTGGAAAACTGAGTTTTGACTTTTGAGTACAGTGTTTCGCCGTAACGCTCCGAGCCCCAGACATCAATCAGGTGAAGTTCTGCGGGTTGGCAAACATCAAATATCTGGCGACTAAAATCCCCTGCTGCCACGCCTAGCTCGGCAACTATGCCCTGTTTGGGTAGCAGCCGAAGCAAGGCCGAGCGATTTGTTAACAGGATTGTGCCTTCGATATGCTGCTGTTGCAGCGGGATCTTGGGCAGGCGTTCCTCGGCTTTAGAGCGTACGGCTCGCATGGCTTGGTCATATTCGCTGCTAGTTTGCAGGACTTCCGTCAGATCTGTGACCGGAATACCCGGCTCGATTCCATAACTAGCCAGCGTCAGGTTGATGTCGCTGACAAAACAGCTGGCGATCAGGATTTTGTCGAATTGGAGTCCCGCGAGCTGACTGGGGTGATAAACCGGCTTGTTCATCCAGCGCGAGCCCTGTTTGGCTGGGTCACTGTCTACAAAGCCAAGCAGCGTATAGTTCAATGTCAAGGCCGGTAAGAAATGCAGCGCTTGGGTCGAGGTTCCGTAGATCAGAATGTGCATAAGGCGCTCCGCGGCTCGATATCAGATAGTTGACAACAAATTGGCGTGAATGAGTTTTTGCTGGGCAGAGCTCAAGCTTGGAAACAGTGGTAAGGTAAGCGCTCCGGAGTAAAACTGTTCGGCCTGAGGCTGAGATGTTTGCTGCTTGCGTTGATACCAAGGCTGCTTGTAGATCGGTATATAGTGCACGTTGGCACCTATACCTTTTTCACGAAGTTGCTGGAATTGGGCCTTGCGTTGCTCTGGGGCTACATGGTGTACATACAGGTGAAAGGCGCTACGACGCTCTGAGCTAAAGTAGCGAGGGAGCAGCTCTGGTGCCAGCTCTTGAAAGTAGAATCGGGCCAGTTCTCCGCGTTTAAGGATCCAGGTTTCCAGATTAGCCATCTGGCTCAACCCTAGTGCCGCCTGGATATCGGTCATCCGGTAGTTGAAGCCGAGCATCTGCTGCTCATAGTACCAAGGGCCGTCCGGCTCATTAATAAAGTCTTCCAGTTCACGGGTGATGCCGTGGCTGCGGAGCATGCGCATCGTCTTGGCAAGCACAGGGTCGTTGGTCATGGCCATCCCCCCTTCGCCGGTGGTGATGATCTTCACCGGATGAAAGCTGAAGACGGTGATATCGCTGTAGCGGCCATTGCCGGTGGGTTCATCGTGATAGCGAGCCCCTAGGGCGTGACAGGCATCCTCGATGATCCGAAAGCCATACTCTTGCCCTAGGCGGTGGATCTCCTGCATATCGCAGGGGAGGCCGGCAAAGTGCACCGGTATTACTACCTTGGGTAGTTTCCCTTCTGCTTTGGCGGCAATCAGTTTCCTCTCCAGCTCTACTGCGCACATATTCCCTGTATCGGGCTCAATATCGACAAAATCGACTTGTGCACCGCAATAGAGAGCACAGTTGGCGGATGCAACGAAGCTGATTGGCGATGTCCAGACCCAATCCCCGTGGCCGACGCCCAGCGCCAGACAGGCAATATGCAATGCCGCCGTACCTGAATTGACTGCCACCCCGAATTTCGCTCCACAGTAGTCGGCAACCGCTTGCTCGAAGCGGGGAACGACTGGCCCTTGGGTCAGGAAGTCGGACTTGAGAACTTCCACGACAGCATCGATATCTGCCTGGCTGATTGATTGACGGCCGTAGGGGATCATTCTGCTACCTTGCTCTGGTTCATCTTCTGTAGCTGTTCAATGGAGAAAAAGTCAGGGTTGCTGCGAGAGTTGTATTCAAATCCCTGCTCGACCATCTTTCCCATCTCGCCAGCCGCAGTTTTGGAGAAATCGTTGTTGCGATTATTGAAGTTAATAGTTGGCCCAATTACAAAAAAGTTATCGAACTCGAAGGTGTGGTAAGAGTCATCGGCAGGACACATCACTTCGTGAAGCTTTTCTCCAGGGCGAATGCCGATGATCTTGTGTGGCAGGTTTGGTGCCATGGCACTGGCCAAATCTGTGATGCGAACAGATGGCAATTTGGGAACGAATATTTCCCCTCCCTTCATCCTCCCAAAATTGTCCAGCACGAAATCCACCCCTTGCTGCAAAGTGATCCAGAAACGCGTCATCTCCTCATGGGTGATGGGCAACGCATCCGCATTCTGGTCAATCAGCTTTTGGAAGAAGGGAACGACAGAGCCGCGAGAACCGACCACGTTGCCGTATCGGACTACCGCAAAACGGGTGGGGTCCTGCCCCGCGATGTTGTTTGCTGCCACAAAGAGCTTGTCTGATGCCAGTTTGGTAGCACCGTAGAGATTGATTGGATTGGCGGCTTTGTCAGTGGAGAGGGCAATAACTTTTTTGACTTGATTGAGCAAAGCGGCCTGGATGACGTTCTCTGCACCATGGATATTGGTTTTAATGCATTCCATGGGGTTGTATTCAGCGGCGGGCACTTGCTTGAGTGCGGCTGCATGAACCACGTAATCCACTCCACGCATTGCCATGGTAAGGCGGTTGGCGTCTCTGACATCCCCAATGAAATAACGCATGCAGGGGTCGTTAAACTCCTGCTGCATCTCGAACTGCTTCAGCTCGTCGCGAGAATAGATGATAAGGCGTTTCGGTTTATAACGTTCCAGTACTGTTTTGACCAATCGTTGGCCAAACGAGCCAGTGCCACCTGTGATCAGTAGCGTTTTATCGTTGAACATTGTGGGCATCTCGTCTCAAAACAGTAGATGAATCATATGCTAGCAAATAAAGTACCAGCTTTTTCTGTAATAGAGTGTGATCAATTCATAAAAACGGTTTTAAAGCCAAGGGCATCACTCAGGTCTTGATCTCTTTGGCTTGTGTTACTTTCTGATTGCCCTGCATATATCCTCCACCGCATTGAGGGCTCTCGGGGTGAAGCGGTGCAGCTCATCTGAGTTGATCAAATCGAGTCGCTGATGCTGCACCGCGTCGAGATTAGGCCACTTCAGCCAGTGACGCAGAGCGTCAGGATCTTGACTCCCTGCAAGGATCAGCGATGGGTTGGCTCTGATCACCTGTTCCATGTCCACTTGAGGGTAAGGGGTCTTGGCATTCGCCATGACGTTGATCCCGCCGCAAAGTTCGATGGCCTGAGCCGGCCAGGCATTGCCACTGACGCTGGTGAGTGGCGGGTACCAGAGTTGGTAGAACACTTTTACGCCGGTTGGCTGGCTATAACGCTGTTGCAGGTCATGCAGGCGCGCCAGATAGCGATCGGCGGCTTCGTTGGCACTCTTCTCCACTCCAAGCAATTTGCCCAGCGCCCGCATCTCGGTCGCCAGCGAGGCAAAATCGGTGGGTTCAGAGTAGAACACCGAGATACCCAGCTGCTCCAGCGGGGCCAGCATGCGAGACTGGGCCGAGCGCCAGCCCAGGATCAGGTCCGGTTTTTGCGCCAGCAGGGCCTCGACATTGATGCTGCGATAATTGGCCACCTTGGGCTTGGTTTTCACCTCGGCGGGATAGTCTGAGGCATCATCAACGGCCACCAGTTTGTCACCGGCACCGATGTCGTAAAGCAGTTCGGTAAGATGGGGGACCACGCTCACCACCCGGCTCGGAGTTGCGGCAAACAGAACACCGGGCAACCAGGCCAGTAGCGCGCAGGGCAGCCAAGTCGGCAATCGCAACCATCTAACCATGAAATAACCCCGCCACAGTGACAAGCAGCGCCAGCATCAACCAGCCCCAGCCAATTCCTTGCAGAATATTGAGCACCTTGCGCGGTGACTCACCGTCGGGGTCATCACCGCTGCCAAGTATCGGCCAGCGTTGCAAGGTTCCCTGATAGTAGCGGGGGCCGCCAAGGCGGATCCGGCACTTGTCAGCAAGTAGCGTCAACAGCATCCCGATGGTGGGATAGGGCCAGATCGCACCACTTCGCAGCAGTTGAGTGGCCTGCTTGAGCCGCGGGAGCAGGAGCGGCAGCCCCAACAGCAGGATGGTGGGAGCATTGAGCCCCTGATAGAGGGCGCTGGTGGCTCGGCCAAAATAGCCAAACGCGGGATCCTTCATACTCCAGCCTTGGCTCATCAGCTGAGTCAGCCGCCAGAGCAGTGCTCCTTGTACCCCCGCGAGAGCGTACCCCATCAAAGGGCCAGCCCATTGGCCGATCAGGCGCAGGGCACAGCTCTCCGTCACTGCTTTGGCGAGCCCCATGGTCGAGAGTTTACCGGTCTCCCGCTTGAGCCAGGGTGTCGCCTGCAATCTCGCCAGCGGCAGGGTCTCCTGCGTGGCGAGCGAGCGGGTGGCATGGGCGAGTTCGCGTAGTGAGCGGGATTCGATCATCAGCAGCAGGAACAGCAGGTCGAAGATCGGCTCGCTCAGGGCCAGATTGCGCAGCGACCAGAGTCCAGCGGCGCAGGGGAGCCAGACTACCAGCATTGCCAGCAGTCCCGCCTGCATTTGCTGGCCGGGTGAACCATCGGGTCTGTGTACCTTGTGCCCCAACCGGGTCAGCAGCGGCGTGACGGCCGAAAGACGCAGATGGGATGGCCACGGGATCACCGCCTCCAGCAGAGCAGCACCTACCAGAATGGCCGCCGTCGTCGAAAGGAGGGCGTCGGCCATCAAATCAAGCGAGCCGGTCTCGATCACAGCTTGCCGAGCATCTTGATGATCACTTCGGCGGAGTGCTTGCCGGCCACTTCGATAAAGGCATCGAAGGATTCAACCTGTTCCTTGCCAGCGATATCGGACATGGCGCGTACCACCAGATAGGGCACCTTGAACATGTGGCACACCTGACCGATCGCGGCACCTTCCATCTCGACCGCCAGCATCTGCGGGAAGTCGGCGCGAGCCTTGGCGATGGCGTCCGGTTTGCACATGAACTGATCGCCGGTGCAGATAAGGCCGACCTTGGTCTGGTGCTTACCCTGCTCGGCGATGCAATCCTGGGCGACCGCGATGAGCTTCTCGTCGCAGGGGAAGGCGGCAGGTTGCTGCGCCATCTGGCCCATCTCGTAACCAAAAGCGGTCACGTCGACATCGTGGAAACGCATCTCGCTGGCGATCACCACATCACCGATATGCAGGTCCTGGGCAAAGCCGCCCGCAGAGCCGGTATTGATGACGCAGTCGGGGGAAAACTTTTCCAGCAGCAAGCTGGTGGCCACGCTGGCGGCGACCTTACCGATACCGGAGCGGGTCAGGATCACCTCTTTGCCTGCCAGCATCCCTTGATAAAACTCGCAGCCGCCCAGTTGCAGGGTGGTGGGGTTACTCATCTGGCTGCGCAGCAGGGCTACTTCTTGCTCCATGGCGCCGATAATACCTACTTTCATTGCTGACCTCGTCTTGATAGCCGTGTGGCTGAATTTAAGTTGCTGTAGATCATAACAAAAGATGGCGTCGGCGCCGAGAGGCGCAAGCGAAAGGAGAGATGAAACGCGGCGCTCCATATGGGAGCGCCGCGGGTGACAAAAAGCATTGATGAGGCGCGGCGAGGGCCTTTAGCCGAGCGCGGTATCGAGGGTCATCATCAGGGCAAAGCCTGCCATCAGGCCGAGGGTGGCATAGGTCTGGTGACCGTTGCGGTGAGTCTCCGGAATTACCTCGTGCGAGACCACAAACAGCATGGCGCCGGCGGCGAGCCCAAGTCCTATGGGGTAGGCGATGGTAAGGCCGCTGGAGAGCCCCACCCCGAGCAGGGCGCCAATCGGTTCGAGCAGGCCGCTGGCGATGGCGACCAGCACCGCCACCGAGGGGCGAAAACCGGCGGCGCACATGGCCAGCGCCACCGCCAATCCTTCCGGAATATCCTGCAGTGCGATGGCAGTGGTAAGCGGCAGCCCCACCGACATATCCCCCTGCGAGAAGCTGACCCCGATGGCCATCCCCTCCGGCAGGTTGTGCAGGGCGATGGCAAAGACGAACAGCCAGACCCGGGAGCAGCTCTCATGGCCGGGGCCGCAGGGGCCGGTCTTGTCATGCTCGTGGGGGGTGAACTGATCCAGTCCCAGCATCAACAGCACCCCGAGGGTCATGCCGACCACCACCACGGCGGCGGCACTGAAGCCGTTGCCAGTGATCCCCTCGGCGGCCTCCAGCCCCGGCAGCAGCAGGGAGAAGGCACTGGCCGCCAGCATCATGCCGGCGGCAAAGCCCAGCATGGTGTCCTCTACCTTTTGCGGCACCGAGCGCAGAAACAGGGCGGGCAGGGCGCCGATGGCGGTGGCGGCAAACCCGGCGGCACCACCGACAAGGCCATAGCGCACGCCGCTGGTCACCTCGCCGGTAGCGAGCATGATGAGACTCTGCAACAGCAGCAACAAGACGGCAGCCAGCGCGATAAAGAGGCCGAGAGCAGTGAGCGGGCGGCTTTGCATCTGGCTGCGCAGTTGCTGTGACCAGGATAACGGAGGAAGAGCTGAGAGATGGTCCATGGCATGACCTCAAGGTGTGCAAAGTGGATGGTGGCATTACATCCACTTGGCCGCCCCTTGTCCATGCCTGCAAGGCGATTGCCGCTATCTGAAAATCTGGAAAGAGTTTATCCAAGCAAACACATGGGAACTCTTATCGGTAGCCAAAGGCGGGGGGCAAGAGTGGTGGTCTGCAAATGACGGAGCTGGATGTTGGGTGGCAAGTGGGGGATGCATCGCGAACTCTTTTAAATCAGCTGCAGATGTCTGCCTTGGTGTTCGGTTAACAGAAACAAAAAAACCGGCTTGCGCCGGTTTTTTTATATTGGTGAAGGCTGGGGAGCTGGCTTATTTGGCCAGAGACTCCGGCAGCTCTTCGCGGATCTTGCCCAGCATCTCTTTCAGGACACGCGGGTTGGCAACCACGATGTTGCCGGAGTTTTCGTAGTTGTGACCACCTACGAAGTCGGTGACGATGGCGCCAGCTTCTTTGGCCAGCAGTTCACCGGCAGCGGTGTCCCAGGGTTTCAGGCCGATTTCCCAGAAACCGTCGATGCGACCGGCAGCCACGTAGGCCAGATCCAGTGCGGCAGAGCCGGAGCGACGGATGTCGGCACATTCGATGAACATGCTCTGGAACATCTTCAGGTAGGACTCGATGTGGTGCTTTTGCTTGTAGGGGAAACCTGTGGCCAGTACGGTGCCAGCCAGCTCTTTGGCTTTGCCGACACGGATACGGTAGCCGTTCAGCTGGGCGCCGCTACCACGAGTAGCAGTAAACAGTTCGTCACGGATGGGATCGTAAACAACGGCTTGTTCGGTTTTGCCTTTCACGCGAAGGGCGATGGAAACGGCAAAGTGCGGAATGCCTTTGACAAGGTTGGTCGTGCCATCCAGTGGGTCAATGATCCATTGGTAGTCCGGATTGGTACCGGCAATCTCACCAGACTCTTCAGCAACAATGCTGTGCTCCGGGTAAGATTTTTTGATGGTGTGAATGATGGCCGCTTCGGCTTCACGGTCAACGTTGGTCACGAAGTCATTGCTGCCTTTTTGGATAGCCTCAATGTTCTCAGGCTGGGAGAAGGCTTTTACTACAACTTGACCGGCGTTGCGCGCAGCGCGCACGGCGATATTCAGCATCGGATGCATAGGTTCACCACTGGATGTTAAAGAACGGGGGATAAAAGGACGGGGTATGATACCAGTATTTTGTGCGATGGCAACTGTTATCCCCCTACGACCAATTGATTACCACTGCCAGATTTGACGGCTCCAATATAGACCAGATCTGCGCTAGTCTTATCCCAGCAGCCGGATACAGGCTGTCATGAGCATAGGGATGTGAACCATGAATTTGTCATTAGTGAGTCAGAACGTGTCAGCGGCCAGCGAGGGACTGTTGGCCATCTTGCGGTCATCACCCGAGTATGGTGATCACTTTGCCCACATCACCGTGACCCCCCTGGCCCAGTGGCAACCGGCCAAGACGGAGGCGGCGATCCTGCTGATCGACGGCGATGCGCCCTGGCAGGATGCCGGATTTGCCCGGGGAGAGGATGAGACGATCGGTTTGCCGGTCTTGCCGCTGCTGATCCGCAAGGGAGACAAGGAGCTGACGGTCTGCGGGCCGGATGTGCGTGACCCCCGTTTCTATTTTGTCTCAAACGGCATCGTGCTGGATGAGTCGGAGCTGGCCGAGCCTGCCTGCAGCCGGGTGCTGTTGCGCAAGCTGGAGTCCTACTTCCCGCTGCTTTCCCGCCTGATCATGCTGCGCCAGCGCAAGCCGGTCGCCGTGATTAACTAATATCTACTATTGCCAGAGAGCACCAGCGGCGCACCGTGGCCTTGTTTGGCCTACGGTGCGCTGCTTTTTAATGGTCTGGAGCCGGTCACTTGTTGCAAGATGAGGCGGCTATGGTGTTGCACCCTGTTCCAACCGTGCAATCTGGCTATGACCAACAAGGAGTGAATCATGATCGACTTTTACACCGCCGCGACCCCCAATGGTTTCAAAGTGGCGATCGCCCTCGAAGAGTTGGGTTTGCCCTATCGGGTTATTCCTCTCGATCTTTCGGCGCTGGATCAGAAGAAGCCCGAGTTTCTCGCCATCAACCCAAATGGCCGTATTCCGGCTATCGTCGATCGGGATAACGACGATTTCGCCGTATTCGAGTCGGGGGCCATCCTCATCTATCTGGCGGAGAAAGCAGGCAAGTTGCTGCCCGCTGATCCCAAACGCCGCTCTCAAGCCATCCAGTGGCTGATGTTCCAGATGGGCGGGGTAGGACCCATGATGGGGCAGGCCAATGTCTTCTACCGCTATTTCCCCGAGAAGATCCCCGCCGCTATCGAACGCTACCAGAAGGAGGGGCGCCGCCTGTTCGAGGTGCTCGACAGCCATCTGGCCCATCATGAATATCTGGCGGACGAGTACAGCATCGCCGACATTGCCACCTGGCCCTGGGTGCGTATTTATGACTGGAGCGGTATCTCCATCGAGGGATTGCCCCATCTGCAAGCCTGGATGGATCGCATGGCAGAGAAACCTGCCTGCCAGAAGGGGATCACCATACCGCCACGCAAGGAGCAGCCCGATGAGCTGATCAAGCAGGCGCAGCAGATGGTAACACGTTGATTTTTAACTGCTGACGGGGCGTGCTGCCCCGTAATATTAGAAAAACTAAGGCAACCCGATTATAAAGATTCGTTCGTTTTTTGTGAGCTGAATCACTATGATGCCCCCATACCACCAAGCGTCCTGTGCGGTGGCTTGGCGGGCTCCCCGCCTACTGTTTCCAACACTGTTTTTGATTGCATCACAGCCTCTGTGATCAGATTCCTCTGGGCCATTTTGTGCCAGAGGGGCGGCAGCATTTTTTCGATTTTTTGGGACTGATATGGATCGGCACAGTTTTTATCCGTTGTTTTTACTGACCATTCTGATGGTCGCTGTGGGCCAGATGACCCAGACCCTTTATGTTCCCTCCATTCCCATGATGGCGGGGGACTTCAATGTGGCCTCGGGCCAGTTGCAGGCGGTGATGGCCTGTTACCTGATCCCCTATGGCCTCTCCCAGTTTGTCTATGGGCCGTTGTCGGATCGTATCGGCCGTCGCCCGGTGCTGATCGTCGGCATGATGGTGTTTCTGGTGGGCACCCTGATCATTCAGATCATCCCCCATTTTGCCGCCCTGCTAGTGGGTAGCTTTATTCAGGGGCTGGGTACCGGTGCCGGTGGCGCCATGAGCCGTACCGTGATGCGCGATCGCTACAACGGCGCCGAGCTCAACCGCGCCAACAGTCTGGTGAGCATGGGGGTGATCTTCTCCCCGCTGCTGGCCCCGGTGCTGGGTGGCTGGCTGACCGAGCTGTTCAACTGGCGCGCCGGTTACTGGTTCCTGTTCGGTTTTGGTGCCGTAGCCACTCTGGCGATCATGGCCTGGTTTGGTGAGACGCTGCCTGCTGCTGCTCGTCAGCCGCTGCGCGTCGGTGCTGCCTATCGTCATGTGCTGGGCAACCCCAAGTTTCAGGGCAACCTGCTTTGCCTGATGGCGACCTTTGCCGGTTTGGCAGTGTTCGAGGCTGCGGCCGGTGTGCTGCTGGGCGATGTGCTGAAACTGAGCGCCCGTACCGTGAGCGTGCTGTTCGTGCTGCCGCTGCCCGGCTATCTGTTCGGGGCCTGGCTCTCTGCCAAGCTGAGCTTCCGTTTGACTCAGGGCAAGCTGATGCGTCTGGGGATCGCCTTTCTGGCGCTCGGCTCCCTCATCATTCTGGTGCCGGGGCTGTTCGGGGTGGTGAGTGCCGCCTCGCTGGTTGGTGGTGCGGCTGTCTACTTCATCGGTAGCGGTATTCTCTACCCGACCGCCACCTCCTGTGCCATCGAGCCCTTCCCGGGTCAGGCCGGCACCGCGGGGGCCATTCTCGGCGGGATGCAGAATCTGGGGGCCGGTGTGGTGACCCTGCTAGCGGCCGGTTTCCCGATGACTGGACAGGTGACCCTGGGGGCCATCATGACCCTGATGGTGCTGATCGTGGCGCTGAGTTTTGTCTGGTTACGCCACCACGGCTCGCCTCACGAGCAGATGGCCATCTAAATTTGCTTGCCTGCTGCAAAACAAAGCCCGCCTTTTTGGCGGGCTTTGTCGTTATGGCTGTGTCCGCTTCACACCTTGTCCCATCGGGTTCTCCATTTATTGGGGGGAAAGGTGTAAACCATATTCAGGACGGGATAGTTCGTTGATCATCAGGCAAAGAAAAAGCCCGTCATGCTGGTGACGGGCTTTTGCTGTTGGTACCCCGAGATGCCGTTGCCGGTTTGGGCCCTTGAACCGTCGGTTCAAGGCGGGGATCGGATCTGACCGCAGGCTTCTCGGTCGTGCCGAGCATGCGCAATAGCCAGAAGGCAGATCCCCTGTTTGGTATGAATATCGGCTCGGGGACTTGAACCGGCTGACAAACATCCCAGGGAATTTTAAAACGGTTTGCGATTAGGGTTGTTGCCCCTCTTCGCTGGAATCACCATATTGTCCGTGCTCGATCAGGGCCGCTTCGATGGTGCGCTGCAGCATCTTGATCCGCTTGTCCATGGTCTCAGAGTATTGGTGGTTCTTCTCTTTTTCAAGGCAGAGCTCATGACAGAAATTGAGCGCCGCCATGATAGCCAATTGCTCGTTGCTGGAGACTTTGGAGCGTTGACGCAGGTCGATCAACTTGTCGGTCAGCTGCTCGGCGGCCTGGCGCAGGGCATCCTGCTGTCCCAAGGGACAGGATACCTTGTAGGGACGTCCCAAAATGACGATTTCTACGGCCTCTGTGCTCATGCCTTCCTCAATACGGCGGAGCTGATTTCCGCCTTTATCCACGTGGACAACTGGGCGGGACTATATAGCGCAGATGCATAAGTTTCAAGGCCTTGCTGGCTCTGCAAGAGGGAGAATGCTAGGATCCTGACCATTAATTCTGCAAATTTGACTGAACTTTGAGCGGATCCTCGATGAGCAAAACGAACCCCCTTAAATATGCGGCAGTGGCCGACATCATGGAACAACATGAGCTGATGGCCAGCGCAGTAGAGGCCCATGGTGTGATCTGCGGTCTGGTGTGCGGCGGTGTGGCACTGGACGACAAGAGTTGGCTGCCCCATTTCAACGATCTGGTTAACGACGGTTTCGGCTTGCCGGCCCCGGTGCGCCAGGTGATGACCGATCTTTATCACAATGTGGTCGAGAGCCTGATGGCCCAGAAGGGCGTCGAGCTGCTGCTGCCAAGTGATGATGCTCCCCTCGATGAGCGCATCGATTCGCTGGTGGACTGGTCACAGGCATTTCTGGCCGGTTTCGGCGTGGTGCAGCAGGAGCTCTCCCGCGCATCGGAAGAGCTGCAGGAGATGATCCAGGATATCGCCAGCATCACTCAGGTCTCCGCCGAGTTCGATCAGGAAGATGACGAGAACGAAGCCTCTTTCCTGGTGCTCTACGAACACGTCAAACTGGGTGTCATGATGGCCTTCGAAGAGTTTGGCAAGCGCCCCGATACCCCGAGCGCGCCGCCGACCCTTCATTGAGGTGCGGGTCAACGCGACCCTTACTGAATCTGCAAGAGCGCCTGATGGCGCTCTTTTTTATTTCCTTGTGGTGGCTAACCCTGTGAGGCGCAACCGGTTTTTTGCCGGTGACCTCGCATTCGGCCAGCGGCTTTGTGATAGCATGAGGCCACCTTTTTCACTTCTTCCTCTCTGCTTATGTCTCAATCTGATGTGCGACAGGTCGATGTCACCCTGGTCGGCGGTGGAATGAGCGGTGCCGTGCTGGCGCTCTCGCTGGCGGCTCTGCTTCGATCCGATGGCTCCCCCCTCGAGATCCTTCTGCTGGAGGCAAGCGTCCCCGAACAGCACACCCATTCAGGGTTCGACGCCCGCGCCATTGCGCTTTCGGCCGGTACCTGTGATGCGCTGTTGCGACGCGGACTCTGGCCGCTGTTTGCCCCCCATTGCGCCCCCATTACCCAGATCCATGTCTCGGATCGGGGCCACTTCGGTCAGGCTCGCCTGTCGGCGGCCGAATACGGTCTGCCCGCGCTGGGCCAGGTGATCGAGCTTGCCGCTGCCGGTCATGAGCTGCAACGGGCGATGGCGGCCTCTCCCAATATCCGGGTCTGCTGTCCGGCACGGGTGAGCGAGATTGCGCCCGATGAGGATAAGGTGACCCTCACCCTCGAGAGCGGTGAACAGATTGAGACCCGCCTGCTGGTGGCGGCAGACGGCGGCAACTCCTTTGTGCGTCAGCACTTCAAGTTGCCGGTGACCCGCCACGACTTTGAGCAGCACGCCATCATCGCCACGGTCAAAACGGCGCAAGACCCTGAGGGACGCGCCTTCGAGCGTTTTACCGAAGGGGGGCCGCTGGCCCTGCTGCCGATGCAGGAGGGGCTCTCCTCGCTGGTATGGAGCGTCGGGCAGCATGAGGTGGATGAGCTGACGGCCCTCGATGAGGCGGCGTTTCTTGCCCGTCTGCAGCAGGCCTTTGGCTGGCGGCTTGGTCGCTTCGAGCGATGCGGCGTGCGTCACGTCTATCCGCTCATTCTGACCGCCTGCGACTACCCGCTGGCCCAGCGCACCGTGCTGGTCGGTAATGCCGCCCACGCCCTGCACCCTATCGCCGGACAGGGCTTCAACCTCGGGATGCGGGACCTCGACCTGCTTACCGGCGCCGTAGCCAAGGCGTTGGCAGAGGGGGAGGATATCGGCAGCTTCAAGGTACTGAGTGGCTACTGGCAGCAGCGTCAGCGCGATCAGGCGCAGACCGTCTGGCTCACCTCTTCGCTGGCCCAGCTCTTCTCCAATGGTCACGATCCGCTGGTGGCGGGGCGGAATCTGGCGCTCACCCTGATGGGGCGATTCCAGTGCCTCAAGGCGCCGCTTGCCTCGCGCACCTTGGGCTTTGTCGCTGATGTGTGCGGCAACTAGCCAGCACTTGTTGAGTGGAACCTGTTGACCGCCATTCGTTGATCAAAACCTATTGAATAAAGAGGTGATGCTTGCGGGCGTCCCCTCGCTGGCCAGCCGGTCAGCCCTGAAAGGATGAGATGATGCAGATGCAAAATGTGGATGTGGTGATTGTCGGTGGCGGCATGGTGGGGCTGGGGCTCGCTGCGGCCTTGAAACATAGCGCCCTCAAGGTGCTGGTGGTGGAGGGACAACTGCCCGACCCGCAGCTGGGGGAGGTGGCCGATAACCGGGTCAGCGCCCTGAGTCTGGCCAGCCAGCAGATCCTGCGCCATGTCGGCGCCTGGGACGGCATTGAAGCGCGCCGCCTGCAGGCCTACGACAAGATGGCGGTGTGGGAGCAGGACAGTTTTGGCCATATCGACTTCGATGCCGCCAGCCTGCGTCAGGCCAACCTCGGCCACATCGTCGAGAATCGGGTGATCCAGCTGGCGCTGCTTGAGGCAATTGAAGGTGCCAGCAATATCCAGTTGCTGACCCCCGCCAGAGCCAAGAGCCTGCAGAGCGGCCCGGCGGGCGCCCTGCTGCTCCTTGAAGATGGTCAGGCCATCTCGGCCAAACTGGTGGTAGCCGCCGATGGCGCCCACTCCTGGGTGCGCCGTCAGGCCGATATCCCGCTTACCAGCTGGGATTACGGTCACCACGCGCTGGTGGCGACGGTGCGCTGCGCCGAACCCCATGAAGCTGTTGCTCGCCAGATCTTCACCCCGGATGGCCCGCTCGCCTTTTTGCCGCTGTGGAAGGAGAACCTCTGTTCCATCGTCTGGTCGCTGCCTGCGGCCCGCGCCGAGGCGCTCTGCACCTGTGATGACGAGCAGTTCAATCGCCAGCTTACCGCCGCCTTCGATGCCCGGCTCGGTCTGTGCAAGGTGGAGGGGCCGCGCAGCGCGATTCCTCTTACCGCCCGCTATGCCCGCGACTTTGCCCGCGAGCGGCTGGTGCTGGTGGGAGATGCCGCCCACACCATCCACCCTCTGGCGGGGCAGGGGGTCAACCTTGGCCTGCTGGATGCTGCCGCGCTGGCGGAGCAGATCTTGCAAAATCATGCCGCGGGCGAGGATATCGGCCTGCTCGGCAACCTGCGCAGTTACGAGCGCTGGCGCAAGAGCGAGGCGGCTCGCATGCTGGCGGCGATGGAAGGGCTCAAACGGCTGTTCAGCGGGGCCAACCCGCTCAAGAAGCTGGTGCGGGGCGTGGGATTGCGCGCTGCCAATCTGCTGACGCCCTTCAAGGAGGGGGTGATCCGCGCCGCCATGGGGCTGGAGGGCGAGTTGCCCGCATTGGCCCGTCCTGACTGGGCTGTTGCTGCGCCCAAGGGCTGTGCCATGCAGGCCAAGGGTGAAAAAAACTAATATTACTCGCCGTTTTTGACAACAAAAGTAATCCGACAAGGCTGACGACCCGTTTTGGGTGTCAGCCTTTAATTTTGCTCTGGAGCGAAACGTTTTTCTGCAAATTGTGACGAAACGGTAAAAATCAAAATTTAATCTCGCCTGAGTCGGCTTATGGCTGTTTTTATCACTGCATTTATCTTAGTGTCTGGAGTCAGTTTTACGGGAGAGGATTAGTTTTTTTTGAGCGGCACGCTCGCCTGCTTGTCATATAATCCGCTCCGTTCAAGGAATCCCTCTTGCCTGGCAAGGGCAGGAGCGAGCACACACTTTTGGATCCGGTCGCTTTTTGTTGCACGCAGTGCAGTCAGAGCGGTGGCGCGGGTCGCAAGGGTGGTCGCCAAAGCGAAAAGGCTTTTTGCTAAGGAAAGAATGCGATGATCCAGACTACTGTACTGCATCCCAAACACCTGGAAGCCGGCGCCAAGATGGTGGACTTCCACGGTTGGGAAATGCCCATCAACTACGGCTCCCAGCTGGAAGAGCACCACGCGGTGCGCAGCGATGCCGGTATGTTCGATGTCTCCCACATGACCATCGTCGATTTGACCGGCGAACGGGTCAAAGCCTTTCTGCAACACCTGCTGGCCAACGACGTGGCCAAACTCACTGCCCCCGGCAAGGCCCTCTACAGCGGCATGCTCAATCCGGAAGGCGGCGTCATCGATGACCTCATCACCTATTACCTGACCGATACCTTCTACCGGCTGGTGGTCAACTCCGCTACCCGCGAGAAGGATCTGGCCTGGATCCGCCATCACGCCATCGATTTCGATATCACAGTGACCGAGCGTCCGGAGCTTGCGATGATTGCGGTGCAGGGCCCCAACGCCAAGGTCAAGGCTGCGGCCGTGCTGAGCGCCGCTCAGCGTACCGCCGTGGTGGGGATGAAACCCTTCTTCGGCGTGCAGGCTGGCGATCTCTTTATCGCCACTACCGGCTACACCGGCGAAGATGGTTATGAAATCGTAGTGCCGCAAGAGAAAGCCTGCGAGCTGTGGCAAGCGCTGCTGGATAACGGCGTGGCCCCGTGTGGTCTCGGTGCTCGCGATACCCTGCGCCTCGAAGCGGGGATGAACCTCTATGGTCAGGATATGGACGAGTCAGTCTCTCCGCTGGCCGCCAACATGGCCTGGACCATCGCCTGGGAGCCGAGCGATCGCAACTTTATCGGCCGCGACGTGCTGGAAGCACAGAAAGCGGCGGGCAATCAGCCCAAGCTGGTGGGTCTGGTGATGGAAGAGAAAGGAGTGCTGCGTGCCGGTATGCCCGTTACCTTCACTGCGGCAAACGGTGAGAAGCGGGAAGGTGTGATCACCTCCGGCTCTTTCTCCCCCACCCTGGGCTACAGTATTGCCCTGGCACGGGTGCCCCGTGATATCGGTGAACTGGCCGAGGTGGAGATCCGCAAGAAACTGGTCACCGTGAAGGTCACCAAGCCCGCTTTCGTCCGTAACGGCCAGAAGCTGGTTTAACATCGTCTTGGGGGAGGGCAGTGCCTCCCCCATCCCTTTTCATATTCGTTTTTAAACGCGACTCAAAGATCAAAGGAAGCACAAATGAGCCATATCCCGAGCGAACTGAAATATGCCACTTCCCACGAGTGGATCCGTGTTGAAGCCAACGGCGAGGCCGTGGTCGGTATCACCGAGCACGCCCAGGAGCTGCTGGGTGACATGGTGTTTGTCGAGCTGCCGGAAGTGGGCAAGCAGGTCAGTGCCGGTGACGACTGCGCCGTGGCCGAGTCGGTCAAGGCGGCCTCCGACATCTACAGCCCGGTGAGCGGCGAGATCATTGCCGTCAACGAAGAGCTGGAAGGGAGCCCCGAGCTGGTCAACTCCGACCCCTACAGCGCTGGCTGGTTGTTCCGCATCAAGCTCGATGACGAGAGCGAGCTGGCCAACCTGCTGGATGCCGAAGGCTACCAGAACGTGGTGGACGAAGAGTAATGCCCCCAGGCCCTGCCAACACAGCAGGGCCCCTTTGTATGACCGCCAGCCGGGCAAGTACCGGCCGGTGGAAGGGTGAAGTCGCCCGCGCCTGCCGTTTGCCAGTCTAGGAGCCTAGGGAGCAAACGGGCCGGTTCGAAACAAGGCGATCCCCTCTTGATGCTGCCGCAGCATCCGGTGCCGCACCCTGTCTGCGGGATCCAGAACATGAGTGGAGTCGGTATCAGCCGACGATCAGGAACATCAGGTCTTGGTTATCAGGATGTCATGCCAGGACTTATTTATCAGGAAATAGGGAAATGACCCAGTCACTGTTTGAACTCGAGCAAAAAACCGATTTTGTCCGCCGCCATATCGGCCCGGGCGAGGAAGAGCTGCGCCAGCTGCTGGCGACCGTTGGGGCCGAAAGCCTGGACGATTTGATTGAACAGACCGTGCCCGCCGCCATTCGCCTGCCGGGCCCGCTGGGGATCGGTGCCGGTATGACCGAAGTGGAGGCGCTGGCCAAGCTCAGGGGCTATGCCGCTCAGAACAAGATTGCCAAGAGCTATATCGGCATGGGTTATCACGATACCCATGTGCCCCACGTCATTTTGCGCAACGTGCTGGAAAATCCGGGTTGGTATACCGCCTACACCCCCTACCAGCCCGAGCTGGCACAGGGCCGTCTCGAAGCCCTGCTCAACTTCCAGCAGCTGACGCTGGATCTGACCGGCATGGATTTGGCGAGTGCCTCCCTGCTGGATGAAGCGACCGCCGCCGCCGAGGCGATGGCGCTGGCCAAGCGGATGGCCAAGTCCAAATCCAACCTCTTCTTCGTGGCCGATGACGTGCACCCGCAGGTGATCGACGTGGTCAAGGAGCGTGCGGTTCACTTTGGTTTTGACGTAGCGGTCGGTGCCGCGAACGACGCGGTGAGCGAAGAGGTGTTCGGGGCCCTGTTCCAGTACCCCACCACCACAGGTGAGGTGAAAGATCTGCGCGCCCTGATTGCCGCGGTACAGGCCCAGAAAGGGCTGGCCTGCGTCAGCGCCGATCTGCTCTCCCTGCTGCTGCTCAAATCCCCGGGCGAGCTGGGCGCCGATGTGGTGTTGGGCTCCGCCCAGCGCTTTGGCGTGCCCATGGGTTACGGTGGCCCCCACGCAGCCTTCTTCGCTACCCGCGATGCCTACAAGCGCTCCATGCCGGGCCGCATCATCGGTGTCTCCAAGGATTCCCGTGGCAAGGCCGCGCTGCGCATGGCGATGCAGACCCGCGAGCAGCATATCCGCCGCGAGAAGGCCAACTCCAACATCTGTACCGCTCAGGTGCTGCTGGCCAACATGGCGAGCTTCTACGCCGTCTACCACGGCCCGGTGGGACTGAAAACCATCGCCTCCCGCGTGCACCGTCTCACCACCATTCTGGCGCTTGGCCTCAAGGCCAAGGGGGTGGCCCTCAAGCATGCCAGCTGGTTCGATACCCTGACCGTGCTGACGGCAGATAAAGCAGCACTTATTGCCAAGGCTGAAGCCAATGGCATCAACCTCCGTGCCGATCTCGACGGTGCGGTAGGGATCTCCCTCTCTGAAACCACCACTCGCGGCGATGTGGCCGAGTTGTTCGAACTGTTCCTAGGGGCAGGCCATGGCCTCGACATCGAGGCCCTCGACAAGGCGGCCCAGACTCATCACGCCATCCCGCAGGATCTGCTGCGCACCGACGCCGTGCTGACCCACGAGGTGTTCAACAAGTACCACTCCGAAACCGAGATGCTGCGTTATATCCACCGTCTTGAAGCCAAGGATCTGGCCCTCAACTACGCCATGATTTCGCTCGGCTCCTGCACCATGAAGCTCAACGCCACCGCCGAGATGATCCCGGTGACCTGGCCCGAGTTTGGCAAGCTGCACCCGTTCGCCCCGCTGGCGCAGGCCAAGGGCTACCAGTTGCTGCTGGCCGACCTCGAAAACTGGCTGGTGAAGGTGACCGGTTACGATGCGGTCTGCATGCAGCCAAACTCAGGTGCTCAGGGCGAATACGCAGGTCTGCTCGCCATCAAGAAGTACCACGAGTCCCGCGGCGAGGGGCATCGCGATATCTGCCTGATCCCTGCGTCCGCCCACGGCACCAACCCGGCCTCTGCCCAGATGGCGGGGCTCAAGGTGATCGTCACCGCCTGTGACAAGTCCGGCAACGTGGATCTCGACGACTTGCGGGCCAAGGCCGCCGAGGCGGGGGATCAGCTCTCCTGTCTGATGGTGACCTACCCCTCCACCCACGGGGTGTATGAGGAGACCATCAAGGAGGTGTGCGACATCGTTCACCAGCACGGTGGTCAGGTCTATCTGGACGGCGCCAATATGAACGCGCAAGTCGGGTTGACGGCACCGGGCTTTATCGGCGCGGACGTCTCTCACCTCAACCTGCACAAGACCTTCGCCATTCCTCATGGCGGTGGCGGCCCGGGCATGGGCCCCATCGGCGTGAAGAAGCATCTGGCACCGTTCGTGGCCGGTCACGCCGTAGTCAAGACCGACAAGGAGAGCCGTGATAACGGCGCCGTGTCGGCTGCACCGTTCGGTTCGGCCAGCATCCTGCCCATCAGCTGGATGTATATCGCCATGCTGGGTGACGAAGGATTGAAGAGATCCACTCAGGTGGCCATCCTCAACGCCAACTATCTGGCCAAGAAGCTGGGGGAATCCTTCCCGGTGCTCTACTCCGGCCGTAACGGTCGGGTAGCCCACGAGTGCATCCTGGATATCCGTCCGCTCAAGGAGGCTTCCGGCATCAGCGAGATGGACGTAGCCAAGCGGTTGATGGACTACGGCTTCCACGCGCCGACCATGAGCTTCCCGGTAGCGGGTACCCTGATGGTCGAGCCGACCGAGTCGGAATCCAAGCGCGAGCTGGATCGCTTCGTCGAGGCGATGACTTCCATCCGCGCCGAGATTGCCAAGGTGCAGGAGGGGCAGTGGAGCCTCGCCGACAACCCGCTGGTCCATGCGCCGCACACCCAGGATGACGTGATGGATGCTGAGTGGTCCCGTGGCTACAGCCGCGCCGAGGCGGTCTTCCCGTCCGACGCCGTGCGCGCCGCCAAACTGTGGCCCTCTGTGAACCGTATCGACGACGTCTACGGCGATCGCAACCTGTTCTGTGCCTGTATCCCGACTGAGGATTACGCCAAGTAAGTGGCATCCAAGAGCAACAGTTAAGCCGTATAAACAACAGGGCCACCCAGACGGGTGGCCCTTTTTATATGTCATCTGATTGCTGCTATCCAAACGTCCGGCTTAAGTCCTTGAGCTGGCTCGCTTTGCTCTGCAAGTTGGCACTGGTTTCACTGACCTGATCGATTTTGAGACTGTTATCGTGAGAGAGCGAGGATATCTGGTTGATATTGCGACTGATCTCCTCGATGACCGCTTGTTGCTCGGTGGCCGCGGCGGTGATCTGGTTGGAAAAATCAGAGACCTTGTCTATCTCGACCACAACCTGATTCAGGTTGCCGGTACTTGCCCGGGTGGTGGCGAGGCAGGCGTTGGTTCTGGTCACATTGAGATGCATCATCTCTTTCCATCCCCCCAAGGTTTGCTGGATATGGCCAATGCTGTTCTGGATCTGCTCTGTCGCCTTGTGAGTTCTGGTCGACAGGCTGCGAACCTCGTCCGCCACCACTGCAAAGCCGCGCCCCTGATCGCCTGCCCGTGCGGCTTCGATGGAGGCATTGAGCGCCAGCAGGTTGGTTTGATCCGCAATGCCGCGAATTTCGCTCATGATGGTGCCGATCCGCACGGATTCGCTCGCCAGCTCGACAGCTGACTGAAAGGCTTGCTCCGCCTGGGTGGCCAGCGCCGACATCTCTTCTCCCGCTTCCGAAAGCTGGGTGCTGGTGGTGATGCAGTGGCGGCGGGCCTCTTCAATCTGGCTGTTGCTGTCTTGAATATTGCGGTTGATCTCCTCGGCGGCCGAAGCCATCTGGGTGACGGCGGTGGCAATCTGCTGGATCTGCGTGTCTTGCGAAGAGATATCCTGGCTGGCCAGCGAGGCGGAGCCGCGCAGGTCATTGGCCATGGCATTGAGCGACGCGGTGGTGTCATCCACCCGGCCGAGTACGGTACGGATCCTCGCTTGCCCGAGTTTGATATGGAAATCGGCGATGCTGTGGGGGGCATCCCCCGAGAAGATAAGGCGGCTGATGCTGTCGTAATCCTGCTCGAGCTGCTGCAAGAATCGCGGCGTGAGGAAGAGAGGGTGGCGATTGAACCAGATTATTGCCAAGAGGGGTATGATGACCCAGAGCGCCTGCAGCGGTGAGATCAGCCAGAGCGCGCTGATCACGCTGACGAGCAGCAGGGGGATGGTCATCATGGCTGGCGTGAGTTGACGCAGGCCCATGTGAATGGCAGAGCCGGTTTCACGGGCTTTAAGGGTTTTGTACATCTGGCTGGCACGCGCTTTGTGCTCTGCGGCGGGGCGGCAGCGGACGGATTGGTAACCCACCATCTTGCCATCTTCATAAATCGGGGTGACATAGGCATCAACCCAATAATAGCGACCATCCTTGCAGCGGTTTTTTACCATGCCTCGCCATGGTTTGCCCGCCTGCAGGTGGGCCCAGAGATCGGCAAACGCTGCCTTGGGCATGTCGGGGTGGCGCACCAGATTGTGATGTTGCCCCAACATCTCTTCCAGGCGATAGCCTGCCACCTGACAAAACGCCGGATTGGCGTAGGTGATGTCCCCTTTGAGATCGGTCGTCGATACCAACTGGATATCGTCGGCAAATTCAACCTCGGTATCTGTGGTGTGAAGCGAGCTGGTTACCATGATCAGACTCCGGTTTCGGCGTAACGGAATACTTCGTCTGAGTATGGCAGAGGATGTTCATTTATTGTGTTGTTGCACATTAACTCTTGTGCTACTGCGTGGGGACGGGATGGGTCTCACATTTTTACAGCGCGGTTTGGCGAGGGGAGGCAAGCCAAGTAACATGGCGTGACTTATGGCTGTGAAGCGAGACAGGTAACGCAATGAAGTTGGATGCGATTTTATGGGATTATGACGGTACTCTGGTCAATTCGGTGCCGAAGAATATCGATATCACCAAGCAGATCCTGGCTGAGGTCGCCCCCCATCTGACCGGAGAACATCTGCCGCGCTATCTGCGCAGCGAAGCGGAGTATCACCATGCCAATCACGCCGCCAAGAACTGGCAGGCGCTCTATATGGATTACTACGGTTTGTCGCGGGACGAGATGGTGCTGGCTGGCAGTCTGTGGGCCAAGCATCAGGAGATGAACCGGACCGAGGTGCGTTTTTTTGCGGGGCTGGAGGCGGTGATTGACCATTTCTCTGCCATTCCCCACGGAATTTGTTCGCAGAACTCCCAAAAGAACATTCGCCGGGTACTGGAGCAGCATGGCGTGAACAGCCTGTTCAAGGCTGTGGTCGGCTATGATGACGTGCCCGGACAGCAGCAAAAACCCCATCCTTACGGTGGCCTCAAATGTCTGGAGTCTATCTTCGGCCCAGCTAGGTGCCAGTCGCTGATCTATATCGGTGACCATGAAGCGGATGTGCAGTTTGCCCGTCATTTGCAAGCGGCGCTTGGCGAGCAGAGCCGTGTGATATCGGTGGCTGTCGCCTATAGCCGCGCGACTCCGGAGCGCTGGGAACACCAACCCGACCATATCGCCCGTGACGTCGAGGATCTGCTCCCCATCGTCGGGCAATATCTGTAACGCCGGTTGCAGATTGCCGTACGGAATAGACAAACGCCGATCAGTTGATCGGCGTTTGTCTATGGGAAGCCTGATGGTTTCACACTCTGCTGGCTTAACACCCTGTCTGTTTAATGATGGGCGACTTAAAACAGCAGTTGTATCAGGTAGCCCATCAGTATCGCCATGCCGAGGATCACGGTAAGGAAGGCCGCAATCATCGGGGTTCTGAACATGGATTTGAGCAGGATCACCTCGGTCAGGCTGGCGCCGGCACTGCCGATGATCAGCGCCATGACGGCGCCCATTCCCATCCCTTTGCCCAGTAGTACCGACGCCAGCGGGATCACGGCCTCGGCACGGATGTAGAGCGGGATCCCGACGATGGCGCTGAAGGGAATGGCCAGCGGGTTGTCGGCACCAGCATGGGCTGCGATCCACTCGGCCGGAATAAAACCGTAAATAAATGAGCCGATAAGCACCCCAAGCAGCAGGAAGGGCAATACCGCTTTGAACTGCTGCCAGGCATCAATGCGAGCTTTGACCCAGGCGGTGGGGAGTTGTGGCGCACGGGTCAGGGTTGCCGTGCCATCGCCGCAGCAGGAAAGGGTGGACTGCTCTGCCATCTCTGGTTGCGGTGCCGGGCAGCACGCTGCCCCGTTGAGGGGTTTGATTGCGCGAATGGCGCCGCGTTGGTTGTCACTGCAATGTGCTTGAGTGGTGGTGCGGGTCGCCGGGCCACAACCACTACCGCAAGAGGGGGTGGCCTCTTTGGGGTCGATGACATGGCGCTCGAACCCCAATCTGTCGAGCAGCATGCTCGCCATGACGGAGACGCTGGCGGCGATCACGGCGTAGAGCAGGGTCACTTTCCAGCCAAAGGTGGCCCACATCAAGCCGACGATGATGGGGTTCAGCAGTGGGGAGATAAACAGGAAGGTGAGAGTGGGGCCAAAGCCAGCCTTGGCCGAGAGCAGCCCTCTCAGCATGGGGATGGTGGAGCAGCTGCAAAAGGGGGTGACGGCACCGAGCAGGGCCGAGAGCAGATAGCCCTTGCCATGTCTCGCCCCCAGCATCCGCTGGATCTTCTCGTCGGGGATCTTCTGACGGATCAGGCTGACCCCGGCGCTAATGACCAGAAACAGCACCGACAGCTCGACAGCCAGAAACAGGAACATCTGGGCTGCATCGGTCAGCATGGTTAACCACTCATTCATTGTCGTATCCTCACTTGGTTTCTATATTTCCAAAATAATCGAAATGAATGGTCGGTCAAGATATTTCTGGTATTATCGAAATATCAAATTCGTGGAGGGCGCAGAGATGCAACTAGAAGAGGTCGCCAAGGCATTGAAAGAGCTGGGTCATCCGACCCGGCTGTTTATCTTCAAGCATCTGGTCAAGGCGGGAGAGCAGGGGCTGCCGGTGGGTGAGCTGCAAAAGCAGCTGGCGATCCCCGCTTCCACCCTCAGCCACCATATCGCGGCGCTGGTCTCGGTGGGGCTGGTGAAGCAAAACCGGGAGAGTCGCACCCTGCTTTGCGTCTCTCAATACGCGGTGCTGGAGGAGATCATCGCCTTTTTCCGCGATGAGTGTTGCATCAACAGCCCGGAGCATCGGCAAGATCAAAGGCAAGAGCTGCCTTCCTGAGGGCTATGGCTGCTAGTAGTGCTGCTCGCAATAAAAAAACGCCGATCATGCGATCGGCGTTTTGCATTGTTTTTCTCAGTTGCGGGTATTAACCCAGATTGGCTGCAACCTTGCTTTGGGCCTGTCCCTTGCGCTTGATGACAAAGCCAATGCCCAGTACCACCAGCCAGGCGGGGATCAGTTCGACCGAGATGCGGAAATCGGGGGTCATGTACATGATCACCAGGATACCAGCCATGAACGCGAGGCAGAGGTAGTTGCCGAAGGGATACCAGAACGCCTTGAACTTGGGCTGGACGCCTTCTGCGACCTTGGCCTTGCGGAACTTGAGGTGCGCGAGGCTGATCATCGCCCAGTTGATCACCAGTGCGGAGACCACCAGCGCCATCAGCAGGCCGAACGCCTTGCCCGGCATCAGGTAGTTGATCAGCACGCAGAGCAGGGTGGCGATGGCCGAGACCGAGAGGGCAACCAGTGGCACGCCGCTCTTGTTGGTCTTGAGCAGGGCTTTCGGGCCGTTGCCCTGTTTGGCCAGACCGAACAGCATCCGGCTGTTGCAGTAGACGCAGCTGTTGTAGACCGACAGTGCCGCCGTCAGCACCACGATGTTGAGTACGGTGGCGACCAGATTGCTGTCCAGAGCGTGGAAAATCATCACGAACGGGCTGCCGCCTTCCACCACTTTACCCCAAGGGTAGAGGGACATCAGGATAGCCAGAGCACCGATGTAGAAGATTAGGATGCGGTAGATCACCTGATTGGTGGCCTTGGGAATGCTCTTCTCGGGGTTGTCCGCTTCGGCGGCGGTAATGCCCACCAGCTCCAGACCGCCGAAGGAGAACATGATCACCGCCATCGCCATCACCAGACCGCTGATGCCGTTGGGGAAGAAACCGCCCTGAGCCCACAGGTTGGTGACGCTCGCCTCGGGTCCGCCGGCACCGGAGATGAGCAGATAGCCGCCAAAGCCAATCATGCCGATGATGGCGACCACCTTGATGATGGCGAACCAGAACTCCATTTCGCCAAACGCTTTGACGTTGGAGAGGTTGATGGCGTTGATCAGCACGAAGAAGAAGGCGGCCGACATCCAGGTCGGGATCTCGGGCCACCAGTACTGGACATAGATGCCCACCGCGGTCAGCTCGGCCATGCTCACCAGCACGTAGAGCACCCAGTAGTTCCAGCCGGACGCAAAACCGGCAAACTCACCCCAGTATTTGTAGGCAAAGTGGCTGAAGGAGCCGGCTACCGGCTCTTCCACCACCATTTCACCGAGCTGGCGCATGATCAGGAAGGCGATAAAGCCGCCGATGGCATACCCCAGCAGGACTGAGGGGCCTGCCATCTTGATGGTTTGGGCAATGCCCAGAAAGAGGCCGGTGCCGATGGCGCCGCCCAAAGCAATCAACTGAATGTGGCGGTTTTTAAGGCCGCGCTTCAGCTCCTCACCGTCTTGTTTCAAATCCATGGGTCTGTCCTTACGTCTCTGTTGTCTCTGGTCGGTGTTGGGCTCATCCTGAGCAGGCCGCAGTGCGTAGCCAAAACCTGACGAAAGCTGTATTTATTTCGTTACGACATGCCATTTTCAATTTTTACTGTTGGCTGGCAACCGAAGCAGAATAGTGATAATCCGCCATGAATGCACCTGTTTTCCATCTCTAATGGCCGTCTTTTGTACCAAAGGCAGCTTTTTCATGATCTGCAGAGGCTTCTTAGTAGTTTTTGGTTGATGTTTGTGCAATCGAATTCTGTTTTATTGACATTTTGTCTTGTTGGTGTGCTTTTGTGGTGCCAAGCCACAAATGGATGCAAATGATGCCAAACAAGCGAGAGTACAGGGAAGAGTGCAGGGAGTTGGAGTACAGAAAGCGCGAAAGCGTGCTGCAACAAGGGGTTGCCCGGAGTGTGCTGGTGGCGCTCTGGTTAGGGATTGCCGCCAGTCCGCTGTTGTTGCTGGTGGCCGCGATTATGTTGCTGGGTTGGCTGTTACTCGGTGATCAGGAGTTGCTGCACTACTGGCAGCCGCTGTTGCTGGTGGGTGGGGTAACGGGGGCGCTCGTTGGCGGCTGGCTGGCGGAGCGGGTTCGCCTGCGCCACGGTTTGCTGGCCTTCTATGCTCGGTTGATGAACAACCCTGAGCTCAATCGTTAGTGAACGCTGGCTGTTTGCCGAGCGCAGCAGAACGGAATCGAATAGCGGCTAACTGGCAGCGGGTGACAAGGGCACAACGGCAAGGTCGACAAGAAGAGGGATAAGCATTTGTGGTGCTTATCCCTTTTTTACCCACGCTTTTCACTGTCATCTATGTGAATTGCAGTTCGCCACAGCTGACTTTCGCCGCGACACTGTAATTTTTATCTTTTGTTGATGCCGATAGCTGTCAAGCTGGCTTAACAGAGCTGACGGCGCAGACCGGTTGCCTCGAGAACCTTGGCGCTGATCTCCTCCACCGAGTGGGAGCTGGTATCCAGGAAGCGTATCGCCTCCTGGCGAAACAGTCGCTCCACGCAGGCCAGCTCCTGCTCGCACTGTTCGATGGAGGAGTAGCGGCTGTTGGCACGGCGCTGGTTACGGATCTCGTGTAGCCGCTGCGGCGCTATGGTGAGGCCAAACAGCTTGTGACGGTTGGCCTTGAGGGGGGCGGGCAGCTCCAGCATCCCCATGTCCTGCTCGATAAAGGGGTAGTTGGCGGCGCGAATGCCAAACTGCAGCGCCAGATAGAGGCTGGTGGGGGTCTTGCCGCAGCGGGAGACCCCGATCAGGATGATGTCCGCCTCATCGTACTCTTTGGTGGTGATGCCATCGTCGTTGGCCAGCGCAAAGTTGACCGCCTCGATGCGATCGTCATAGAGCTTGCGGTTCTCCATGCCGTGGGTGCGGTGGAGGCGGGGCTCGGCTTTTACCCCCAGCTCCTGCTCCAGCGGGCTGACGAAGGTATTGAGAAAGTCGTGGCCGCACGCTTCCGATTTGAGTACCTCTTCCCGTACCAGCGGGTCGACGATGGTGTGAAACAGAATGGGGCGTACCCCGGTCTGGCGGAACTGCTCGTCGATCCGCATCCGCACCTGACGCGCCTTCTCCAGTGTCTCCACAAAGGGGATAGTGATCTGCTCGAAGGCCAGCGGAAACTGGCTCAGTACCGCGTGGCCGAACACTTCGGCGGTGATGGCGGTGCCGTCTGAAACATAAAATACGGTGTGCACGTAGGGCTCCTGTGATACCGCGGGTGGGGTCGCATAGGGTAAGGGGTGAGAAGTATCTCCCGAAACCATACCAGTTTTGTCAACCGGTCTGCTGTGCCCAAGTTGTGAAGTGGCTTGCAAACCTGAATCGTTATCTTTTTGTGTCGCCATTGTAGAATGTTCCGGTCATTCGACCATCCCCAACGCTTGCTCGGGGATTTTTTTGAAAACCAATAGAAAACGTTTTCATGGTCGTTGGCAACAGAAGAAACAGACAATAACGCACCTGACTTACCCATAACCTCATCGATTAAATCGGGCGCACGAGGTGCTATGGCATCGGTGCCCACCAACCTGGAGACATCCAAGTGCAACAGTACGTGCTCTGGTACGAACAACTCGGAATGCAGGACGTAGAACGAGTTGGCGGCAAGAACGCATCCCTTGGCGAGATGATCAGCAACCTCTCTGGCGTCGGCGTATCCGTGCCGGGGGGCTTTGCTACCACCGCCTTTGCGTTTAACGAGTTTCTGGAGTCAAGCGGCCTCAACGGCAAGATCCACCATCTGCTCGACAATCTGGACGTGGACGATATCGCCGCCCTCAACCGGGCCGGTCAGCAGATCCGCGACTGGGTGATCGAAGCCCCGTTCCAGCCCGAGCTGGAGCAGGCTATCCGGGTTGCCTATGAAAAGTTGAGTGCCGGTGTCGAGGCCTCGTTTGCGGTGCGCTCCTCCGCCACCGCCGAGGATATGCCGGACGCCTCCTTTGCCGGTCAGCAGGAGACCTTCCTCAACGTACGTGGCATCGATGCCGTCATGACGGCGGTTAAGCATGTGTTTGCTTCTCTGTTCAACGATCGCGCCATCTCCTATCGGGTGCATCAGGGCTACGACCACAAGGGGGTTGCCCTCTCGGCCGGGGTGCAGCGGATGGTGCGCTCGGATCTCGCCGCCTCCGGCGTCATGTTTACCCTGGATACCGAGTCCGGTTTCAACGACGTGGTCTTTATCACCGGCGCCCATGGTCTTGGCGAGATGGTGGTGCAGGGCGCGGTCAACCCGGACGAGTTCTATGTGCACAAGCCTACCCTCAAGGGGGGGCGCCCGGCGGTGGTGCGCAAGACCCTCGGCTCCAAGCTTATCAAGATGACCTACTCGGGCGATGCTGGTCACGGCCGTCAGGTGAAGATTGTCGACACCAACGAAGCCGAGCGTAGCCGCTTCTGCATCACCGATGAGGAGGTGATGGCGCTGGCGAAACAGGCCCTCATCATTGAGCAGCACTATGGCCGCCCAATGGACATCGAGTGGGCCAAGGATGGGCAGGATGGCCAGCTCTACATCGTGCAGGCACGCCCGGAAACCGTGCGCAGCCGCCAGGAGGCCAACACCCTCGAGCGTTTTGCCCTCAAGCAAGCGGGCAAGGTGCTGATCGAGGGGCGGGCCATCGGTCACAAGATTGGCGCGGGCCCGGCGCGGGTCATCTCCTCCATCAGTCAGATGGACGAAGTACAGCCCGGCGATGTGCTGGTCACCGACATGACCGACCCGGACTGGGAGCCCATCATGAAGCGGGCCTCCGCCATCGTCACCAACCGGGGCGGCCGTACCTGTCACGCCGCCATCATCGCCCGCGAGCTGGGCATTCCGGCGGTAGTGGGCTGTGGCAATGCCACCGATAGCATCGAGGCTGGCCAGCTTATCACCGTCTCCTGCGCGGAAGGGGATACCGGTTTTATCTATGACGGCGAGCTGGACTTCGATGTGGCGGTGACCGAGGTGGGCAATATGCCGCGCCTGCCCATCAAGATCATGATGAACGTCGGCAACCCGGACCGCGCTTTCGACTTTGCCCAGTTGCCCAACGCCGGGGTGGGGCTGGCACGCCTTGAATTCATCATCAACCGGATGATCGGGGTGCACCCCAAGGCACTGCTGGAGTTTGACCAGCAAACCCCAGAGCTCAAGGCCACCATCGGCAAGATGATCGCCGGTTACGACAGCCCGCGTGAGTTCTACGTGGCCAAGTTGACCGAGGGGATCGCCACTCTGGGGGCCGCGTTCTGGCCGGAGCGGGTGATCGTGCGGATGTCGGACTTCAAGTCCAACGAGTACGCCAATCTGGTGGGCGGTCGTGGCTACGAGCCCCACGAGGAGAACCCGATGATCGGTTTTCGTGGCGCATCCCGCTACATCGCCGACAGCTTCCGCCCCTGCTTTGCCCTCGAGTGCGAGGCGATCAAGCGGGTGCGCGATGTGATGGGGTTGACCAACGTCGAGGTGATGATCCCCTTCGTGCGCACCGTGGGCGAGGCGGAGCAGGTGATCGACATCCTGGCCGAGAACGGTCTGCGCCGCGGCGAGCGGGGGCTCAAGGTGATCATGATGTGCGAGATCCCGAGCAATGCCCTCTTGGCAGACAAGTTCCTCGAGCACGTGGACGGCTTCTCCATCGGCTCCAATGACATGACCCAGCTCACCCTTGGGCTGGATCGGGACTCGGGGCTGATTGCCCACCTGTTCGACGAGCGCAACGAGGCGGTCAAGGCACTGCTGTCGATGGCGATTCAGGCCGCGCGCAAGGCGGGCAAGTACGTGGGGATCTGCGGCCAGGGGCCATCCGATCACCCGGATTTTGCCGCATGGCTGGTGGAGCAGGGGATCGATTCGGTGTCGCTCAACCCCGATACGGTGGTCGATACCTGGCTCTATCTGGCGGAGCAGCATGGTGCCAAGTAAGCCACTATCAAAATAAGCAGCACAGAAAGGGGGCCATGATGGCCCCCTTTGTTATCTGTGTGTCACGACCTATTTCGGCTGCTGTTCGGCCCCCGACAGCTCGATCTGCACATTCACCCCTTCGCTCTTGAGCTTGGTGGCGATGGCATTGAGATCGGTGCCCGGTTTGGCCTCCAGCAGGGCGATACCACCGCTGCTCTGTTTGAAGTTCAGGCCGTGGCGAGTCGCCAGCGCCTTGGCGCTGGCATCGTCAGCTTCCACCAGCAGGGTGCCGCTTACAGTCAGCTCCGGGCTAGCGGCCCCTTGCATCAACACGTCACCGCGGCGCAGGGTCTGTTGCGGGACCTTGCTGTCAAGGCTGCGGGCGACCCGCTTCTTGCTGCCGTTGTCAGGAATGAGGTAGGTCTGGCCGTTCACCTCTATGGTGCTGTACTGCTTGCCATCCATGGTGACGGACTCCTGGGCGCAGAGCTGTCCCGAGAGGGGGGCCAGCAGGGTTGCCAGAAGCAAGGTAACAGGTTTGTTCATGGTAATACTCCTAGCGTGTTAGCTGCGGTTGGCATCGTGACCCAGGACCCGCAGGGACCATGAGATCAGCTTGCCCGGTTGGAGATTGTTGCGCTCGGTCAGGGTGGTACGCTCACGGGTTTCGCGATTGAGCAGAGAGACCTGACGGGTACCGTTGGCAACGTCGGTTACCTCCAGTCGCCATGTGCCTTGCGCCGATTCGCCGTAGAACTTGTTGGACAGCATCCGCATGTCGCGCAATCCCTTGGTTCGTACAAAGCCCAGCTGCTGCTGGTCGAGAGATTGGCCGACCAGGCTGTTGAAGGGGCTCAGCAGGATGCTGCGGGTGCCGGCGGGGGAGACCAGTTCGATCAGCAGATCGGGCAGACGCTGGTGATCCAGACTCACCATCACCTGAACCGCTTCTACCGTCAATGGTGTCGCGATGCGGGTTGTTGAGCTGGTCGGGCTGTTGCCCACATCCGGGATGGCGGTGGCACTGCCGGTGACATTGATCTTCTGCCATGGCAGCTGTACCAGCGGGGGTAGGGGCTGGTGATTGGCTGCCAGCTCAAGGGCCTTGTTGACGTCGATCAGACCAAAACCGTAAGTCGGGCTGAACCACATACCGGCGGCATTGCGCTCCCACCCTTCCAGCCCTTTCACATCACGCACCTTGCCGGTGCTGCTGGTGTAGCTGACCATCACAGGTTTCTGTGTGGCATCGACCCGGGTTGCGCTGCGCGCCAGCAGATCCCGCAGGTCACGTACCGACAGATCCGGGTAGGCGGACATTAGCAGCGCCATGGCGCCGGAGGTGCTGGGGGTGGCGGAGGAGGTGCCGTTCATCACGCCGTTGTAGTCGCAGCTGGCATCCAGTTGCGGGTTGCCGTGCAGCCGGTTGGTGCTGGGATCGTCGGTGCGGTTGTAACCCATGTCGCAGCCGGGCAGATCCGTGGTCACCATCGCCGGAGCGTCGGTACCGTACTCGCCGCCGGTCGCGCTCAGGAAGATGTTGCTGCCGACGCTGGAGTAGGAGGATCTGACGCCATCGGCGTTGAGAGCGCTCACCACCAGGTTCCAGAAGTTGCTGTTGGAGGGATCGAGGTTGCTGTTTTCAAACGGCAATTTGGGGCCATTGCCGGTGCGGTTAAGCACATAGCCGCCCGCCGCTATCTTGTTGAAGCCGTTGCCGGCGGCCTTGATATAGGCTGCGCCCTGCGCCTTGAGGGTCTGCTGTTCAAACAGACGATCAAGCTGGGATTGATCCAGAGAGTTGGCTGAGCGGGGATCCACCACACTCATGCCGTAGCTCTGGTTGAACACCCGGTTGTCGCGGCTGGCATCGCTGTCGCCAAGGGCGTAGAGCCAATCTTTCTGCAACTGCTGGCTGTTGTCATCCAGCAGGTTGAACCCCTGCAACTGGGCTCGCGGGGCTATCCCCTTGGTACCGATGGCGTTGTCTACCGCCGCAATAATGCCGGAGACCGAGGTGCCGTGGGCCGTATCCGGAGCGGTCGGGGTCGGGTCATCGCTGCCGGTCACCACGTTTTTCGAACCCGGACGCACGTTGTCCGCCAGATCCGGGTGGGCGATGGCCAGACCATCATCCACCACGGCCACATTGACTCCCTGGCCCAGCACACCGGTGCGATGAGCCCACCAGAGGTTGAGATCATTGCCCGCTATACCGCCACGGGCGCTGAATCCATCCTGACCGCTGTTGAGCAGATACCACTGCTGATCCTGCAGAGGATTGGCACCTGGCAGGCAGCGCTCGGTGCTGCTGCGTCCGATATCCATGCCGCTCTCCTTGCCGGTGAGCGGCGCACAACCTTCATTTGCCTGAACGAGCGCACTGGGCAGGGTCGACAGCAGTGCTGTGATCGCCAGTGCTAACGATGTTTGCTTCATTATTTTTTAACTCCATCTTGGATCGCACTCATCCTGAGTGCGACGGAAATCTATACACGGGTGACAGGGGTTCAAAAAGAGCCATTTTCAAAAAACGTAATGAGGTTCAAAGAAATCCGATTCAGTTTGTGGTAGGTATTCCAATGACACTGGTTATGTGTTCTATTGAGAATGGTTCTCACTGCTCGCTACTGATCTTTTTATCTGTAATTTACTCCTCTCGCGACTCTCCTTCGCCGCAGCCATCTCGATTCGGGGCAATCCCGAGGGGAGCTCGTGCGCTCTTGAACGTGAGCGGCATGGTTGTGTGTGCCAACGTGAGAGCCGCTATGCATTCGGGGATGACAGCAAGGGTGATGAGGTGGAACCAGCAGTTTATTGCTTGGCGGCGGTGGATGGCTCTGTTATGGTAATTGAAATAGCCGTTTGGATGGCTAGATTGCTGCAGTTTGAGGGGCTTAATCTCTGAGAGCCACCCCGCCGCAGTCCCATAGCTTGATGCGTACCTGACAGGGAGTCCCTATGCCGTTTCGTTCCTTCTTATCTTCTCCTTTGACTGCTTCCTTGCGCGCCACTGCTGGCGCCAGCACCTTTATTGCCGCGATAGCGGTCGGGAGCCTCTCTTTTTCCACGGTTGCCGCCGATGCGTCCTTGCCGACCAAACAGGAGATTGTGATTGGTACCACGGTGGGGGATTTTGCCGACATGGTGACCGATTCCATCAAGCCGCAGCTGGAGGCCAAGGGGTACAAGGTCAAGCTGGTGGAGTTCACCGACTATGTGACCCCCAATATTGCTCTGGCTGACGGATCACTGGATGTGAACTGCTTCCAGCACAAACCTTATCTGGAGAGTTTTGCCAAAGATCGAGGCTTGTCGCTGGCGCCCATTACCCAGGTGCCAACCGGTCCGATGGGACTCTATTCCGGCAAGCTGGCGGCACTCGACAAGGTGCAAGAGGGGAGCACGGTGGCCATCCCCAACGATCCCACCAATCAGGCGCGGGCGCTGTTGATGCTGCAGGATCTTGGTTGGCTCACTCTCAAGGAGGGGATAAACCCGCTCAAGGTGAGCGAGTTTGATGTGGTGAACAATCCGCACAATCTCAAGCTGGTACTGCTGGAAGCCGCGCAGTTGCCCCGCTCGCGCGAGGATGTGGATTTCTCGGTGATCAACGGTAATTTTGCCGCCTCCAGCGGTATCCTGTTCAGTGAAGGACTGTTTCTGGAGCGCAGCTACGATTTCATCAACTGGGTGGTGGTGAAAAGCGCAGATGCGGATCAGCCTTTTGCCAAAGATGTGGCGGCAGCCTACAACTCGGCGGCTTTCAAATCCTATGCAGCCAAGCGTTTCGTCGGCTACAAGTACCCGCAAGGGTGGGGTGGCTAACTGTCGTGAACGTGGCCCGGCTATACAACGAAAAACGCCCCGAATTCGGGGCGTTTTTTATGGTATCAAGCCATCAACGGGCGTTTCACTGGTTGCGATAGAAGCGGTTCAGCTCGTTCATCACCTGGATCATGGCGCCCATATCCGGGGTGCCGTGCTTGATCGGGCGATAGCTGTTGCGTTCCAGCAGTTCGAAGTCACCCTGCTTGTTGAAGTGGGTGATGGTGTCCCCTTCATAGATGGCGAAGTCATTCTGATCCCCGGCCAGCAGCCAGTTGCGCGGGCTGGTATCAAACAGCGAGCGACCAACGCTGTAATCGCGCGCCGGATTGCGCACGCCCAGCATCCCCTGCATCAGGGTCGGAGCCAGATCGAAATGGCTGCTTGGTTGCTCCCGAACGTCACTGCCGCGCCCAGGCCAGGCCAGTACCAGCGGTACCTGCACCTGATAGGGTGAGTAGTTGCTGCCTGCGCCCCAGCTGTTGCTGCGGGTGTCGTTGAACTCCTGACCGTGGTTGGAGGTGATGACGACGATGGTGTTGCTGTCCATCCCCTGGGACTGCAATTTGGTCAGCATCTGCTCAAGCAACTGGTCGGTATAGAAGACCGAGTTCTTGTAGCGGTTCTCCAGTTTTTGCAGGTTCTCCGCCCGATAGGCGGTCGCCGGATTGAAGTTGGCTAGCTCCGGTTGGAACGGCCCCTTCATGGTGGCGGGCAACTGGTAGTCGCCGGGGCTCGAGAGATAGACCAGCGAGAACCAGGGGCGCTCGGGAGAGCGCTTCTCCAGCCACTGCTGCCAGTCGGTCAGCAGCTTGCCATCGTCACTCTGCTCGGAGACAAACACCTGTTTGCGCAGACCGGCGAGGATGCTCTTGCGATACTTCTGGGCATCTTCCATCGCGCCGAATAGCCCGAACTGGTAATCCTGGCGCAGCATCTCGTCGAACAGCACCGGCGGACGCTTGTCGCTGCTGATGTCCTTGTAGTAGTGGCCGGGCAACCCGTAGAAGAGGCTGAACATCCCCATCAGATCGTCGTTGCCACCACTCAGGTGATTGCGGAACGTCAGATGCTGATCCGCATAGCGCTGCAGATTGGGCATGTTGATGTTGTTGAGCATGTCAAAACGCAATGAGTCGACCACCACAATCAGCAGATTGTTGTGGGTCAGGGGGGCGTTGACGTTGAGCGGGCGCAGCGGGTAATGCATCCGGCTGTCGCTGTTATCCCCCTGGGAGGCCGCCTGCTTCTCGTACTGATCCAGATCCAGCCAGCCATGTTTGGCCAGGAAGGAGCGGGCCGTCATGGGGTAGGAGAGGGGGAAGTTGGCTCTCTGCATGGTGATCGGCTGATAGAGGGTCGCATCGGCCCAGCTGTTGACCACGTGGGTCAGAATAAAGCAGATCAGCAGGGCCAGCCCCACCTGATTGCCGTACTGGCGGCGCTTGCGCTTGTTGATCTTGCGCCAGACATAGGCCGACAGCAGCAGTTGCAGCAGGAAGATGGTGGGCACGGCAACGAAGATGATGCTCCAGATTGAGCCCTCTTCGGTCTGCGCCTGATCCAGCAGCAACTGCCATACCTGACTGTTGAGGTGGAACTTGAACAGCCGGAATACCTGGGTGTCGATCAGCAGCAGCACCAGCGCCAGGGTGGCGATGATGGCCGAGATGAACCGCAACGACTTCTCCTTGGGCAGCACGAAGCTGAGCGGGAAGATCGTCAACAGGTAGGTGACAAAACTCAGAAACGAGAAGTGGCCAATCCAGCTTACAACGAGATAGATCACGCCAAGCGTGGTCGATGGCCAGCTGATGGCACCCAGATAACGGGTGGCGATGAGCATGGCCAGAATAATGTTGAAGAAGGAGAACCAATGCCCCCAGGTGATCAGGCGAGAGACATTATCACGATAGGGGTTACCGGTTTCGACCATAGTGATCCATCTGCGTTGAGAAACGTCAAATCAACAGAGTCGGGGACTCAGTGTGCGTCGTGGCGATTATCGACCGATGCGGTCAGGGCCTGGACAAACTTTTCAGTGATGGCCTGGCGCTGGGCCGGTGCCATACCGTTGATGATATTGGTGGTCAGATTGCCAAGCACCATAAGGCTGAGATCCACCGGCGCTTTATGCTTTTCCAGCGCGGTGATCAGGTCGTTCATCAGGGCGTCAAATTGTTCGTTATTGTACTTTGATACGATAGGCATAATCTTCAGTTCATCTCGGTTCAAAGCGCCTTATAATACTTCACCCTTTCGGCTAACACTATGGCTTTGTGACATGAGTCTCGATATCGACAAGATCATTCTTCACTCCTTGCGCCAGGGCGGCGATGGTCAACCCCACGCCGATACCCGCAGCCAGACCCTGCCCCCTGATGAGGCGGTACAGGGACTGATGGCGGAACTGCATCGGATCTACAACGGCAAGGGCGGCAAGGGCTTTGGCTTCTTTGCCGACCCCGAGGCCGCCGTCGCCGAGCTGGCCGACGGCATCGATGCTCCCAAGCAGCCTTCACCCGCGTTTCGTATCGCCCTCGAACAACTGCTCGCCGAGCAGACCGAATTCGTTCCCTTCTCGGTCACCGTGACCCAGATGCTGGTCAAGCAGCTGGTGGAGCACGCCCTCGATGAGCAGGGGGTGCTGCTGTTTGCCAAATATAACTACGTCGGGGTCGATTATCTGCTGATTGCTCTGCTGGAGGGCAAGGAGAGCGTCACCGTCAGCGAAGCGCTGGAATTACGCCATATCCAGTATCTGGATATCGGCAAACTCAATCTGGTGGCCCGCATTGATTTGACCGAATGGAAAACCCAACCGGATTCGCGCCGCTATATCACCTTCAGCAAGGGGCGCATTGGTCGCAAACTGGGCGATTTCTTTATGGATCTGCTGGGTGCCCGCGAGGGCATGGATGCCAAGGTACAAAATAAAGGCTTGCTGCAGGCGGTCGAAGATTATTGCGACAGTCGTCAGCTCGAGCCGACCGAGCGCAATGACTATAAAAAGCAGGTCTTCAAATATTGCACCGAACAGGCGAGTGCCGGTGAAGAGATCGAAATCAAGGAGCTGTCTGCAGAATTGCCCGGCGACGGTGACCTCGATTTTTACAGCTTTATCGGTCAGGAGTATGAGCTGGAAGAGCGTTTCCCGGCGGATCGCTCTACCCTGCGTGGTTTGACCAAGTTTGTCGGCTCCGGCGGCGGTCTGACTCTGAGCTTTGAGCAGAAGCTGTTGAACAGCCGGATCTTTTACGACCCTCAGACCGACACCCTGACCATCAAGGGTGTGCCGCCCAATCTCAAGGATCAGCTGCTGCGCCAGTCGTAGTCATGCTCCCGAGTGTGATCAACTCGTCATTTCTCGCAAAAAGAGACTCCGCCCCGGCGGGGTCTCTTTTTTTATTGCACCCGGGCAGACCTCGAAACTGGCGCGGTACTTTGTTAACAAATCAAACAAAATAAACCATCTGAAAGGGTTTTCATTGAGGTGAAAACCCTTTCACTCATGAAATTTTATTTCATTTTGGTAATTATTATTCTGTGGTTGTCTGGAATTAAGCCGATAAATGGCCGTAATTCCCTGAAATAAGAAAATGTTTTCAAAACTTTCTGGAAGGAAATACGTAATTGCATTTCAAAAATGCGAGTTGCGTCATGTGAGCCGTTTGCCGCTTGGGATAATATTCATCTCGCACACAATGCTCTTACAGCGCGGAACTAATACAAGGAAAGGCTCATGAAAAAGAAATTGCTGTCATCCCTGATCGGTCTGGCCACTCTTGGCGTCGCTTGCTCTGCTACTGCTGCCATCGATGAAGGCCAGCTGACCATCTGGATCAACGGTGACAAGGGATACAACGGTCTGGCTGAAGTGGGTAAGAAGTTTGAAGCAGAAACCGGCATCAAGGTTACTGTGGCTCACCCGGATCAGGTTGAAGTGAAATTCCAGCAAGCCGCCGCCACTGGCAACGGCCCGGACATCTTCTTCTGGGCTCACGACCGTTACGGTGAGTGGGTCAAAGCCGGTTTGCTGGTTCCGGTAACGCCGAACGCTGCCACCAAAGGCAAATTTGAACAGCTGGCATGGGATGCCATGACTGTTGATGGCAAAACCTATGGCTACCCGGTTGCCATGGAAGCAGTCAGCCTGATTTATAACAAGGACCTGCTGCCCGAGCCGCCGAAAACCTTCGAAGAGATCGCCAAGATTGACGAGACTCTGAAGAAAAACGGCAAGCGCGCCATCATGTGGGCTTATGACACCCCGTACTTCAGCTATCCGCTGGTGGCTGCCAACGGTGGTTATGCCTTCAAGAAAACCGCTACCGGTTATGACGTCAAAGATACCGGCGTGAATAATGCAGGTGCCAAGATGGGCGTGGGCTACATCTCCGAGATGATCAAGTCCGGTCACCTGGAAAAAGGCATCGACTACGGTGTGATGGACGCCAAGTTCAACAAGGGCGAAGTGGCCATGATGATCAACGGTCCCTGGGCCTGGAGCAACCTGGACAAGAGCGGCATCAAGTACGGCGTAGCGCCGCTGCCGACCCTGAACGGCAAGCCGGCCAAAGCCTTCGTTGGCGTACTGGGTGCCACCATCAACGCTGCCAGCCCGAACAAGGATCTGGCCATCGAGTTCCTGGAAAACTACCTGCTGACCGATGCCGGTCTGGCGCCGGTTAACGCCGACAAGCCGCTGGGTGCCGTTGCGCTGAAATCCTTCCAGAAGACCCTGGAATCCGATCCGCACATCAAGGCCACCATGCTGAACGCCCAGGCTGGCGAGCCGATGCCATCCGTTCCCGAGATGAGCCGTTTCTGGTCTTCCTTCGAA
This sequence comes from Aeromonas sp. S12(2024), assembly GCF_041402305.1. NCBI lineage: Bacteria > Pseudomonadati > Pseudomonadota > Gammaproteobacteria > Aeromonadales > Aeromonadaceae > Aeromonas > Aeromonas sp. S12(2024). The sequence continues at coordinate 261,715 of NZ_JBGLRB010000003.1, forward strand.
ACTGCCCTCAAGAACGTGACCTCCGGTCGTCAGGGTGTTGACGAAGCTCTGGATACTGCTGCCAAGCGTATCGTTCAGTAAGCACGCACTACCCGGGAGGCCGTCATGGCCTCCCACTCTCTCAAATCTCTCTTGGCGTTATAAAGGTTAATTGGCATGGAAGTAGTACCTTCTGTTGAGTCCTATGCCGGTCCGAAGGATAAGCACACCTGGCTTAAGTGGACCATAGCGGCCCTGGTTGCCATCCTCAACGGCTACGCAGCCGTGATGATGTACGCCAGTGGCGAGTGGGTATTCGCGCTGCTGGATCTGGTGGTGGTTTCCGTCGGTCTGTATGTCTTCATGAACAAGAAGACCTATGCCCATCGCTACATCTTTCCGGGTGTTGCGGGCATGGTTGTGTTTATCATCTTCCCTCTTGCCTACACCATTGGCATTGCCTTCACCAACTATTCGGGGTCCAACTTGCTCTCCGTGGAGCAGGCGCGGGACTACCACCTGAAGAAAACCTACAAGGTGGCGGGCGGTGAATTCGATTTTACCCTGCTGGGTGGCGACAACGGCCAGTTCCAGTTGCTGCTGACACAGGATGATCAATCCTTTATCAGCCAACCTGTTTCCCTGATGACCAACAAGGCCCGTGAGCTGGCGTCCCGCGAGGGCCGTGTGCAGAACACCCAGCAAGTGGTCGAGCTGCAGCCCTTCACTGGCGAAGCGGCCAGCAAGGCCGCACCGATCCGCGCCATTGTTGAGCATCGTACTCACCTGAGTGACCTTGATCTGGTGCTGCCGGATGGCGGTACCCACCTGACCCTGAGCAGCCTGCGCAAGTTTGCCGCCCAGAAGCAGCACTACACCCGTCTGATAGATGGTGCCGTGCTCAAGTCCGGCGTGGTGATCAAAGACAGCAACCTGCTGCGTGATACCCAGAATGGCGAGCTGATGCTGCCCAATGGCGAGACCGGCTTCTATCAGTACATCGACGAACAGGGTCAGTTTGTCGGCAAGGGTATTGCTCCGGGCTTTGTGGTGAGCGTCGGTTGGAAGAACTTCGCGCGCATCGTCACCGATCCGGGCATCCAGTCACCCTTCCTGCAGATCTTCATCTGGACCGTGATCTTCTCAACCTGCTCCGTCGCTTTCACCCTGGCTATCGGCATGGTGCTGGCCTGTCTGGTGCAGTGGGAAGAGCTCAAGGGGCGCGGTTTCTATCGGGTCATGTTGATCCTGCCCTATGCGATCCCAGCGTTTATCTCCATCCTGGTGTTCAAGGGGTTGTTCAACCAGAACTTCGGTGAGATCAACATGTTCCTGGAAGCGGCGTTTGGCATCAAGCCGGACTGGTATACCAACCCCTTCCTGGCCAAGGTGATGATCCTGATCGTCAACACCTGGCTCGGCTACCCCTACATGATGATCCTCTGCATGGGCCTGCTCAAAGCCATTCCGGAAGATCTCTATGAAGCGTCCGCCATGGACGGTGCCGGCCCGGTACAGAACTTCTTCAAGATCACCGTGCCGCTGCTGATGAAGCCGCTGACACCCCTGTTGATTGCCTCGTTCGCCTTCAACTTCAACAACTTCGTGCTTATCCAGTTGTTGACCAACGGTGCGCCCGACATCATCGGCGCCAGCACCCCGGCCGGTACCACCGACTTGCTGGTGAGTTATACCTACCGGATTGCGTTCCAGGGATCGGGTGGTCAGGACTACGGTCTGGCCAGTGCCATCGCCACAGCTATCTTCCTCATCGTAGGTGCGCTGGCGCTGCTCAACCTGAAATTGTCCAAAGCCGACAAGCAGCTGTAAGGAGGCTTCAACATGGCAATCGTACAACCCAAATCAGTCAAATACCGGGTGTGGGCAACCCACCTGGTCATGTGGGGCTTCCTGGCGCTGATCATCTTCCCGTTGATCATGGTTATCGCCATCTCGTTCCGTAACGGTAACTTCGCGGTAGGGGAGATCATCCCCTCCAATCCGACGCTGGATCACTGGAAGCTGGCGCTGGGCATGTCCATCACCAACGCCGACGGCAGCATCACGCCGCCGCCGTTCCCGGTGCTGACCTGGTTGTGGAACTCCATCAAGATCGCCGGCATCACTGCCCTGATGATCGTGACGCTCTCCACCACCTGTGCTTACGCCTTTGCCCGCCTGCGTTTTCGTGGCAAGTCCACCATCCTGCAGGGCATGCTGATTTTCCAGATGTTCCCGGCGGTGCTGGCACTGGTAGCCATCTACGCGCTCTTTAACAAGATTGGTGACTACATCCCCTGGCTGGGTCTCAACACCCACGGTGGCCTGATCCTGGCGTACATGGGGGGGATTGCCCTCCACGTCTGGACCATCAAGGGCTACTTCGAGACCATCGACTCCTCCCTGGAGGAGGCGGCGGCCATCGACGGTGCGACCCCGTGGCAGGCATTCCGTCTGATCCTGTTGCCCCTGTCGGTGCCCATCCTGGCGGTAGTGTTTATTCTGGCCTTTATCGGCTCCATTACCGAGGTGCCCATGGCCTCCATCCTGCTGCAGGATGTGAACAATCTGACCCTGGCGGTCGGGGCCCAGCAGTACCTCTATCCGCAGAACTATCTGTGGGGTGATTTCGCGGCGGCTGCAGTGCTCTCCGGTTTCCCCATCACAGTGGTCTTCCTGTTGGCACAGCGCTGGTTGGTTGGCGGTCTGACTGCTGGTGGTGTGAAAGGTTAAGTTTATGGCCGGGGGAGCTGACTCCCCCCGCTATCACGATTTGCAAAGATTCAAGAGCGGAGCTCGTCATGGCTGAAGTAGTACTCAACAACGTTCGCAAAAATTACGATCCGGCTGTTCACAAGGACACCCTGCGCAACATCAACCTCTCCATCAAGGAGGGCGAATTCATCGTCTTCGTCGGCCCGTCCGGCTGTGGCAAATCCACCCTGCTGCGGATGATCGCGGGTCTGGAAGACATCACCAGCGGTGAGCTGACCATCGGCGGTCGCTACATGAACGATGTGCCGCCGGTAGAGCGCAACGTCGGCATGGTGTTCCAGTCCTACGCCCTTTATCCGCACATGAACATCTACGAGAACATGGCCTTTGGTCTGAAGCTCAAGAAAATGGACAAGGAGAACATCCACAAGCGGGTGATGCGCGCCGCCGAGATCCTGGGTCTTGAGCCGCTGCTGGACAGAAAGCCCAAGGCGCTCTCCGGTGGTCAGCGTCAGCGGGTCGCCATCGGTCGCTCCATCGTGCAGCAGCCGCAGGTGTTCCTGTTTGACGAGCCGCTCTCCAACCTGGATGCCGCGCTGCGGGTCAAGATGCGGATCGAGATCGCCAAGCTGCACAAGGAGCTTAACTCCACCATCATCTACGTGACCCACGATCAGGTGGAAGCGATGACTCTGGCCGACAAGATTGTTGTGCTGAGCCCGCTCAAGGCCGAGGCTGCCACCAACCTGGAACAGTTCGGTTCACCGCTGGATCTCTACCACAACCCGGACAACAAGTTCGTGGCGGGCTTTATCGGCTCTCCCAAGATGAACTTCCTGGCGGGCGAGCTGCTGGAGATTGGCGAGCAGGAGTGCCTGGTCAAGTTGACCTCTGGCGATACCGTGCGGGCCCGGGTCGATGCCCGCAGTGGCGCTGTGGGTGACAAGGTGGAGCTGGGTATTCGCCCCGAGCATCTGATGCCGCTGGATCACCCCCATGCGCACAGCAAGGTGAGCGGGATCGTGCAGGTGGCCGAGCATCTGGGTGCCGAGTCCTTCGTTTATATGGATGTGGATGGTCACGACTTTACCGTCAAGGCCACCTCGGATGTGGATGTGGCGACCGGTCAGACCTACAGCGTGGGTATCCCGGCCGAAGCCTGCTACCTGTTCGATGCCAAGGAGCAGGCGTTCCCCCGTACCGCCAAATATATCCGTACCTGATTTTTTGTTGTGCTGGTTTTCCTTTCTTAATAATCAATGCCTTTTTGCCGGTCGTCAGACCGGCTTTTTATTGCCTGCGATTTGAACATGCAGATAGGCAAGGTAACCCGGTTCAAGCCTCGAGTTCGGCGGTAATATCGGGCACAAAGGTCTGGCTGGCCAGCGGCGGGCGCTCATACCCTTCGGTCTTGATGGGGGGGAGCTTGATAGGCTCGTAGTGGATCGCCTCGTAGGGCACCTTGCTCAGCAGATGGGCGATGCAGTTGAGGCGGGCACGGCGTTTGTCGTCCGCCTCCACCACGAACCAGGGGCAATCCTCGGTGTCGGTGTAGGTGAACATATCATCCTTGGCGCGGGAGTACTCCACCCAGCGCGAGCGGGATTGCAAATCCATCGGGCTGAACTTCCAGCGCTTGATGGGGGTGTTGATCCGCTCCTTGAAGCGCTTCTCCTGCTCCTCATCGCTGACCGAGAACCAGTATTTGATCAAGGTGATGCCGGAGCGGATCAGCATCCGCTCAAACTCGGGGCAGGCGCGCAGAAACTCGCGATACTCGGCATCGCTGCAAAATCCCATCACCCGCTCAACCCCAGCCCGGTTGTACCAGGATCGGTCAAACAGCACCATCTCGCCAGCGGCGGGCAGGTGGGCCACATAACGCTGAAAGTACCACTGGGAGCGCTCCCGATCGGAGGGGGCGGGCAGCGCCGTGACCCGGCAGACCCGGGGGTTGAGCGGCTCGGTGATCGCCTTGATGACGCCCCCTTTACCCGCGGCGTCCCGTCCCTCGAACAGTACCACTACCTTTAACCCCTCCTGCTTGACCCACTCCTGCAGCTTGACCAGCTCCTCCTGCAGATGGGCAAGGTGGTGCTCGTAGCACTTCTTGTCCAGACGCGGCCGCTTCTTGCTCTTCTCCTTCGCCATGGGTTTCTCCTTTTGGCATCCTTTCATGGGTGACTTCTTTGAGTCACTGTCAGCTTGCACCTGGGAGGCGTCACCTGCCAAGGGGGACGTGATACACTGCCCGCCCATCGCTGGCAACAGGAGATAACATGAAGCATTTTATGGAGATAGCGGGCCGCCGGATGGCCTATCTGGACGAAGGGCAAGGGCCGGTACTGCTGTTTGGCCACAGCTATCTGTGGGACAGCGCCATGTGGGCGCCGCAAATCGAGGCGCTCAAGGGCAGCTATCGCTGCATCGTCCCCGAGCTGTGGGGCCACGGTGATTCCGACCTGCTCCCCGAAGGTGGCTGCACCCTGGCGACTCTGGCGCGGGATCACCTGGCGCTGCTCGATGCCCTCGGGGTTGACGAGTTCGTACTGGTGGGCCTCTCCATCGGCGGCATGTGGGGTGTGGAGCTGGCGCGCATGGTGCCAAACCGCCTTAAGGGTCTGGTGCTGATGGACAGTTTTGTCGGCCTGGAACCGCAGATCACCTGCGAGCGCTACCTCGGCATGTTGGCGATGATCGAGCAGCTCGGCACCGTGCCGGCGCCCATCATCGAACAGGTGGCGCCGATCTTCTTTGCCAGCCAGCCTGATGAGGCGCTGATGAGTGGTTTCAAGGCGCGTCTGGCCGCTTGGCCAAACGACAAGATTGCCGCCATGGTGGCGGTGGGCCGCAGCTTTGTGACCCGCGAAGATCGTATCGAGTGGCTGGAGGAGATCACTACTCCCGCGCTGGTGATGACCGGCTGCGAGGACAAGGCCCGTCCGGTGCTGGAGGGCTATCTGATGGCCGAGGTGCTGGGTTGCCCGTTCAGGGAGATCCCGATGGCTGGCCACATCTCGTCGCTGGAAAATCCGGCCTTCGTCAATCAGCAGCTGACCGAGTTTCTGGCGGCGCTGTAAGCCTGAATTGGTGGCCTGAGTAGGCTGTACTACCAGCCTGATGGTCGTGAAAAAGGGAGCCGAGGGCTCCCTTTTGTTTGGTCGTGTCTCACGGTTCAAGACTCATAACTGTTACCAGATATAGCCCAGCGCAAAACCCGCATAAAGTTCACCATCGTGCTGGACGATGGGGCTGTTTTTGATGTCCCGATCATACCATTCGTAGTTCATGGCAAACATGCCAATCCAGTTGGGGCTGAAGCGGTAACTGGTGATGAGGGCCGCCATCGGGGATAGGGTGGTGCCGGTATTCCAAGCGGGCCGCTGGGCAGTCGCCTCGCTCTCGGAGATGCCGCCGAAGTCGCAGCATCAGCCCCATCCCCGGCATGAACAGCAGGTTGTCGCGCAGGATGGGGAAATCGGCCCACAGCAGCAGCTCCTGTCCCTTGCTGCGGCCGGTGACATCGCTGTTGGCACGCACGGTCAGCAGGGCGTAGGGGGTGATGATGTTGCCACCGATCCCGCCTTCCAGCTGCCATTTTCGCTGCTCCATGCCAGTAAAGGCCGGAGAGTCCTCGGGATCCAGATTGCCAAAACGGACCCGGCCATAGCCGTAGAGGGCCACGTTCTCATCCTTGTGGAAGTAGTAGCGGGCCCGATCCCCCAGAAACATAAAGTCGTCGCCGAAGTAGATAAAGCCCGGGATGGCGTAGAGGCTGTTATCTTGTGCTTCATAACGGGCCTGTCCCCCGATGAGCGCCGCACCGGCGACAAAGCCCTGTGGCACCGGGCTGGTAGGGCTGTCGCTGGTGAGCAGATCCATGGCGCCAAGATCGATATCGGCACGCGCTGGCATGGCGGCAGCGAGGAGCAGGGCCGTCAGCCCTGCCGCTCTGATTTGACGAAAAAAGGTCATGGACACTCCGTTGTCACGATTGCAGGGGAAGCAGGTTATTTTGCGGCACTGGGCATCTCTTCGCGTTTTGGCCAGGCATTGATCACCGCCTTGACCAGGGTGGCGAGGGGAATGGCGAAGAAGACTCCCCAGAATCCCCACAAGCCGCCGAAGACCAGCACGGCGATGATGATGGCCACCGGATGGAGGTTGACCGCTTCCGAGAAGAGCACCGGCACCAGCAGGTTGCCATCGAGGGCCTGAATGACCAGATAGGCCACCATCAGCCAGGCGAATTCGGGGGTGAGCCCCCACTGGAACAGGGCGACCATGGCTACCGGAACCGTCACCACGGCGGCGCCGATATAAGGGATCAGCACCGAGAAGCCGACCGCGACCGCCAGCAGCACCGAATAGCGCAGCCCCATCAGGGCGAAGGGAACATAGGTGGCGATGCCGACGATGAGGATCTCGATCACCTTGCCGCGGATGTAGTTGATGATCTGGTTGTTCATCTCGACCCACACCCGGTTGACCAGGGTGCGGTTGCGCGGCAGGAAGCGGCGCAGGCTGCCCATCAGTACCCGCTTGTCTTTGAGCATAAAGAAGACCATCAGCGGCACCAGAATAAGGTAGATCATGATGGCGACCACATTGACCAGCGAACTGAGGGAGGCGCTTACCAGATGCTCGCCGCCACTGAGGATGCGCTGGCGAATATTGTCGATGACGGTCTCCACCAGACTGACGTCGATGAGCTCGGGGTATTTGTCAGGCAGGGTGCGGACATAATCCTGAGCGTGGGTCAGCATGGCCGGCGCCTCTTTGGCCAGATTGATCCCCTGACTGACCAGCGTCGGGATAAGACCCAGCAAGGAGGCGACTGCTACCGCAATAAAGAGGATCAGAATGACGCTGGTGGCCAGGGTGCGCGACAGCCCCGCTTTTTGCAGCCGGGCGACCGGCCACTCCAGCAGATAGGCCATTACCAGCGCTACCAGCAGGGGGGCCAGCAGATCGCCAAACAGCCAGATGATGGTGAAGCAGAACACCAGCAACAAGAAAAGGGTAACGGCATCGGGATCGGAAAAACGGGTCTGATACCAGCGCTTCAATACTTCTAACATGACGGCATCCTTACATCACTGGGGCTCAAGATGGTTGTTTCGCCCCGACAACCAACTGCAAAGAGAGGGTTTTGTCCGCTTCTTGCTGCACCTCGACATGGTGGCCCTGACGGTGCAGATAGGCCGGAATATCCTGCCGGGAGCCCGTATCGGCCAGTCGTATGGTGACGGTTTGACCGCTTTTGGCCTCCCTTAACCAGAGCTTGAGCCGGATCAGCGGCTCGGGGCAGCGCCAGGGGGTCAGGTCGAGAATTTCCATGGGGGCTCCATCAGGCAGGTGGCCGCTATTATGGCCGTGATAAGAGCATGAAACAACGCTTGTAGCCCTTGATGGGCAAGGGTATTCTGCCGAGGCCCTTTCTGATGGAGATAGAGATAACGTGGCACGTTTTTCCCCCCTGATGGCATCGCTTCCCCTGCTGGCTTCCCTGATGGGCGCCACGTTTCATGCCGAGGCCAACAATCAGCTTCCCGACATCGGCACGGCCGGGGTTGCTGCCCTGCCCATCGAGCAGGAAGTGCGTTACGGCAACGCTTTTATGCGCTTTGCCCGTGCGGGTCTGCCGATCATCGATGATCCGGTGCTGAGCCAGTACATTGATGATCTGGGTCAGCGATTGCTGACCAACGCCGATGGGGTGCGTTTCCCGTTTACCTTCTTCCTCATCAATGATCCCAGCATCAACGCGGCCGCCTTCCTCGGCGGGCGAGTCAAGGTGCACACTGGTCTATTCCTCTACGCCGACAGCGAGAGCGAGCTGGCCTCGGTACTGGCCCACGAAATCACCCACGTGACCCAACGCCATATCGCCCGTTATATGGAAGCGCAGGCGAGCAGCTCGGCGGTGACCCTGGCCGGTCTGGTGGGCTCCATCGCGCTGGCGGTGATCAACCCGACTGCCGGTATCGCTGCGTTGCAGACTACGCTGGGCCTCTCCATGCAGTCGGCCATCAACTACACCCGCGACAACGAATATGAAGCGGATCGCATCGGCATGAAGACGCTTTATGATGCCGGTTTCGACCCCATGGGGATGGCCAACTTCTTCCAGAAACTGGCTGCCGAATACCGTTACGCCAGCAAGCCGCCGGAAATGCTGCTCACTCACCCGCTGCCGGAGACCCGGATCAGCGAGGCTCGCGCTCGGGCGGGCAGCTATGGCCGCCGCGACTTGCCGCCCAGTCTCGACTTCTGGCTGGCCAAGGTGCGGATTCAGGTGCGTTTTGGTACCGATACCCCGCAGGGGCTGCTGAGCTACTTCGATAGCCGGATCCAGAAGGGGGATTACCCGCTCAAGGATGCCGCCATCTATGGCAAGGCGCTGGCGCTGATCCAGCTCAAGCGCACCGACGAGGCTGATACTCTGATGCAGGAGCTGGCGGCCCGTCATCCGGAAGATCTCTTTATCGTCGATGCCCAGACCGACATCGATCTGGCCAAGGGGCGCAGTGCCCAGGCCATCGCGCGTCTCGAGAAGTTCCGCAGCCGGATGCCGGATAACGAAGTGGTGGTGGTCAACCTCGGCAACGCCTACCTCGAGAGCGGCAACTACAAGAAGTCCATCGCCATCCTCGACCCCTATGCCCGTGCCCATGAGGAGAACAATCTGGCCTGGAACCTGCTGGCCGATGCCTATCGCAAGGCGGGTAGAATGACCGAGCTGCATATGGCGCGGGCCGAAATGCTCGCGCTGCGCGGGGATTATCAGGCGGCCATCGACGAGCTGATCGTGGCGCGCGGTACCACCAGCGACCGGATGACCCTGGCTCGTCTGGAGGCGCGCATCACCGAGCTGGAGCGGGCCAAGAAGGATCTCGACAGCCTCAAGGGCTAACGAAACCTATCAAACAAGGGCGCACTATGATGCGCCCTTGTTGTTTATGGCGGTGGCGTTGATGTGGGGGACGGTGATAGCAGCGATGGGCTAGTGACTCATGCCGCTGGCGGTCGCCTTGAGCATCTCGATCTGCTGCTGGTCGAGCTCGCCGACCAGCGTCTGCTTGAGCTTGCCCTCGCTATCGAGCAGGTAGCTGGTGGGCAGGCCGCTTGGGCGAGGGAAGGGGAGCCTGGCATCTTCATTGGCAATAAGGAGCGGCACCTTGATGTGGTACTGCGCAGCCAGCTTGTCCAGCTCTGCTGGCGTGGTCGGGTCGTAGTTGATGGCCACCACTGTGATCTGGCCTTCTGCCGCCAGCGCGTTGAGGTGCGGCATCTCCCGCAGGCAGGGGGCGCACCAGGGGGCGAAGTAGTTGATCAGCAGCGGCTTGCCGGCAAAGTGGCGCAGGCTAACCGGCTGCCCTGTTGCATCGGTAAATTCGGGGGCGGGTGTGCAGGCGCCCAGCAGGCCCACCACAATCAGCCAACAAATTCGTTTCAATTCCTTTCCACTGCTGCTTACCCTGACCATCACTTTCCCCTACAATAGCGCCGTTTCTAATCCCATCTTGCGATTAATCAGGGAGTTACCATGAGCGAGACCCAAATCTACCACAATCCGCGCTGCTCCAAGAGTCGCGAAACCCTGGCCCTGCTGGAACAGCACGGGATCGCCCCTGATGTGGTGCTCTATCTGGAGCAGGCCCCGAGCGAAGATGAGATCCGCAACCTGCTCTCTCTGCTTGGTTTTAACGATCCCCGCCAGCTGATGCGCACCAAGGAGGATCTCTACAAGGAGCTGGGATTGGCCGATGTCAGCGGTGATGCCCTCATCCGCGCCATGCACCAGCATCCCAAGCTGATCGAGCGCCCCATCGTCATCAAGAATGGTCAGGCCCGTATTGGTCGCCCGCCGGAGCAGGTGCTGGAGATCCTCAAGTGAGCACCCGCTTCGCACGTTGGCTGACTCTGGTCGGCTTCTTTGGTCTGCTGGGCTGGGTCATCCTCTGGCATCTGTGGCTGTCGCCCCATCCGGACCTCAACCCCTGGCTGCTGCCGGTGATCTGGACGATGCCGCTGCTCTTCCCTCTCAAGGGGATAGTGCAGGGCAACCCCTACACCCACGCCTGGGGCAACTTCGTGTTGATGCCCTATTTCCTCCACGCCCTCACCCTGATCACCACGGATGAGGGGGAGCGGTGGCTGGCGGTGGTGGAGCTGGTCTTCACCACTATCGCCTTTGTCGGCACCATCTATTACGCCCGACTGCGTGGTCGGGAACTTGGCTTAAGCATTCGCAAAAAGAAAGATGAAGCCAACTGATGACAAACGCCCCGCAAGGGGCGTTTTTTATGGGGAAGCGGCTCTATCCAGAGGGATCACTGTGCCCCTTGGGCTGCCCGATATTGGGCAAGTTGCTGCTGGCTAAAGTCCATCAGCGCGGGATAGAAGCGCAGAAATCCCGCCTCGCATGTTTGCCACTGAGATTCATCGAGGGTCAGCAGCGCCTCTCCCAGTTGTACCGGGCGGCGCAGTCGGCGGCCGATGCCATTCAGCGCTTGCCCCAGCCCCTCCCTGTGGCGGTAGGAGGCGATCCAGTTCTGCTCGGCCATCCGCTTGAGGGGAAGCGGCAGTCCGTCCGGCAGGCGTGGGTGATCCGCCAATAGCTGCTCATAACTGCGTTGCAGGAAGCGGGGCAGGGGTTCGGTACTGAACAGCTCCCAGTGCTGGCTCAGCCAGTGGTCGTAGATCATATCCACCACTATGCCGCCAAAGCGGCGCCAGGGGGCCTCGAAACAGGCGACGGCTGCCTTGTGCTCGGGGTGGCTGTCGGTGAAGGCATCAATTTTGCGGTGCAGCCAGATCCCCTCATCGAAGTGGGCGGCAAGCCCCGTGGGCAGCGTGCCTTTGACGAAATCGCCGAGCAGATTGCCGGTGAGGGAGCTTCGGGTGTGGGCAGCCAGATGGAGATGGGCCAGAAAATTCATCGGTCGCTGTGGGTCTGTTATGGGATGGCAAGATGCTTCGAGCCTAACGGATCCCGCCCGCCTTGACCATGATCGGGATTTTGCTACTGCCCGGCGGCTGCCTCTTGCCGGGCAAAATTCAGGCGTGCTAAGGTGATTGCCATCTTTGTCACAGGACGCGACAAACCACCATGATGCGCAAAGCCAGAGGCTTTTTTCTGGCCTTCTACTTCAAGCCTTTCTATCTCTCCGAGTGGTTCGACGAATAGATCGAACCCCTGGAGCAGTTCACTGACGCCCGCTCGGGCGTGATCTCGCTCATCCAGATTTTGCCGCTTTTGGTCATCGCATGTATTCGCCTGCGGTGCCTTGTCCGCGCCTGTGCGCTTTTTATGTAATGGAGTACTCATGATGAAGATCAGACTGACCCTCTCAGCCCTGTTTGTTGCCAGCCTGCTGGCCACCCCCGCCATGGCCAAGGAGTGGAAAACCGTGCGTTTCGGGGTGGAGGGGGCCTACCCGCCCTTCTCCTGGACCGATGCATCGGGCGAGATCAAGGGGTTTGATATCGATCTCGCCAATGCCCTGTGTCAGCAGATGGCGGTCAAGTGCGAGCTGGTGGCGCAGGATTGGGACGGCATGATCCCGGCCCTGCTGTCGCGCAAATACGATGCCATCATCGCCGCCATGTCGATCACCGACGAGCGGCGCCAGAAGGTCGATTTCACCGAAAAATATGCCCATATTCCCAATCGCTTTGTGGCGGCCAAGGGGACCGAGCTGACGTTGACCCCGGAAGGCATGGCGGGCAAGCGCATCGGGGTGCAGCGTGCTACCACCCACGACAAGTACCTGACCGACAATTTTGGCTCGAATGTCACCATAGTCCGCTACGGCAATGCCGATGAGGCTTATCTCGATCTGAAGGCGGGTCGGGTGCTGGCCCTGTTGGCCGATGCCTCTGCCATCGAGCAGGGACTGCTTGGCAAAGAGGGGGGCGACAAGTTCGACTATGTGGGGCCCGCCCTGACCGATCGCCAGTGGTTTGGTGATGGTATGGGGATCGCCGTGCGCAAGAGCGATAAGGAGCTCAAGGGCAAGCTGGACGAGGCGATCAAGGCCTTGCGTGCCAACGGCACCTATCAGCAGATCAACCAGAAGTACTTCAAGTACGATATATATGGTGGTTGACGGGGGGAGGGAGCTTGCTCCCTCTCTTTTCATTGGGTAAGCGACAATCGTGCAAGGAGGATCGCCATGTTGACCCTGATCGAGGGAGCTGAGATCTTCAGCCCCACCCACCTTGGCCAGCAGGATCTGCTGGTGGCTGATGGCCGCATTGCCTGGATGGGCAAGGGGTTGACGGTGCCCACAAACTGGCCGCTGCATCGGGTCGATGGTCGTGGCCGCTATCTGGTGCCCGGGCTGGTGGATCCGCTGGCCCATATCACCGGCGGCGGCGGTGAGGGGGGCTTTGCTTTTCGCACCCCGGAGCTGGCGGCGAGCGAGGCGCTCAAGGCAGGTGTCACTACCCTGGTGGCGGCGCTTGGCACCGACAGCCTGACCCGCACTCCCGCGCAGGTGCTCGGCAAGGTGCGCGAGTTTCGCGCCGCCGGGGTGAGCGCCTTTATGTATACCGGCTCCTACCATCTGCCGGTCAAGACCCTGACCGGCACGGTGGAGTCGGACATCATCCTGATCCCCGAGGTATTGGGGGTGGGGGAGGTGGCCATCAGTGACCACAGATCCAGTGCGCCGACCCACGATGAGCTGGCCAGGCTTGCCAGCGAGGCGCGAGTGGCCGGGCTGCTTGCTGGCAAGAGCGGGGTCAGCTTCTTCCATATCGGGGATGGCAAGGGGGCATTGGCGCCCCTGCGGGCCCTGCGCGATGAGACCGACATTCCGCTGCGCCAGCTCTATCCTACTCACTGTAACCGCAACCCCTGGCTCTTTGCCGAGGCCATCGAGTGGGGCAAGGCGGGAGGCTGGGTCGACCTCACCACCTCGAGCTTTCCCGATCTGCTGGAGGATGGCGAGCGGCTTGCTGCCGATGCGCTTCTCGAGCTGCTGGCCGCCAATGTGCCTGCCGAGCGCATCACCTTCAGCTCGGATGCGAACGCCAGCCTGCCGCGCTTTGATGGCGAAGGGCGGCTAATCGAGATGCGCTGCGGCCAGATTGCCAGCCTGTGGCAGCAGTGCGTGCGCGCGACCCGGCTCTGTGTCTCGCTGGAGAGGGCGTTGGCCGTGGTGACGAGCAATCCGGCGCAGGCGCTGGGGCTTGGCAGCAAGGGGCGTATCGGGGTCGGGCAGGATGCGGATCTGCTGCTGGTGCACGACCGGACGTTTGCTATCGAGCGAGTGATGAGTGGCGGCCAGTGGCGCGAATAAGGCTGCGGGCAATATCGCAGCCAGTGCGAGAGCGTGGTTGCTCCAACCAGCAAAAGCCCGACAACAAGGTCGGGCTTTTTTATCTGCAATGTGGGAATAAGGCTTAGATAGCCAGAAACCCGAGGATCAGGATGGGGCCGAGCAGGCTCAGGATAAAGCCGGAGACAATGGCCACCGGCACCACCTGAATGCCCCCTGATTTCTGGATAACCGGCAGGGTGAAGTCCAGCGCCGTGGCGCCGCCGTAACCGATGGCCGCCGAGGGGTGGCGTCGCATCAGGACCGGGATGATCAGAATGGCGATAAGCTCACGCCCAAGATCGTTGATAAAGGCAGCAGAACCGAGCACCGGCCCCAGTTTGTCGGCCACCAGAATGCCGGAGAGCGAATACCAGCCGAAGCTCGAGCTCATCGCCAGACCATGGGCAAAGGGCATCCCCAGCAATTGGGCCGCCAGCAGGCTGCCCAGCCAGCTGCTGAGGATGACGGTGGCGGCGATTTTCATTCCCCAGGGGTTGAGCAGGATCTGGCGCAGCCGCATGCCGGAGTTGCGCATCTGCACCCCGATGAGAAACAGTAGCAGCATCAGGGCCCACTCGCTCCACTTGTCGATGGGCAGGGCGCGCAGGTCTACCAGTAGACCCAGCAGCACACCGCCGAGCACCACAAAGCAGAGCTGCAGGGATTCCCACAGCAGGTGTAGCTTGCTCGGCATTTTGCTATCGCTCGCCTCATGGGTCGGCGGTGTGCGCTTGTCGAGCCACCAGAGGGCCAGCAGGTTGCAGAGCGTGATCGCGGTCAGCATCACCCCGGCGACCTTGAAGATCACCGCCAGATTGCTGCCCAGGTTCTCCACATAGGCAAGCCCGAGCCCCATCAGAAACAGAATGAGGTAGACCATCTTGCCCAGACTCTGGTTGACCAGCTTGATCAGCCGGGCAGAGGAGAGGGGAATCAGATAGCCGATTGCCAGTGGCAACAGGATCAGCAACACATTGAGCAGCATCGAGGCCTCGATCACAAAAACTGATAAAAACACCACCTTATCATTACTTATTGGCTCTGTGTCACATATCTATCGCTTTCATGGCCGAAAACAGCCCTTTTGGGGGCAGATTGTTACTTTTTTGCCACAACCTCTCTGTTTGATAAGGTTCTGTGCGAGCCCGAGTGCATCAATGAAATCAAGTTGATCCAATCGGGGGGCCGATATTTCGCTCGGCAAGGGGGTGCATAAAGCCATTTTGGTGCCGGTTTGGCACACATCACGCTTTTCTCTTGCCACTGATATGATTGGGGTATAAAAAGGCGTTATCGGAATAGCCATTGAAACGGCTGTTTATGCAAACAAAGTGCTGAAAAATACGCAAAGAGCGAATAAAAATAGAGCGAATCCCCTGAAGACCCTCGTTCTGTATTGTTTTTTCACTATCCGGGTGATATTTTCGCTGAAGGTTGCCATCGGTTAACTTTTTGTTAAATGGACGATGGTTGAGTCACGCCCCCTGCGGCGTCTAGGGACAGACAAGGTTGTAATGGATGAGCGACGTTGCCGCACTGGAAGTACGTGATCTGCACAAATATTTTGGCACCCACGAAGTGCTCAAGGGCATCGACATGACCGCCCACAAGGGGGATGTGATCTCCCTTATCGGCTCCTCCGGCTCGGGGAAGTCGACCTTTCTTCGCTGTATCAATCTGCTCGAAACCCCCTCATCCGGCACCGTCTCGCTCCATGGCGAGTTGATCCGGATGAAAACCAGCCGCGCCGGCGAGCGATTGCCCGAGGATATGCGTCAGGTTGAGCGGATCCGCAGCCGGCTGGCCATGGTGTTTCAAAGTTTCAATCTCTGGTCACACATGACCATCATGCAGAACATCATCGAAGTGCCGATCCAGGTGCTCAAGGTGCCTCGCGCCGAAGCACTGGCCAAGGCAGAGCAACTGCTCAACCGGGTTGGACTCTGGGAGCGGCGTGACTACTATCCCGGCCACCTCTCCGGTGGTCAGCAGCAGCGGGCCGCCATTGCCCGTGCGCTGGCGGTAGAGCCCGAGGTGATGCTGTTTGACGAACCCACCTCGGCGCTGGATCCCGAGCTGGTGGGGGAGGTGCTCGGCCTGATGCGCGAGCTGGCTGAAGAGGGGCGCACCATGCTGGTGGTGACCCACGAGATGTCGTTTGCCCGGGATGTATCTAACAAGGTGATGTTTCTGCATCAGGGGCGGGTGGAAGAGGAGGGCAACCCCAAGGAGATTTTCGCCCATCCCAAATCCGAGCGGTTCAAGCAATTCATCTCCTCCATCTACTGATGGTGGGATGCCTGGTTACCCAATCAACTGTTTTATCAAGGAGAGATACATGAACAAGCTGATGCTGGCGACAGCCGTAGTTACTGCCCTCGCGTCCGGTAGCCTGATGGCCAAGGAGTGGAAAGAGGTCCGGATCGGGGTTGAGGGTGCCTATCCCCCCTTCTCCTGGACCGAGCCCAGTGGCGAGGTGAAAGGTTTTGATATCGACATCGCCAACGCCCTGTGCGAAGAGATGAAAGTGAAGTGCACCCTGGTCAAGCAGGACTGGGACGGCATCATTCCGGCGCTGCTGTCGCGCAAGTTTGACGCCATCATCGCCACTATGGACATCACAGAAGAGCGCAAGAAGAAGGTGGACTTCACCCAGAAGTACCAGCACATTCCGGCCCGCTTTGCCGCCAAGAAGGGCACTGATGTGCAGCTCGACAAAGCCTTTATGGAAGGCAAGTCCGTCGCGGTGCAGCGTGCGACCTCCATGGATACCTTTATTACCGACAACTTCCCCAACGCCACCATCAAGCGTTACGGCACGGCCGATGAAGCCTATCTCGATCTGAAATCCGGTCGTGTGGACTATGTGCTGGCCGACTCTGCCGCCATCACCGACGGTCTGCTGAAGAAAGAGGGCGGTGATGCCTTCGAATTCGTCGGCCCGAAACTGACCGATCCCAAGTGGTTTGGCGAAGGCGCCGGTATTGCGGTGCGCAAGGCTGACAAGGATCTGAAAGAGAAATTCAACGCCGCCATTCTGGCGCTGCGTGCCAACGGCAAGTACAAGGAAATCAACGACAAGTACTTCGAGTTCGACGTTTACGGAGAGTAAAACAAAGAGTCGTTTACGGCGAGTAAGTCCAAAGACGTCTACGGCAAGTAACGACAGGTTGATCCCGTCAGTAGTCATCGGGCCCGTCACCTCCCTGAGGGAGTTTACGGGCCCGCATTGATTGCAATGGAGCTGCACATATTTCATTCGGACTGCTATGGAGCCTTCTGGTTAGCAGGTGCGTGAAGATTCAGTGGCGATGGAGCTGCATATGTTTGATTTGAAAGGATACGAAGCCTCGCTGCTGGAGGGCGCCTGGGTCACCCTGGAAGTGGCGCTGGCCTCCCTGCTGCTGGCGTTGCTGCTGGGGATGCTGGGGGCGCTGGCCAAACTCTCTCCCTACAAGTGGGCCAGGGCCATCGCCACCGGCTACACCACCATCATTCGCGGCATCCCCGATCTGGTGCTGATGATGCTGCTCTTCTTTGGCGGCCAGGTGCTGATCAACGGCATCTGCACCTGGGTCAACGAGGCTTACAACAACTGGTTGCTGGAGAGCAATCCCAATCAGGAGTGGGTCTCCCTGCTGCCGGACTATATCGACATCAGCCCCTTTGTGGCCGGTGTCGCGACCATAGGCTTTATCTTCGGCGCCTACATGACCGAGACCTTTCGCGGCGCCATTCTGGCGGTGGACAAAGGCGAGCTGGAGGCTGCACGGGCCTTTGGCATGCGGGCAACCCAGGTGTTTGTGCGGATCCTCTTCCCCCAGATGATGCGCCACGCTCTGCCGGGGTTTGGCAACAACTGGCTGGTGCTGCTGAAAACCACCGCGCTGGTCTCCATCATCGGCCTCGATGACATGGTGCGCAAAGCCTCGTTGGCGGCGGGCTCGACCCAGCAACCCTTCACCTTCTACATGGCGGTGGCGTTAATTTTCCTGATCTTCACCGCAGTCTCCACCTCGGCGCTCAAGTGGGCCGAGCGTCATTACGCCATCAAGACGAGGTAAGCCATGTCGTACTCAATGCAGTCATCCGTTTACTGTGAGCGTCGCGGTGGCAGTGCCGAGCGTCACTACATCACGATGAAGACGAGGTAAGCCATGGATTTCTCAATCATTCTCAAAGAGTGGCCCACCTATTGGGAGGGGCTCTATACCACCGTCTGGCTGGTGGCCCTCTCTCTGATCCTTGGGTTGATGCTGGCTGTGCCCATGGGCATCCTTCGCAATAGCCGCAACTGGCTGATCAAGGGGCCAATCTGGGCCTATATCTACTTCTTTCGCGGCACCCCGCTGCTGGTGCAGCTCTTTATCATCTACTACGGCGCCGCCCAGTGGGAGTGGCTGAAGAACAGTGCCGCCTGGTCGCTCTTCTCCGAAGCCTGGTTCTGTGCCCTGCTGGCCTTCACTCTCAATACCGCCGCCTATACCGCCGAGATCGTGCGCGGGGCGGTACACAATATGCCGCGCGGCCAGATTGAGGCAGCCAACGCCTTTGGCATGACCCGCTGGCAGACCCTGACCCGGATCATTTTGCCCAACTCGTTTCGTCGGGCGCTGCCGGCTTACAGCAACGAGGTGATCTTCATGCTGCAAGGCTCGGCGGTGGCGGGCATCATCACCATCGTCGATCTGACCGGCGCGGCGCGGATCATCAACTCTCGCTACTACAGTCCGTTCGAGGCGTTTTTGACCGCAGGGCTGCTCTATATGCTGCTCACCTTTGTCATCGTCTGGCTGTTCAAGAAGTGGGAAGCGCGCTGGCACGCCCACCTGCGCCCGCGCAATGTGTAAGGTGTGATCTGCCAAGATGAACGAAAATGGCCCCGCCTGTTGCAGGCGGGGCCATTTTTTATCTTTATGCTCCGCCCGTCCGGTTTGCCAAATGGCGGACGAGCAGGGAGAATGCAGCACTCCCGAGCGCCGCCAGTCGTTGGCTGCGTGCCTTATCCCCCAGTTCCCGAGGTTTTATGTACCGGATATTGTTTGAGCATCCCGCTTTTCTGGTTATCGACAAGCAGCCCGGCATCGGCATGCATGACGAGAAGGACGACGGTGAGTCGGTCAATCCGGGACTGGTCAATCGTGTGAAGGCCGATACCGGGCTCACTCTCTATCCGGTACACCGGCTCGACAAGATGACCTCCGGCTTGGTGCTGCTGGCCCGCACCACAGAGGCGAACCGTGAGCTGAGCATGGCTTTTGCGGCCCGTGAGGTGAGCAAGCAGTATCTGGCGCTCTCCGATCGCAAACCCAAGAAGAAGCAGGGCTGGGTGAAAGGGGATATGCAAAAGGGGCGCGGTGGCAGCTGGATGCTGGTGCGCACGCTGGATAATCCTGCCATCAGCTGGTTTGATTCGGTGTCGGTGCGCGAGGGGCTGCGGCTCTATCGCATCAAGCCCCAGACCGGCAAAACCCACCAGATCCGGGTTGCCCTCAAAAGTATCGGCGCCCCCATTCTCGGGGATGAGCGCTATGGCGGCACGCCAGCCGAGCGCTGTTACCTGCACGCCTGGCGGCTCAGCGTTACCCTGGCGGGCGAGCCGTTCGACTTTGTCTGTCCGCCCGATGTGGGGAGTGAATTTGTCACCCCCGAGCTCATGGCCGCCATCGCGACCCTTGCGCCCTGATGGATATGCGCCCAGCGCCTGACTCAATGATCCATTCATCGATAGACCGTGAGCCAGAAGGGCGCGCGCCGCGCTGGATCCTGGCCGACTTTGACGACACCCTGGCCCCCGGCGACAGCCACGCCGGTCTGCTGCGCTATATCCTGCGCCGCCGGATCTGGCCGCTGTTGCTGTTGCCGGTGATTGCGCTCGGTGGTTTGGTCTATTTGTTGCCAAGTCAGCTGCTACCCAGCCAGCGGCAGCGCGGTATCTCCCTTATCTGGTGGGCCATCACGTTGGGGCTTTCCCCTTTGGACTGGCGCAAGCTGGTGCGTGCCTATTGCCGCACCAGGCCGGGGCTGTATCGTCAGGCTCGCGAATTGCTGCAAAGCGAGGGGGCGCGCTGCTGGGTGATCTCCGCCAGTCCCTGCGCGCTGGTGCGAGCCCAGCTCTATCAGCAACTGCCCGGCCAGTTGCCCCACCGGATCATTGGCTCGCAGATGCACTACCGTTTTGGCGGCCTGATGCCGCGCTTCTATTGCCACGGCCATCACAAGCTGCTGCCGGAGATTTGCGCCCTCGATGCCGAGCTGGCCTTGAGCGACAGCCTGCACGATCTGCCGCTGCTGGGGTTGGGGAAAGAGGCGTGGTTGATCAATCCGACGCCTGTGCGACTGCAAAAGGCCCGGGCCTGCTTGCCCCATCTGCTGGTCAAAAACTGGCAACTGTAAGGCAAAGCTGACAGTCCTGCGGGGCGTCACCGTTTGATCCGCAGGGCTGCAGCTTGAATGTCACAATTCATTTACATCTTTTGCTGCCAGCTGCGAAAAACTATCTGCAACCCGCCTCTTCTCTTCCTGCTACGCCCTGCTTCTAATGAAACAAGTTGTTAACACTTGCCGCGCCGCTGGGTGCCGCAATCCGTTTTAACCGAATCAAGAGCAAGGAGCGCCCGATGAATGCCACCTCTTCCGCCACCCATACCATCAATCCGTTAGGCACAGACGGTTTCGAGTTTGTCGAGTACACGGCCCCCGATGCCAAGGGGATTGCCGCCCTCAAGAGCCTGTTTGTTTCGCTCGGGTTTGCCGAGGTCGCCAAGCACAAACACAAGCAGTGCTGGCTCTACCGGCAGGGGGATATCAACTTTGTGGTCAATGCCGAGCCTCACTCCCAGGCGGAGCAGTTTGCCAGCCTGCACGGGCCGAGCGTTTGCGGCATGGCGTTTCGGGTGAGTGATGCGGGCAAGGCCCAGCAGTTCGCCATCGCCAAGGGGGCCAAGCCCTTTATCGGCAAGATTGGCCCGATGGAGCTCAATATTCCCGCCATCTACGGTATCGGCGAGAGCACGCTCTCCTTTGTCGACCGCTACGGCGACAAGGGCTCCATCTATGACGTGGATTTTGTCTTCTACCCCGACTGGCAGTCCCGGATGGCAGAGGTAGATGCCGGTCTTATGGAGATCGATCACCTGACCCATAACGTGCATCGCGGCAATATGGATGTCTGGTCCAATTTCTATGAGCGGATCGGCAACTTCCGCGAAATTCGCTACTTCGATATCGAGGGCAAGCTGACCGGGCTGCATTCACGCGCCATGACCGCCCCCTGCGGCAAGATCCGTATCCCCATCAACGAGTCGGCGGATGACAAGTCCCAGATTGAGGAGTACCTGCGCCAGTACAAGGGGGAGGGGATCCAGCACATCGCCATGGCCTCCAGCGATATCTACCACACCATCCGCACCCTGCGCAGCCGCGGTACCGGCTTTATGCCGACCCCGGATACCTACTACGAGAAGGTGAATAGCCGGGTCGAGGGACATCAGGAGGATCTGGCGGCCCTCAAAGAGCTGCGCATCCTCATCGACGGCTCCCCCACCAAGGATGGCATCCTGTTGCAGATCTTTACCGATACCGTGATTGGCCCGGTTTTCTTCGAGATCATCCAGCGCAAGGGCAACGAAGGGTTTGGTGAGGGCAATTTCAAGGCACTGTTTGAATCGATCGAGCTGGACCAGATCCGCCGCGGCGTGCTGGGTGGCGCCGAGGATGAGAAGGGTGCCCGCAAAGAGGGAGCGAGCGATGCGTAACTGGATTAACTTCCCCCATCGGGAGGGGACTCACTCCCGGCAGGCCCATGCCGACCTGCCGGAACAGGCCATCTATGAGCGCGAACTGGGGCGCAGCGGCTTTTTCGGCCCAGCTACCCACATGCACCACAAGCATGCCCCCACCGACTGGAGCAGTTGGGAGGGGCCGCTGCGGCCACGGCTGTTTGACCTCAATGCCCTGCAAGAGGAGGTGAGTTCCCTCTCCCCCTGGGTGGCCCCCGACATTCTCAGCAACCCCCACTGCCGCTACCGAGTCTGGCGGCTCTCCGAGGCGATGCCGTTTCTGGTGCGCAATGCCGACGGCGACGAGCTGCTCTTTATCCACGAAGGGAGCGGCGAGTTCTTCTGCGACTATGGCCACCTGACTCTGCGGGACGGCGACTATGTGGTGATCCCCCGTGGCACCATGTGGCGCATCGAACCCAGTGCGCCGATGTTCATCCTGATGATTGAGGCGACCAACGACAGCTATCAGCTGCCGGACAAGGGGCTGGTGGGCAACCACGCCATCTTCGACTCGGCGGCGCTCGATGTGCCCGCCATTAACGAGCGCTTCTTGGCCCAGCAGGATGAGAATCCCTGGTCGCTGCAGGTGAAGCGCCACGATCAGGTGTCGGTCATCACCTGGCCGTTCAACCCGCTGGATGCACAAGGGTGGCACGGCGACTTGTGCGTGGTGCGCCTCAACTGGCGGGATATCCGCCCGCTGATGAGCCACCGCTACCATCTGCCGCCGTCGGCTCATTCGACCTTTGTGGCGAGCCGCTTCGTGATTTGTACCTTCGTGCCGCGCCCCATCGAGAGCGATCCCGGCGCCCTCAAGGTGCCCTTCTACCACAGCAATGACGACTACGACGAAGTGCTCTTTTACCACGCGGGGGACTTCTTCAGCCGGGACAATATCGAGCGGGGCATGGTCACCTTCCACCCTGCCGGTTTTACCCACGGCCCCCATCCCAAGGCGTTTGCGGCAGGGCAGGCCTATGCCAAGAAGTTCACCGACGAGGTGGCGGTCATGCTCGATACCCGCGATGCGCTGAACGTCGGTAGCCTGTGCGAAGGGATCGAGAACACCCGGTATGTCTCCAGCTGGCAGCGCCCGGACGCGGCTGCCGGCAAATAAGGAATCGCTTATGAAATTGGCAACATTGAACAATGGCAAGCGCGATGGCGCTTTGGTGGTAGTGAGCCGGGATCTGACCCGAGCTGTACGGGTGAGCGAGATTGCTCCCACCCTGCAGGCCGCCCTCGACGAGTGGGCCGAGGTTTCCCCCAGGCTGGAGGCTGTTTATCAGCAGCTTAACGAGGGCCACGTTGGTGAGGCGTTCCCCTTTGACGAAGCGTCTTGCCTCTCTCCGCTGCCGCGCGCCTATCAGTGGGCCGATGGCAGCGCCTACGTCAACCATGTGGAGCTGGTGCGCAAGGCGCGCGGCGCCGAGATGCCGGAGAGCTTCTGGCACGATCCGCTGATGTATCAGGGGGGCTCCGACAGCTTTTTGGCTCCCCGTGGGCCGATTGTGATGGGTTCGGAAGAGTGGGGGATCGATTTCGAGTCGGAGGTAGCCATCATCACCGACGATGTGCCGATGGGGGTGAGTGCGCAGGGGGCTGTCAGTCACGTCAAGCTGCTGATGCTGGTTAACGATGTGAGCCTGCGAAACCTGATCCCGGGGGAGCTGGCCAAGGGCTTTGGCTTCTTCCAGTCCAAACCGTCCAGCGCCTTCTCGCCGGTGGCCATCACCCCGGATGAGCTGGGGGATGACTGGCGTGATGGCAAAGTGCATCTGCCGCTTCTGACTCACCTCAATGGTGCACTGTTCGGTGCGCCCGAAGCAGGGGTGGACATGACCTTCAGCTTCTTCGAGCTGATTGCCCATGCCGCCAAGACCCGTCCCCTTGGTGCGGGATGCATCATTGGCTCGGGCACCGTCTCCAACTACGATCGCAGCGCCGGCTCATCCTGCATCGCCGAGCGCCGCATGCTGGAAATTCTTGATTGTGATCAAGCTATAACCCCC
Source organism: Aeromonas sp. S12(2024) (assembly GCF_041402305.1). Taxonomy (NCBI): domain Bacteria; kingdom Pseudomonadati; phylum Pseudomonadota; class Gammaproteobacteria; order Aeromonadales; family Aeromonadaceae; genus Aeromonas; species Aeromonas sp. S12(2024). The sequence goes on from NZ_JBGLRB010000003.1 coordinate 285,538, forward strand.
TATTTGCAGTTTGGTGATAGAGTGTCGATCGCGATGGAAGATCGCTCTGGCCAAAACCTGTTTGGCACCATCTCTCAACTGGTGGTGCCAGCGAGCGGTCAGGGAGGTTGATGGCCAGCGCCGGTTGGCGGCAAGGATATTCGGGATATGTCCGGATCACGACGAGCCCTCAACCGGTGCCGGATACACAAGGAGGCAGGTGGTGAGCACCTGCCGGGCTTTGGGCCCAGATAAGATGCAGGGACAGATTATGTTGCAGTTGTTTGGCTATTGGCGTTCGTCGGCAAGTTTTCGGGTGCGGATCGTGTTGCAGCTCAAGGGGCTCGCCTACGAGCAGCATCCCATCAATTTGCGGCAAGGCGAGCAGAGCGAGAAGGCCTATCGCCGGATCAACCCGCAAGGGCTGGTGCCGTTTCTGGTGGATGGCGATGTGCAGATTGGTCAGTCGGTCGCCATCATGGAGTACCTTGACGAGACCTATCCCGCCTATTCTCTGATGCCCTCTTCCCCCGACGCGCGGGCCCGGGTGCGCCAGATCGTCAACATGATCGCCTGTGATATTCACCCGCTCAACAATCTGCGGGTACTCAACTATCTGGAAGAGCACTTCAGGGCTAACAACGAGCAGGAGACCCGCTGGTATCGCCACTGGATTGACGAGACCTTCACCGCCCTCGAACAGCTGTTGATGACCACTGCCGGTGTCTACTGTGTTGGCAACGAAGTAACCCTGGCCGACTGCATGCTGGTGCCCCAGGTCTACAACGCCCGCCGCTACGACATGACCCTGGGCGATTACCCCACCATCCGCCGCATCGTCGCCAACTGCGAACAGTTGCAAGCCTTTATCAAGGCGGCCCCCGCCAACCAGCCGGATGCGCAGTGACCTACTGACTTGAATCGCGGGATGGCATCAACACGCCATTCATAAACAAGGGCCCCACTGTGTGGGGCCCTTGTTCGTTAACGGCACTCCAGTTTGCTGGCGTGCCTCTTTCTGTTCAGGGGGATCAGGCTCCCTGCTCCGGACGGGCCTCCGGGATCAGCGGATCGACTTTGCGGCGGCGCAGCAGGCGTACTAGCGGGGGCAGGGTGATCACCACGATGGCCAGTACCAGCAGGGTCTGGCTGATGCCGCTGCTCCACAGGATGGCGGTATCGCCATTGCTGATGGAGAGGGCGCGGCGCAGGTTCTGCTCCAGCATTTCACCCAGCACGAAGCCCAGAATGAGCGGTGACATGGGGAAGTGCATCTTGCGCAGCAGGTAGCCAAAGACCCCGAGGGCCACCATCAGCAACAGGTCGAAGGTGGTGCTGTGCACCGCATAGACCCCCACCGCCGAGACGCTGGCGATGGCGGGCACCAAAAACCAGAGCGGGATGGAGAGCATGCGGGTAAAGAGCCCCACCATGGGGATGTTCATCACCAGCAGCATGACGTTGGCCAGCAAGAGGGCGGCGATCAGTCCCCACACCACATCGGGCTGTTCGGTGAACATGGTGGGGCCGGGGGTGATGTTGTAGAGGGTCAGCGCCCCCATCATCACCGCCGTAGTGCCCGAACCCGGCACTCCCAGTGTCAGCATGGGGATAAAGGAGCCGCAGGCCGATGCGTTGTTGGCCGCCTCCGGTGCGGCCACGCCGCGAATGTCCCCTTCGCCGAATTTGGCATTGGGCCCCGCCAGTCGCTTCTCGCTCATGTAGGTGATGGCGCTGGCAATGGTGGCACCGGCGCCGGGCAGAATGCCGACGAAGAAGCCGATGGTGGATGAGCGCAACATGGTGCCGGTGCAATGGACCAGCTCCTTGAAGTTGAACAGCATCCGTCCGGTGGTGCGCACCAGCTTGCCGCCGCCACTGGTGTGCTCCAGCATCAGCAGGATTTCGCTCACCGAGAAGAGGCCGATCACCACCACGATAAACTGCACCCCGTCCGAGAGGTGAACGCTGTCGAAGGTGAAGCGATAGACGCCGGTGTTGGCATCCACCCCGACGGTGGCGAGCCCCAGCCCAATCAGCGCCGCCATAAAGGACTTGAGCGGGTTCTGGCTCATCATGCTGCCAAGGCAGGCGATGGCGAACAGCATCAGGGCGAAATACTCCGCCGGGCCGAAGGCGAGGGACCAGCGCGCCAGCGCCGGGGCGAACAGAATGATCCCGCCGATGGCGAGCATGGAGCCGACAAAGGAGCTGACCGCCGAGATGGAGAGGGCCACTCCCGCCTTGCCCTGCTGGGCCATGGGGTAGCCATCCAGCGCGGTCATGATGGCGGCGGCATCCCCCGGCACGTTGAGCAGGATCGAGGAGATCCGCCCGCCATACTCGCAACCTATGTAGACGGTGGCGAGCAGAATGAGCGCCGATTCGGGGGGCAGTTTCAGGGCAAAAGCCAGCGGCAACAGGATGGCGACCCCGTTGATGGGGCCAAGGCCCGGCAGCAGGCCGACTACGGTGCCGACAAAGCAGCCGATCAGGGCAATCACCAGATTCTCCGGGGTGAGTGCCACCGCAAAGCCCTGGGATAGGTACATCCAGGTATCCATATTGACTCCTTAAGAGAACCAGACGCCGAGGGGCAGGGTGACATCCAGCAGCCGGTCGAAGGCGAGATAGAGCACCAGACCGCCGACGACGCCGGAGAGCAGGGCGGCTTTGGCAGAGGCGCCAAACAGGCGCCCCAGAACAAAGGTGAGCAGGGTAGTGGCCAGCGGAAAGCCCAGCCACTCGAAGCTGGCACCGTACCCGGCCAACGCCACCACCATGATGGCGAGGTGGCGCAGGGTACGCAGCGGCGGCCAGCTGACGGTGTCCGGCTGGCGGCGCAGCAGCAACAGGGCGCAGAGCGCCATCAGGCCGATGATGCCGAGGGGGAAGGGGCGCGGCCCCAGCGGCTCATAGCTGTATTCGCTCTGGATCTGCCAGGCGATAGCGGCGCCTGCCAGACAGAGCAGCAGCCAGATGGCGGCGAAGATGCGATCGCTCATGGCTGCGGCTCCTATTTGGCCAGACCGAAGGCTTTGGCCTGCTCGCGATATTGCGCCACCTGCTCCTTGACGTAGCTGTCGAGCGCCTCGCCGGTGAGGTCAAACTCGAACAGGCCGCGCAGATCCCGCTGCGCCTTGAAGGTGTCGGTCTTTACCAGCTGATCGAAGGTCTGCTTCCACCACTGGTATTCGCTGTCGCTCACCTTGGGGCCGACATAGAAGCCGCGGATCACCGGCCACACCAGGTCATAACCCTGCTCCTTGGCGGTGGGGATGGTGGCCAGCTTGCCGGGCAGCCGCTCGGCAGAGAACACCGCCAGCACCCGCAGTTTGTCGCCACCGATATAGGGCACCATCTCGCTCAAATCACCGGAGACCGCCTGCACATGGTTGCCCAGCAGCGCGGTGACCGGCTCGCCACCCCCTTCAAAGGCGACGTAGCGCATCTTGTGGGGGTCAACCCCGGCTTGTTTGGCCAGCAGCGCCGTCTTCATCCAGTCCTGACTGCCGATGGAGGCACCCGCGCCGATCACCACGCTGTTGGGATCGCGTTCCATGGCGCTCACCAGCTCCTTGAGGTTCTGATAGGGAGCATCGTGGCGCACCGCAATCATGCCGTAATCGGTGCCCACCGCCGCCAGCCAGCGCACATCGTCCACCCCGTAACGGCCAAATTTCCCCTGTGAGAGGTTGAGCAGGGAGCCACCGGAGAAGGCGACCACGGTCCCCGCCTCGGCAGGGCGCTGGGCCACGATGGCGTTGTAGGCAACGGCGCCGACCCCGCCCGGCATATAGGTGACCCGCATCGGCTTGTCGATGGTGCCGGTCTCCTGCAGGCTCACCTGCAGCAGCTTGCAGGTGAGATCGAAACCACCGCCCGGTTTGGCCGGTGCGATACATTCGGTACGGCTCGGGGTCGTGGCACTTTCAGCCGCCTGCAGTGGCAGGGCGCCGAGCAGGGTTAGCAGGGCGAGGGCATGACGTGTGCGTTGCTTCATGGTTGTGTGCTCCATCTTGTCGTTGTTTTTCCTGGGTGTGACTCCGTCGATAGACGAAGTGATGCGAAATTGTTAAAACAACAACCTTTCATTCACCTTTCAATCGCTGACCAAGAGCCGGGAGTGTGACTCTGATCGCACCTTCTCCCGCAATGGCAGTGACGAAGGGATGCAGTTGAAGCAGTGCGGCTGAATGCTGCGGTTAGGAACAAGGGGAGAGGGATGCGCTTGCTGTTGGCAGAGGATAATCACGAACTGGCCCACTGGCTGTCGCGGGCACTCACCAGCGCCGGTTTCGCGGTGGATTGGGTAGCTGACGGGGCTCAGGCTGATCACCTGCTGCGCCACGAACAGTACGCGCTGGCGGTGCTCGATATCGAGATGCCCAAGCTCGACGGGCTGGCGGTACTCGGCCGGTTGCGCAGTAGGGGGCAGGGGGTGCCGGTGCTGCTGCTCACCGCCCGCGGCGCGGTGGAGGAGCGGATCTGTGGCCTCAATGCCGGTGCCGATGACTATCTGGCCAAGCCGTTCGATCTGGGGGAGCTGGATGCTCGGTTGCGAGCCCTGCTGCGGCGCAGCGAAAGTGGTGGTGCCGAGCTGCGGCTGGGGCGCCTGACCCTGCACTCCGACGGCTATTTTCTGCTGGCCGATGCCCGCCTTGCCCTGACTCCGCGTGAGCAGGCGCTGCTGACCGCGCTGATGTACCGCCACGGGCGGCCCGTCGCCAAGGGGCAGCTGTTCGAGCAGGTGTTCAACCTCGATGACGAGGTAGGGCTCGACAGCATCGATCTCTATATCCACCGGCTGCGCAAAAAGCTGGTGGGCAGCGGGGTGGTGATCACCACCCTGCGCGGTCTCGGCTATCTGCTGGAAGCGGCGCCGGAGGCCTCCCATTAGCCGCTCCCTGCTCCATCAACTGCTGCTGTTTCTGGGGGGCCCCCTGCTGATCCTCTGGGCCGCCTCGGCCTGGTACAGCTACTACGGCGCGTTGGCGGCGGCCACCTCGGCCTATGATCGCACTCTGCTCGCCTCGGCCCGTACCGTTGCCGAGCGGCTGACGGCAGCCGAGGGCAGCCTCAGGGTGGATGTGCCCTACGTGGTGCTCGACAGCTTCGAGCGCAACATGCGCGATCGCCTCTTCTATCAGGTGCGCGGCATCGACGATAGGGTCATCTCCGGCTTTGATGATCTGCCTCCCATGCCGGACGGCACGCCGCTGACCGACCGCTATCCGGCGCTTGCCTACTTCTATGACGGGCTCTATCAGGAGGCGCCGATCCGTGCCGTGATGCTGCTGCAACCGGTAGGCGAGGGGGGCGTCAACGGTATGGCCCGCATCACGGTGGCGGAAACCCTGCTCGGCCGCCAGCAGTTGGCGGAGCAGTTGCTCTGGTCGGCCCTGTTGACCCAGGGGGCGCTGGTGGTGCTCACTCTGCTGCTCGCTTATCTGTTGCTCAAACGGCTGCTCACCCCGATGCGCCGCCTGTCGCGGGAGATCCTGCGCCGCGATGCCGCCAATCTCGCCCCCTTGCCGGATTTGCTCCCCTGGCAGGAGACCCGGCCGCTGGTGCTGGCGTTCAACCGCCAGCTGGCCCGATTGCGCCAGCTGGTGGCCCGGCAGGAGCGCTTTAGCGCCGATGCGGCCCATCAGCTGCGCACCCCGCTCACCATCCTGAAAACCCAGGTGGAAGTGGCGCGCGGCAGTGGCGATCCGGCCCTGATGAGCGAAAGTCTCGATGCCATGGCCGTGCGGCTCGATCACACCATCGCCCTGACCGAGCGGTTACTGCTGCTGGCCCGGCTCAAATCGGACGAGTGCTCCGGGCTGCGCCAGCGTGAGCCCATGGAGTTGACGGCGCTGGTGCAGCAGGCCTGTCTGTCACGGCTGGCGCAGGCCCGCAGCAAGGGGATCGATCTCGGTTACGAGGGGGAGGAGTCCGCCATCATGGTGGCGGGGGAGCCGCTGCTGCTCGGGGAACTCTGTGCCAACCTGCTCGACAACGCCATCAAATACACCCCGCCCCACGGCACCGTGACGGCGCGGGTGGTGCGCAGCAACGGGCAGATCTGGCTGGAGGTGGAGGATAGCGGCCCCGGCATCGCCCCCGAACTGGCGGAGCGGGTCTGGCAGCCGTTCCAGCGCCTCGAGCAGGGGAGTGAACAGCCGGGAGCGGGGCTGGGTCTGGCGCTGGTGCGCGATATCGCCCACTACCACCACGGCGAAGTGGTGCTGCTGCCGGCCACCCAGCTGGGGGGCTTGCTGGTGAGGTTGATCTTGCCGCTTGCAACATCGTGAGGGCGATAAAAAAGAGAGGGCACCTCGCGGTGCCCTGTTTATCTACACATAGATGGCGTTGGGGGTCAGCTGCGGATCTTGTTGAAGACAAACAGGACGATAAGGGCACCCACGGTCGCCAGCGCGATGCTCGGGATATTGAAACCGGTCACCGAGCCCAGCCCCAGCAGGGTACCCACATAGCCGCCAACCATGGCGCCGACAATCCCCAGCAGGGCAGTCATAAAGAAGCCGCCGCCATCGCGGCCCGGCATGATCCACTTCGCCAGAATACCCACCAACAGTCCCAATACGATCCAGCTGATAAAGCCCATGGATTAATCCTCTCTGTGTGTTTGAGCCTGCATTATAGGCAGGGATGCCGGGATGCGAAGGGCCGGACGGCGCTGGCTGGTCACAAGCTGTCGGACGGCGGCCAGTGCTGGTCGGGCTGCACAGTCCGGTTATGAGCGGTTGAAAGGCGGTATGTGCGCAGCCAAACCGGAGGCAGGACGGGCCCACGTAAAGGCCAAGATGAGAAAAGCCCCGCGAGCGGGGCCGGGTTTGTGACGGGGTTGCACCCTCACTTCTTGAGGTGTTTTCTGATCGCCTTGCCTGAGGTGCCGACTGCCTTGACCGCCCGTTTCAGCTGGACTTCGGTGCACTCGAACATTTTGATCCACTGCTTCATCTCATAGGGATCGTTGACATTGATCTTCTTGGCATCGAACGGGTGAGCGACCGCATTGCTGTCAGGCATATAAACCTCAACTTGTTGAAATAGCTGGCGAGAAAGATGTTTCTGCCTGAGCGCCATCATCCTCTCAATTGGCAAGGGGCAAGGTGACGGGGTTCACACAACCCGGGGACGGAAGGAGGAGTGCAGGTTTGCTTTGCTGATCGGTGAGCGATCACCACTTATTCCACCCTCTTCACATCATCAACAACGGGGCCAGAGGCTGGATAAGCAACAAGCGCCCTGCCGGGCGCTTGTTGTGGTTATCGTGATGACCGGATTCAGGGTGTTGGGCAGGCGCTTGGCGAGCCACTGTTACGGGGCCAGAGGGTGGATCCGTCGCTTTCGGAGAGCGGCAGGAATGTGACACCTTCGCTCATGGTGGCTGGGGGCAGGTCATCCTCCAGCACATACATCCCCATCGGCAGGCTGCCATAACGCTGGTTGGCCTGCACCTGAGCGACCGCGAGGCTGGAGTAACGCAGGCCAAGCAGATCGAAATGATTGCGCCAGTCCCAACCGGTGAGCCGACTGAGTGCAACCAGCATAAAGTCATTGCCCGGTATGTCGCGCACCCGTTTGCCGCCATAGACCGCATGCCCCGAGTAGGGGAACAGGCTAAAGCCGAGCGTATCCTTGTTGGCATTCCACTGCGCTTCACTGTCGGCTGCCGCGCCGAAGATCCGTGAATGCTGATAGAGCAGAGTGAAGATAGTGAAGCCATCGTTCAGCCGGGTGCCATCAGTCAGGAGCATACGGTGGGCGCGTAATGCCATCTGGATATAAAACGCCATGCGATAGCCGTTGTGGACGGCGTAGGCATTGCTCTTCCAGGGGGCTTCGTAGCGACTCTCGCCGGTATCGAGCACCTGGCAGTTGGCCCCGAGCACGACGCGGTTGCCACTCCTGTCCCGTACCTGTGCCGCATCAGACATGAACACATAGAAGAGATCCTTGTGATTCATGTGCCCATCCTTGATGGGGGCCGTGTTGCCATCCCTCAGATAATGGGCGCGCCACTTCACCACATAAGGGAAGATGTTGTTGGAGTTTTCCCCCGCCCGGCTGCCATAGCCACTCCAGTTGTCGGCATCGCCTGCCGCAGCGTACTGCACGTTCAACCGGTTGGTCTGCAGGTTGTGGCCCAGTTCGTGATTGTCGAGCCAGCCGGTCGGGCTGATGCTGCCGGAAGAGTCCCACGGGTTGCCACTGCAACCGCTGCCGCAATGGGCATTCTGGTCATAGTTGGCATGCTGGATGATGGTGCGGGTATGAATCGACTCATCGAGACAACCCTCCCCCAGCAGTGCCACGCAGGCGTTTTTAACATCTGCCGGCAGCGACTCTTCGAGCCCCTTGCCCTGAATTTTCAGGCCCGCCAGGGTGTAGACGCCATTGATGTGATCCCGGGCGATGCTGTCGAGCAGGGCATTGGTGTCGGGGATGACGCCACCCACCGCCTTGGTGAAGCGATCCCGGCGCAGATGCTGTTCGGCGCCATCGGCCCGCAGATCGATATGGGGCAGCTCGGTCTGTTCCAGCCGCTCGTTGAACTCGCGTATCTGCTGCTCATCACTGAAATCCATGATGGCCGGATGACGGGTGACGCCCGTGGCGCTTACCTGGACGGCCAGCGATGCTGCCCCCCCTTCCAGATAGAGGTAGATAGGGCCGCCATAAGGAGAGGTGAAGGTGATGCTGCCCCCCTTGGCCAAGAGCAGTCGCCCGGTGGTCAGCTCCAGCGGGGCTCGATAGATCTTCTGCTCATAGGCGCGATTGGTGTTGGGCCTGTGGTAGTTGAGTCGGACGGTAGCGGACACATCGGCGTTATCGGTGCGTCTCAGGGTGATGGTTTGTCCCGGCAGGGCATACCAGCCGGTGGTGGTCCACTGCCCGCTGTAGGGAACCGCAATGCGCCGACTGTCGGTGAGTGTCGCGGGATAGGCGTAGTGAGCTGCTTGTCCCTTCACCACCTTGTTGCGATCGGTGACGTACTCCCCCAGATCGGGCTGGGCCGGGGTACGGGTGCGGGCATAGCTCACCAGCCAGTCGGCAAACATCGCCTGCTGCCAGGATTGATGTTCATCCCAGGCAATCGGGTAGTCGATGGCGGCACGGTATTTGTCGGCCAGCAGCAGGGTGGCGGGCAACAGTGTCACGCCGTCACGGGCAAAGGGACTGATCCCGGCCTTGTCGAGGGTGATGGCCGCATTTCTCAGCCAGTCGGCCCCCAGCTTGAACTGCTGGTTGAAGCTCTCCGAGCCACCGCAATTGATAAAGTTGCCGCCGCAGCTATCGAGCCACTGGGTCGTGAAGTTGCGATCCAGAAGGTTGCCAAGCAGGGTATCGACCGCCATCAGCTGGGTGTCGGGTGCCATGATGGTGTTCACTGCCAGATCGCTGGCTCTGAGTTTTGACCAGTAGTTGCCCCAGGTGACCAGCCCCATATCGAGATAGAGAGGGCTTAGCAGCGGGCTGGCATCGCGCCGATAGTTGGAGAGCAGCAGCGGGATCCCGGCCGCTTTGGCCTTGGCGATCCCCTGTGCGATCCCCTGATACCCCAGCCCCTGGCGGTCGATATCACTGATCACGATAAGCTCCGGCGCCATGGTGTCGATACAGTCGCTCAGCGCCTGATAATCGCAGGTATTGGCCGGGTTGATGTTGTGCTTGTCGGGATAGATCGCCTTGAGCCAGTCACGCACGCCTTCGTTATGGGGAAAATAGACGCTATCGGCGCGACTAGGCATCTGGGTGGTGAGGATGCGCAGGCCATCGCTATCCTTGCCCCGGGTCAGCCAGCCAATCAGCCCCTTGAGCAGCGCCTCGCTCTGCGCTGTGCGGTCAACGGAAAACAGGTTCGCCCCCATGGCGGCCTGACGGTAATCGGCTTGCTCGGAGACCATCACCAGACCCCGGATCTCGTTCTCCCCCTTGCCATTGATGTTGGAGGGGAGCAGGGTCACCGTGCTCTCCGGCTGGAAGCTGGAAAAGGTGATGGAGTCGTGGCTCGGGTTCCAGCTGATCTGTGCCATTCCCTGATAGAGGCTGCGAACCAGCTCGGTGCGGTGCGCCTCACTGTCGGCAATCGCCGCACGGGCATGGGCGATCAGGGATTGCTCGCTGGCAAGGGTATGATCTTCCAGGGCAATCGCATTGGTGGCATCGCTGATAAAGCGGGCCGAGATCTGACAATCGGCGCGCATGGGGGCTGTGGTGTAGGTATTACCCGTCAGGGTGCCCTCACACCCAGTGACCTGCGCCAGCACGAAGCCACTCTCGGGCTGCACGGTGAAACGGCCCTGTTCACCGACGTTCAGACGCAGTGCGTCGGGACTGAGTGCGCCCCCCTGAGAAGCTTGGGTGGTGGCATGGAAATAGACGGCGGCACTCTCCTGCGTGAAGCTGGCCGAGATCTGGCAATCGCTGCTCATAGGGCCAGTGGTATAGGTGAGGCCGTCCAGGGAGCCATCACATCCGCTTATCTCGGTCAGGAGGTAACCGCTGTCAGCCTGTACCGAGAAGCGCCCCTGTTCACCCGCCGCCAACCGCAGGCTGGTGGGGTTCAACTGTCCGCCCGCGCTGCTCTGGCTGGATGCCTCGAAATAGTTGGGGGTGACAGGGGGGCGGATAGGGGTCTCTTCCTGTTCGCCATCACCGCCGCCACAGCCTGTGATCAACAGCGCCAGTAAGGGAGTGAGAACCGTCTTTTTCATTGTTTGATACGTTCCTTGTGTTACGACGGGTAGGGGAGTCGGTAGTCTAATGAGCCGCCTTGCTTATTTCAACGCTGATTGAATGGTCATTTTGCTTTATTTTCAGCATCTTGGATGTTTTTTTGACCGGCTTTTGCCGTATTTAGTGTTTCTGGCGCAGCAGAACCGATAGGGATGGGGCGAGCACCCCATCGGCACAGGCCATACCAGCCTGAGCTCATCGTGATACGTCGGTTCACCGGGTTTACAGGGGGGCGCCGGGCCGCAGGTTTTACCTGCAACCCGCACAGGGGGGATGTCAGACGGATGGATAAGCGGCGGGGTCGATCGTTGCCAGCGCCCGCATTTCCAGCCGCTGCTCGCCGGGGCGGCAGACCAGCACCGAGCCTTGCTCGAACCAGTCTCCCAGCACGATGCGGCGGGCGGGGTGGCCATCGAGGGTGAAGTCGTGGATGGCGGGTCTGTGGGTGTGGCCGTGGATCATCATCCGGCAGTCGTGAGCACGCAGGGTGTCGTCCACCGCCGCGGGCGTCACATCCATGATGGTCTGGCTCTTGTGGGCATTCTCCATCTGGCTTTGGCCGCGCATCTTGCAGGCGATGGCCTGACGGCGGGCGAGCGGCAGTCGCAAAAAGAGCCAGCGCAGCCACTTGAGCTGGGTGATGCGGCGAAACTTCTGATACCCCTCATCCAGGGTGCAGAGCAGATCGCCGTGGCTCAGCACTACCCGCTCCCCATAGAGGTCGATGACGCAAGGGTCACCCAGCAATGTCATCCCCGCGCGCTTGGCGAACTGCTGCCCCAGCAGAAAGTCACGGTTGCCGTGGATAAAGTAGATGGGCACGTTCTGCTGGCTCAGGGCCAAAAAGGCATCGGCCATCTGCTGATGGAGCGGATTGGGGTCATCGTCGCCAATCCAGAATTCGAAGAGATCCCCCAGCACATAGAGGGCATCGGCGCCGGGGGCGTCGTGCTCGAGAAAGCGCACCAGTGCCGCGGTCATATCGGGCCGCTGGGCAGAGAGGTGAATGTCACTGATAAAGAGGGTGCTCATGATGTGGGGGTCGGGCTCTCGGTCGAAACAGGGCAAACGGGGGTGGCAGAGGTAGTAGAAACAACAGCGGACGAATAGTGCACTGCGGGCGCCATCGCGCCAGTTGCGGTATGGATATCGTCACGGGATGGCGCCTGCCATGACAGCTCGGCCAGATTGCGTCCCTCCAGCGTCAGTAGCGCTTCATAAGGATCGCCCGCCAGACCCAGCAACCGGCACATGGCCGCTTCCCCTTTCAATCCCTCTTCAAGGCGCAGGCGCAGCACTTCGCGGTAGAAGGCATCACCAAACCGCTCGAGCAACGCGGCCATCAGGGTGAGGTGGCGCCAGCCGTTCAGCGTCTCGATGGGGGCGGGGGTGACATAGAGCTCCAGCGGCCAGCTGGCCTCGCTCTCAACGCAACCGCCAACAGCACAGTGCTGGTCGAGGCAGGAAAAGGTGCGCTCCAGCAGCCAGATATTGTCGCCTTTGTGGCTCGCCTGCCAGCCTTGCTCTGCAAAAGTAGCGGCAAACGCCGCCGGATCAGCATGCTGGCAGAGAATATCGAGATCGCTGCCCGGCCGATCCAGCCCGATGGCCAGCGTGCTCACCAGCGCCATATCGGCGCACTGCGTGGCCAGCTCATCCCACACACCGGCGGTGAGCAGGGCATGGGCCGAGCGCTGGCGCGGGTTGCCGTGGGCCAGATAGTCAAGGCGGCGCCAGTTTGGGCTGGCAGTGGGGGAGGCAGATGGAAAAACTGCGGCCGGGGCCGCAGTTTTGTCAGTGCCGAGTCGGCAGAGATCAGTCAGCAAGGGTCACCTTGGTGATCACTACGTCTTCTACCGGCACGTCCTGATGGATGCGGCCGTAGTTACCGGTCTTGACGCCCTTGATCTTGTTGACCACGTCCATACCGGCAGTCACTTCACCGAATACGCAGTAGCCGAAGCCCTGAGTGGTGGCGGATTTGAAGTCGAGGAAGTCGTTGTTGTTCACGTTGATGAAGAACTGGGCGCTGGCAGAGTGCGGCTCCATGGTGCGAGCCATGGCGATGGTGCCGATTTTGTTGGACAGACCGTTGGCCGCTTCGTTCTTGATGGGAGCGCGGGTGTCTTTCTCTTCAAAGCCCGGGGCATAGCCGCCGCCCTGGATCATGAAGCCGTCGATGACGCGGTGGAAAATGGTGTTGTCGTAGTGACCGTCACGGCAGTATTGCAGGAAGTTGGCCACGGTTTCCGGGGCTTTTTCAGCGTTCAGGGTGAGGGTGATGTCGCCGTGATTGGTGTGCAGAGTGACCATGATATGTCCTTTCATTTGATGCGGGCGACGAAGTGCCCGCAGGTGTATGGCATAAAGTGGTGGCAATTCTAGCCCATCAGGGGCTGGCGGCATAGTCTCTCAGGCGCCGTAACCGTGCTGGCAGGCGGGATTGGCCCTCTTTTCTGCCTCGTTTTCTGCCCCTGAACGGGGTATTATGACCAACCATTTTACTCACAGGCAGTGGTTAGAAGATGCTGAAGATATACAACACACTCACTCGTCAAAAAGAAGAATTCAAACCTATCCACCCGGGCAAGGTGGGCATGTATGTGTGTGGTGTCACCATCTACGATCACTGTCATATCGGCCACGGCCGCACCTTCGTCGCCTTTGATGTGGTGGCTCGCTACCTGCGTTACGCCGGTTATGACCTCACTTACGTGCGCAACATCACCGACGTGGATGACAAGATCATCAAGCGTGCCGCCGAGACCCAAGTGACCTGCGACGAGCTGACCGAGCGTCTGATTGGCGACATGCACGCCGACTTCGATGCCCTCGGTATGGTGCGCCCGGATATCGAACCGCGCGCCACCCAGCACATCGAAGAGATCATCGAGCTGGTGCAATCCCTGCTGGAAAAAGAGCACGCCTATGTGGCGGATAACGGCGATGTGATGTTTATCGTCGAATCCTATGCCGACTACGGCAAGCTCTCCGGTCAGGATCTGGAGCAGTTGCAAGCCGGTGCCCGCGTTGACGTGGTGGATGCCAAGCGCAACCCGCTCGACTTCGTGCTGTGGAAGATGTCGAAGCCCGGCGAGCCGACCTGGGAAAGCCCCTGGGGTCCGGGCCGTCCTGGCTGGCACATCGAGTGCTCCGCCATGAACTCCAAGCACCTTGGCAACCACTTCGACATCCACGGCGGCGGCTCCGATCTGCAGTTCCCGCACCACGAGAACGAGATCGCCCAGTCCTGCTGCGCCCACGGTGGCGACTACGTCAACACCTGGATGCACAGCGGCATGGTGATGGTGGATAAAGAGAAGATGTCCAAATCCCTTGGCAACTTCTTCACCATCCGCGACGTTTTGGCCCATTTTGATGCCGAAACCGTCCGTTACTTCCTGATGTCTGGCCACTACCGCAGCCAGCTCAACTACTCGGAAGATAACCTCAAGCAAGCCCGCGCCGCGCTGGAGCGCATGTACACCGCCCTGCGCGATCTGCCGGTGGCGGCCGCTGCCGGTGGCGACGAGCAGGTGGCTCGCTTCAAGGAGGCCATGGACGATGACTTCAACACCCCGGAAGCCTACTCCGCCCTGTTCGATCTGGTGCGCGAGATCAACCGCCAGAAGGCCGAAGACATGGCTGTTGCCGCCGCGCTGGGCGCCCGTCTGCGCGAGCTGGGCGCCGTGCTCGGCATCCTGCAGCAAGACCCCGAGGCTTTCCTCAAGGGTGACGAAGCGGACGAAGAGGTTGCCGAGATCGAGCGCCTGATCGCCGAGCGCAATCAGGCCCGTGCCGACAAGAACTGGGCTGCTGCCGATGCCGCCCGCAACCGTCTCACCGAGATGGGTATCGTGCTGGAAGACAGCGCCGGCAAGACCAGCTGGCGCCGTGCCTAAGGCCGGTTGGCCTTGTTGGCGTCTGGTGCCAACAGGTTGAGCTAATAAAAAACCGCAGCCCTTGGGCTGCGGTTTTTGTTTGTGTCTCTTCCCTCGACACCTCTTAAGCCTCTGCGATCTGCTTAAGCCTCGGTGGCCTGCGCTCTGATCCCCTCTCCCCTTGCGGGAGAGGGCTAGGGTGAGGGGGGCTAACGTCATTTCTCGGCGGAATGCCGTCCAACGTATAGGACGAAGCGCTGCAGACGGCACTTTGGCCTACGCCATCCATGGCTTCGGCCAAAGCCCGCTTCGAACATCCTTGTTCTCGCGCCAAATCGGGGGCGAGCAGTGCTCGCCCTGATCCGATTTGGCCCCTATGCCGGTTGCGGCTGCGCCATCATCCCTGATGGCGCTCCTGACCCGTTGAACTCGACTCGGCGGTTTACAGGGGGAACCAATACCGTGCCTGTCTGTGGCCGCAAGCTTTACTTGTTCAACAGATTGCCAGATACCATCTATGACCGTCTGTGTAGAAAGGATTGCACTGGAAAGAGCTGATAGTGTCAGGCATAAGGCCAGTTGAACTGTTAGAACTACGAGGTTAACCAAATTAAAAATCGTAGCCCTTGTTCTACGATCATTGTGTGAGCGAGCATTTTATTAATCTGATTAGGTTCTTATAACTGGCCCAAAGTGATGGTCTATACCGAATTATTCTTGAACAGGGTGAATCAAGCCGCGATCTCTCCATCTGTTACCATTTACTAGTGAGTCAAATGAAATTCCATTAGACAATGTTAAATTGTCTGCATGGTCTGTCACAATTATTTGCGGGCTAAAGCCATTATTCAAAGAGAGTTCATTACAGTAAGTTGATAGTTGGGTGAATAAATTTTCCACAGCTTTTATATCTTCATCTACTGGTCTATCATTTATTGTTCTCTGTTTTTCTTCCTTGTCCTTTTGTTCCTCAAAAGAATCAGAGCTATCGCGGTTGAAGTTTGGGAAGTACACTTGAGTTGGTTGATCCAAAAATAATATTGAAGGGATGGCGCATTTATCTCCTAATGTGGCAAAGTATTTGTGCAGTGCTAAAAAAAGTGTCACATGACAATACAGCCAGTTTGCGCCACTACCCATTGATCTTAAATATATTTTTTCACCGCGAGGAGTTAAATGATATAAGTCAAAGTTTTCGAATGAAAAGTGAAGGCTGATGGGTTTATAGCTAGATTCAAATTCAAAATGTTGGCCAATGTCGGCCATGTATTTATTTACAGTTGTTGATGCGCTTTCCAACCCTTTTTGTATATCATATTTTATAAGGGATCTGTTGATTTCTCTTAGTTGTTTGTTGATTCCTGTTATTTGCTTTTCAAGTTCTGCATCATCAGCCATATTCAGAGTGTCGAGAAGCATAAATAACTTAGCCTTCTGTATTAGTATGCTTTCATATAGACTTTTTTGCTCTGCAAGCTGTTTTTCTGTCCTTTCTACTTCAGTTATTTGTTTGTTTGCCTTTTTCAGCTCAAAACTAACAAGCTCAATGTCACGCTTTACTTCAATCAAGGATGATTCGAATTTTGCTTTCATTGGGTGAGCTTGAGCGAGATTACCTGATACCTTAGTAATTGCTTGATGGAGCTTTTCTGCACTTTGTCGTAGAGTGTCTTTTTCTGTATGGCAAAAAGGGCATATAGAAGAAGAAATATGAATATGCTCAGGTGAACTGAATTGTTTTATTTTATCAACAAAACGTTCTTCTTCTTGAATGTGCTTGTTGATTGACGCAGCTTGTCGATATAACCGTCTTAGTTCTGCCGTTTTGTGATTGCGCATCAACTTTAGGTTATTGTAATACTTGGTTGTCGCATTGGAGGTATGGTTTATCTTCTCTGGGATAATAATTAGATCAAGTCTTTCTTTGGCATCTTGTGGATGCTGAAGTATTTTTTCTAATGTTATGGGGTCATTCTCAAACCCCATATATGAATACAGCTGTCTTAATACAGGTTCAATATTTTTCTTATACTGTTCGGAGGTGCGTTTATTTGTGTCCTTCTGGCGTTCTAAGCGTTTTACATCTGCGGTTAATCGCTCTTTCTCTTGTGATAGATGAAAAAACTGTTGATCAACCAGCCCTAAGAAAATTTTAATATGCTCAATAGCTTGGTCACGTTTTGATTTTTCATCAAAACGATAAAAAAGCGCGTGTTTATTGGCAATCAAATTTTGATGTTGAAGCATGAATGACGAAAAGCTGCGTATAGATGGGGTTGCGGCTTTGGCGTTATGACGTCTAAGAGCTCTGACGGCCAATGATTCATCTACATCATCTATATCTAAAAAAAAGTCTCTTAGATGCTTCTTAAACTCGCTTAATGGACGGAAATAGTTTTTATTAAAATAATCTCGACAAATATCGTTTGGGTTGTATTTTTCGACTCGACGGAAAAAGGCTTTCGATGTCATGTCCGGATCACGAGCAATAATAATATCTTGTTCGTTAACTGCAAGCGCTACATAATAAATAGCCGCATTCATCGTGATAATGCCTTTTGGAATCGTGTTTTCCGTACTCCCAAAGCAATAATCAAAGATTTCAATTAAGGCACTTTTGCCTGTTGATGATTTGCCTGTAACGATATTAAGGCCAGGTTTAAAATTAACTGGATGCTTGTTACCTTGTTTGTCAATTACGCCAATTTCATAAATGAGCGTTTTCATCTTGGTTTCACTCCTAGAAAAGCATAAATTTCAACAACTGTATGGTCGCTTAATAATTTCCCTAACTTCTCTGCAATTCTTTGATTTGTATACGATGCATCAGAATCATCTCCCTTCCGAAGGGACAAAGTTGGTTCATTTACCGACAACCAGTCGTTGACTAAACAATACTGTAGGCATTCTTCAGTTAACTCTTGAAAGCCATCAATTCGTTCCTGCAGGTCATAGAGTTTGGTTCGATTATCAAAAACCGTCCAAATGGTACTATTCTTTTTTGAGTTATATATTTTTTTGCCGAAAATAGGATGGCTGCATAGTGGGATAACTAACGGAGCAAGTAAAATATTGCTCTCAGACTCATCTAAGGCAGAATAAAATGATGCTAGATAAGGACCATATACAAACGGGTTGTACTTTAGTTCATATAGGGCATCGACAATGCTGCTCATGGTTCAACCTTCCATTTCAAATCACGATCTTCATCATCCATCGCATCGTGAATTAGACCATTCTTGTATTCTATTGGAGGGATGTCATTCCCCATGTTTAGTGGTTGCTCCCCTATGATTTTATTGTAAAGTAACTTTGAGCTTCTAATCGCATCTCTTGCTTTAAGTTGTGCGCTTGAATGTTCAAGTTTAAATTTTCTTACTAGCTGATTTTGATACATGACCGTTTTATCCCTATACAAGGGATATTCATCTAACTGTTCAAGCAGAGAGTTTTGCAACTCAAGCCAGTTGCCTACCGCATCAGGAATCATCTGATGGTGTTCAATTTCAGATATTTTTTGAACAAAAGGTCTGTCTTGATGAAGCTCAACCTCAAGATCGGATGCCTCGTAACCTGAAAAAGTTGGAAAGGTGAACGTTTTTTTGCATAGAAGGGATGTTAACTCTTCACATTTAGCTGAAAATTCACTGTGCTTAATTTGCCATGATTGTTGTGTTGCTTGTGCATATACAAAACCAACTAGACCATGAAGGTAACTGCTTAGATTATTCCTTGGAATGCCAACGGGTTTTGATAAAATTCGCTTTTCTAGGTTCTCTGCGTTATCCGCTTGTGTAAACAAGGTGACTTTTCCAAGGACACTCTTAAGTAATAATTCATCATAAGCCATCACTATTTTTTGTAGTTTAATTACTTCGGAGGGCTTCTCAGCATTAAGTTGTTCTTCTGTACGCTCTGCAAATATGGCTTTTAGAATAGCCAAACGTTGTTCTGTGTTTTTCGTATTCCAGTCATTCAGCCGAGTTGTTGCGCCAAATTTTTGGGTGGTGTGCAATATTAAACTACCGTATTGTGTATGGTCAAACTCGGGAGCTAACCAGTTCTTAAGAGTTTTCCACAGATTTTCATGGTGGTCAGTGAGTGGTGAACTGTAGTCTTTCACTTCGGTTTGAGTAGATGCTAAAGCATCTGATGTAATTAGACTAACATCCCCATCTTTCTCGAACCAAACTGACTGACTTTCTTCAAGTGAAAAGCATTTATCTAAACCAATCAGTACTTGGTAATGAAAGGCTAAAGCTGTTGTTAAGGCAGCGTTCTTGGTTTGTCCTCCACTCATGCCTTTCTATTCCTCATATGTATTTAAAAGAGAGTTTGAATGATGAAATTTACTATTACTTATATTCAATGACGATTTAAAATAATGAGCTAGTTACCTAAGTTTAACCCACAGATAAATCTAGTTTATTTAAAGTTATACTAATCGGTAGTTGCTCGTGAACATACTAAATTGGCTTAATAGTTTTATTATTTTTTCTTTCCTAAGCTAGGTAGACCACCACTAATTTCCCGACGGTCTTTAAAAAATGATATTGTGTAATTACTTTTCCTGGAATCTTTTTTTGTAAAAGCTCTAAATCTATTAGCCTCTCCTAGGGTTGGCATTCGCGCATGAATGTTTTTGAAGTGCTTTATCAAAAATATCAGGTCACCAGATAAAATGTCATTACATAGTGGGCATGGAGCTTTAATACTCCGGCATATAATTGATTTGTTTTTTTTGGTTTTATTTTTATGCTTTCCTGTTTTTTTCATTTGAGAATAACCGTTATAGATCAATAAAATTATAAAGTGAGCTTTATTAGTAATATATAATCTGGATTCAATGGAGATTATAACTACGGAAAATTATCGGGGTTTCGATATACAACCATTTCCCGATAGGTATATCTGCCGCTTGCTGTTTTACTCACCATGATTTTTTCACCTATGCAGCCATGTTGATGGTGCTTGTTGCATAGGCGCGACAATCTGATCTCGCCATGGGGTGGGCGAGGGGCCGGATCAGAGATAACGTCTCTCCCGATCACAGCCTCGAATACACCGGATGCTGTTAACCAACCTCGGTGCGGCGGGTTGGCTGTTGCCCCCTGTTGTTCGCCGAGGTGAGTCCGTTTGTCCAGGCCGCGAGGCAGGACGCCGAGCGAGCGCCGCTGGGTCATGGGCCAAACCGGTATTGGACGAGCAACGCTCGGCCCGGTTTGGCGCAAGGACATGGATGTCCGCAGCGGACTTTGGCCGACACCATGGATGGTGGAGGTCAAAGCCCATCGGCGCGTGCCGTGGGACAAACGGGTGAACCGAGGGAACCCGACGCAGGAGGGCGAACAAGTGGGGGAGAAGACTTTTGGTGTTATTTGCTAAAGAGAGCGGGTCTTTCCAAAGTCACTCGCCAAGCCGCGCAGCGGCGGCGAAACCCCGTCGAGGACGGAGTCCTCGTGTCCTGCATGGCGAAGCCATGCCAATTAGGGGGGCGATATTCCGCCATGTAATGACGTTACCGACCCTCACCCTAGCCCTCTCCCGCAAGGGGAGAGGGGACGGTTACCGCGGACGATTACGCTTTGCTAATCGACCCTACTGGCGAAGCCGTGCCAATACCCTGTTGCAGGGCAGAGACGTTACCCAACCCCTCACCCTAGCCCTCTCCCGCAAGGGGAGAGGGGACTGTTACCGCGGACGATTACGCTTCGCTAATCGACCCTACTGGCGAAGCCATGCCAATACCCTGTTGCAGGGCAGAGACGTTACCGACCCCTCACCCTAGCCCTCTCCCGCAAGGGGAGAGGGGACGGTTACCGCGGACGATTACGCTTCGCTAATCGACCCTACGCTAAAGTCGCTACCGCCCCTGACTGTCGCTACCAGATTGCGCCGTTGACCATTGATCTCGGAAAAGGGGTCAACAGACGCCCGTCGCCATATTACGGAGCCAGAGTGGTCTTATCTATGGTTTTGATGAGCTAACTATCAGAAAAGAGTGATTTTTTGCGCTGGCACAAACTTTTATTAATTAGCGATTAGTTAATGATTGTCGGGGCTTGGCAGTGGCAGGGCGGTGGGGTGACGCCGCGAGAGGAGTGCAAACGGTGAAAAGCGAAGGGGCCCGCGGTGGGCCCCTTGTTGTTGGCGCTCGACGCGGCGCCGCTATTTGGCGGCGGGGGTTGGGAAGTATTTGCTGTGCAGCAACGGGTATTCGCTGCTCGCCAGCACCTGGGTCAAGCCGGTCTGGAACTCCTTGACCAGCTCGTCGCTCACCGGATGGCTGAAGGCGAAGCAGAACTGCTCCGAGCTCAGCACCCACTGCTCCTTGAAGCGGGCGGGATCGAGTTTTTGTTCGACGATCAGCTGCTCCATGGTGGTCTTGTTGGTGGAGACCAGATCGACCCGGCCTGAGGTGAGCATCTTGAGCGCCTGTGCCAGTCGGTTGGCGGCCATCAGTTTGGTCTCGTCGAAGCCGTTGTTGAGCAGCAGTTGCTCCCCCACATCGGCCCGCACCGCCCCGATATTGAACGCCTTGGCATCGTCGAGCTTGGTGATGGTGATATTGCGATCGGCCAGCCCCACCAGCACGATCTCGGCATACCCGATGGGGCAGGCCCACTTGAACAGGGGATCCCGTGCCTGGGTGCGGGCGGTGGAGAAGAGCACCGCATTGGGCTTTTGGGTCAGCAGGTAGTAACCGCGCGCCCACGGCATGATGGTGATGGGCTGCGCCGGCGTGTTGGTCTTTTTCCACACCAGTTGCAGCAGCTCGACCGCGAGGCCGGTGGGGGCGCCGCTGGCATCGGCGTAGTTGTAGGGTTTGTACTCTTCGGTGATGTAGTGCAGTTTGCCGAGCTCAGGACTCGCCTGTGCGAGGGTGGCCAGCAGCGCCCCGGCCAATCCAATCCATGGTTTCATTTTTGCCATCCTGATCAAGGGAATATCTGCTCAAGTGTGACCAAGCTGGCCGATTTCGCCAAGGCGACGGAGCATGTTTGGCAAAAAAGCGCGAGGGGCTGCCGCCATCCCGCGCCCTATGTCGGCAGCGATCAGGGTGTTAGCGCAGCGGCAGGTATTTGGCTTGCAGGGCCGAGAAATCCGCCGAGGCGACGACCTGGGTCAGCGCCTGCTGAAAGAGGGCGACCTCGCTGTCGGGCACCTGACGGCTGAAGGCGTAGCAGAGCGGTCTGGCATCCAGCACGAAGGCGACATGAAAGTCATCCGGCTTGAAGCCCAGTTGTTGCAGGGTTTGATAGCCCGCCAGCTTGTTGGTCGCAAAGAGATCGGCGCGACCTGAGGTGAGCATTTTGGCCGCCTGGGTGAGGCGATTGGCCAGCATCAGCTGGCGCTCATCGATACCGCGTTCGAGCAGCAGCTGTTTGGAGACGGTAGAGCGCACCACGCCGACCTTGTAGCGGCTGATCTCGGCCACCGAGCCGAGAGTGATGTTGTCCGCCTTGCGCCCCAGCAGCACAAACTCCGAGTGATCGATGGGGCAGGCCCACTTGAAGAGCGCTTCCCGCTGCGGGGTGCGGGCGGTGGCAAACAGCACCACATTGGGTTTTTGTTGCAGCAGGTTGTAGCCCCGGGCCCAGGGCAGAATGCGGATGGGCTGGGGCGACACGCCTCGCGCTTTCCAGATAAGCTGCATCAGCTCCACCGACAATCCGGTCGGCATCCCTTGTTGGTCGCTGAAATTAAACGGGGGAGAGATTTCGCTCAGATACTCGAGCTTGCCCGGATCGGCCTGCGCGAAGGTGGCCCACAAGAGCAGTAGCAGATGAGGTAGGTGCCATGTCCGCACGGGAAAGATCCTTCGCAATCAACAATGTAGCCCAGTTTGACTGCTTGCGGCGGGAATAGCTAGCCACCTCTATTGCATCTTTCATCAATAAAATGGGCAGCGAACTGCTGCCCAGCGGGTGAGTGAGTACTCAGCGCACCGGCAGGTATTTGGCCTGCAATTTGCGAAACTCTTCCGAGGCGAGGGCGCGGGTCAGGCCCTGCTGAAAGAGGGTGATCTCGCTGTCGGGCACCTGACGGCTGAAGGCGTAGCAGAGCTGCTCTGCGCTCAGCACCATGGCCACGTTGAAGTCGTCGCTGCTCAGCTTCAATTCGCGGATGGCGTCATATCCCGCCAGCTTGCTGGTGGCTAGCAGGTCGGCGCGGCCGGAGAGCAACATCTTCAACCCCTGCGACAGGCGGTTGGCCGGGATGATGTTGTTGTCATCCATGCCGTTGTTGAGCAGCAGCTGCTCGGCGGCATCCGAGCGCACCGCGCTGATCTTGTACTGGCTCATCTGATCGAAGGCGGTCAGGGTGATGTTTTGCGCTTTGCGGCCCAGCAGTATGTACTCCGAGTAGCCGATGGGGCAGACCCACTTGAAGAGATCCTCCCGCGCCTGGGTGCGGGCGGTGGAGAAGAGCACCACGTTGGGCTTCTGGGTTAGCAAGTAATAACCTCGCGCCCAGGGCAGGATGCGCACCGGCTGGGGCGTCACGCCGCTGTGTTGCCAGATCATCTGCAGCAGATCGACCGCAAGGCCGGTGGGCTGGCCTTGCGGATCGCTGAAGTTGTAGGGGGGGTACTCTTCGGTGAGGTACTCGAGCTTGCCCAGATCAGCCCGGGCCGTCGAGGCCCAGCAGAGCAGCAACAGATGACAGATCAGCCATATCCTCATTGGGAACATCCTTAGCGATCAACCTTCCCTTGAGTGTGACCATGAACAGAGTAAATAGCCACTCACGGCCGTTACCAGCGGGCGCGGATCTGCCCGATGGGCTGGTAGGCCTCGTCCCGCAGCCCCACCAGCAGGGTCTTGCCATCCGCTTGCAGCCGGAACTCGCCGTAGCGGGCCGCTTCGTACTGCTCCCCGGTGCCCTCTTCAAAGAAGTAGGCATCGGGGCCGATCTGCCACTGCCGCTCGCTCTGGCGCACCTGCAGTAGCCGCTCATCGCTGGCGAGCCGATCCGGTTTGCCATCGGCCACCAGAGTGGCTACCTGATGGGCATCGAGGCGGATCACCAGGGTGTCGCTGCCCTTGTTTTGAGTAGTACGGGCGTCGTGGCTGGTCAGCTCGCGGGCAATCTCGTAGTTGAGGCGCATGTAATCCCCCTGCATCAGGGAGCGGGGATCGACCGGGGCGAGCCGCAGCAGCACCACTTCGCCGCTGCTCATGGCGTGCTCATAGCGCCAGACGGTGGCATTGATGCCCGCCAGGATGGCGAGGCCGCTCAGCAACAGGGCGAGCTGTCGGGTCACAGGTTTCATGAATCGCTCCTTGCCGCGAAGGTGGTGAGCAGCTGGCGGGCACCCAGCAGCAGGATACCGGAGCCCAGCAGCAGCCAGGATTTGGTCATCAGGGTGAGCCCCAGATCGTAGTAATAGAGCGAGCCATAACCGAGCAGCAGCAGGGCCGAGAGGGTCATCAGCCCCAGACTGCCGGCATAGAAGCCGAGGATCAGCACCAGTGCGCCCGCCCCCATGCCGGGGATGATGGCGCTGATCTGCACCAGCGGCAGGCCAAACAGCAGGGGGAGCCTCAGCTTCACCATCACCGCCAGCAGCAGGGCGGCGCAGATCAGGGGATTGAGCCAGATCGGCAGGCGAGACAGCCCCAGTTCGTCCAGCACGCTGCTGCCGCCATCCCACAGCGGGTGGTGCAGACGGCCCAGCACCAGCAGCGAGAGGGCCAGCCCCAACGTGATGGAGTGGTAGAGCTGGTGGCGCTCTGGATCCCTATCTGCCCGCAGCCAGCAGAAGGTGATGGCCGCCATCACCAGCGGCAGGGCCAGCAGTTGCAACCCGAGGCAGGCGAGACCAAGGGTGAGCAGCAGGGCCGCCGCCACGCTGTGAAACAGCCGCACCAGCCAGTGATCGAACAGCACGGCGATGACAAGGGAGAGCAGGCACAACCCAAACCAGAGCAGGGCGTGATGGAGATCAAGCTGATCGAGCAGGCCATAGAGCAGCCATGCATCGGCCGCCAGGGTGAGGGCCAGCACGAACTGATCCCAGAGATCGCCGCTTTGGCTGCGATTAAGGGCGTAGGCCCCCGCCAGCAACACGGCCCCCAGCAGCAGGGCGCTGTTGGCCTCGCGGGTCAGCTGCTCGAAGGTGAGAAACAGGAAAAAGAGCAGGAACAGGGCGGCAATCCAGCCCACCAGCCCCAGCAGAAAGCGGCTCGACCAGTGGGGTTGGGTATCACGGGGCATCTCCCCTTCCACCAGATTGGCCTGTTGCAGTGCTTGCCAAAGGGTCAGATCACTCATGAGACCTCCGTTGTTGTTGCAGCCCACGACCGGTGGTGACCAAGATGCGGAGAGGATGGCGTCCGAGATCAGCCTGCGCTGGGTGCCAAAGGGTTTGATTATTCATGAGACCTCCGTTGCTGTTGCAGCCAGCGGGCGGCGGTGACAGAAAGGCCGATGGCGATCAGGCTCAGCAGCAAGAAGCCGTTGATGTCGGGCTCCATCCACTTGCCCAGCGCCGCGAGGATGACGGCAATCAGACTGAGGCACCCCATGGCGAGTCCGGCGATAAATCTGTGGTGCCAAAGGGCATAGGCGGCGGCCAGCCAGCCAAGCCAGAGCGGCCACACCAGCGTAGAGGCGGCATCAAACAGCGCCAGCAGGGTGAGCAGGGTGGCCCCCAAACCCGCGGCCAGGCCCGCCAGCCAGCTTGGCATCAGGCGCCAGCGGTTTGGCGCCAGCAGAAGCAGACCCCAGAGGGCGGCGTTGAGCAGGGTAAGGCACCAGCCCAATCCCTCTTCATCGAAGGTAAAGAAGAACGTGAACAAACCGAGCCGCCAGTAGAGCACCAGCGCCAGCTGGCCGAGCAGCCAGCTTAAGGTCCAGAGCAGGGGACTTTGGCCAAATACCGCCAGTGGAACCAGCATCAGCGCCCAGGTGGCGAACAGCTGCCAGGGATCGGCGCCGGTCTGGTAGGTCTGACCCACCAGCGCCAGCAGGGCGCCGATATTGAGGGCGATAGCGAGCAGCAGCGCCTGACGGGGCGTATCCCCCAGTGGTTTGCGCCACAGCAGAAGCAGCATGGCGAGCAGCGGCGCCTCCAGCAGGGCGAGGCGGGAGACCCGGCCCAGCTCTTGCCAGTTGAAGGCGACGAAGAAAATAAGGCCAGCCCCGATACAGAGGGCGCCGAGCCAGAGCAGCAGCCGGTCAAACAGCCACTGCCAGCGCGCCGGATGGGGAGGAAGATCGGCGAGGGTCAGGGCGTCCGCCAGCTTCTCTGGCGCCAGCCGTCCCTGTTTGACCCATTCGAGAAGCGTCTCTCTTGATACGTTGTGCATGGGGGGACTCCACGAGGTTTGCCCCATTATGGCATGAGGCACCCGCAACCGTGCACTGCCCCTTGGCTCTGTGCCTGGTGGTTGCGACAGCGGGTTACGCACTAGACAAAGCAGCAAACAAAAAAGCCCTCCACAGGGGAGGGCTTGGTCAGCGGAAAAGGCGATCAGGCAAAGATCAGAGTGCTCACCCCAAGGCCGACGAAGAGGATGGCGCAGGCGATGCGGATCCCCTTGAGCGGCAGCTTGTCTGCCCCCAGCTTGCCGATCAGCACCACCGGCACGTTGGCCAGCATCATGCCGAGGGTGGTCCCGGTAATGACCTGTACCAGCGAGTCATACTTGGCGGCCAGCAATACGGTGGCGATCTGGGTCTTGTCACCAATCTCGGCGATGAAGAAGAGCACGAAGGTGGCCATAAAGGGGCCGTATTTATCCAGCGGGCTCTCCTCGTCATCCATCTTGTCCGGCACCAAAATCCAGATAGCCATGGCGATAAAGGCGATGGCGACCAGCCAGGTCATTATCTTGGGATCGAGCCAGCGGCTGATGAACTCGCCAATCCAGGCGGCTCCCGCATGGTTGAGCAGGGTAGCCGCCAGCATGCCGGCGATGATGGGCCAGGGCTTGCGAAAACGGCAGATGAGCAGCAACGCCAACAGCTGGGTTTTATCGCCGATCTCGGCAATAGCGACGCTGAGGGTTGAGGTTAACAAGGCTTCCATAAAAATGACCGGGGGACGGAATTGTTATAAACCAAAGACAAGCCTGCGCCATCCGTCCCCGGTATTGGCACTGGCCCGTCAAAGGTCTTGTCAAATCCATGGCTGGCATGGATCACCCTGACCATGGTGATTTGGCACCAAGTATGTTGATCAGGGTCGCAAACCGGTATTCATGCAATGGGATGGCACCGGTGTGCGAGACTACTCCCCCTCGATGGGAGCGGGCATTCTAGGGAAAAACCGCATGAGTGACAAGGGGATCAGCCACCCACCAGCTTGACGCTGAAACCGGCTTTCTCCAGCTCGGTTTTGATCAGGTCCCGTTTATCCCCCTGGATCTCGATCACTCCCTCCTTGATACCGCCTCCGGTGCCGCACTTTTTCTTGAGCAGGGTGGCCAGGGATTTTTGCTGATCGGCGGGTACGCCATGAATGGTGATCACCCCGGCACCCTTGCGCCCCTTGGTCTCGCGGCGAATGCGCACGGTGCCGTCGGTGGGGAAGGGGGAGGCGGATTGGGGAGCGCTCTGCTCCTTGATCATGCCGCCATCTGTGCTGTAAACGAGGCGGCTGTTGTTGTCGTGACTCATGGCAATACTTTATGGGTTAGCTAAGCGGAGTTTGATTTTACTCAAATAAAAGTTGAAGACACAGCTTATAATGCCCCAAGTAAAAGCGAATTATTATTGTTTAACTTCAGGAGTCAGTCATGGTACTCACGCAGTTGTCACCGGGACAGAGTGCTCGCATCAAGAATATGAATCAGCTCGCCCGGCCGCTGCGCCGCAAACTGATGGTGATGGGCCTGTTGCCCCAGACTGAAGTCATCTATCTGCGCTCCGCCCCCCTGGGGGACCCGCTCCAGATCCAGTGCCAGGGGATCTGTCTCTCCATGCAAAAGAGTCTGGCCCAGCAAATAGAAGTCGAGCCGGTATAACCCGCTGCTCGGCTGCCGCTCAGGTCAAGAAAGTCACCGGGAGCGGTTCAGAGACAAGAAGTCGAACCTGCAAAGCAGCTTGCCACACGCACGCGGCGGGTTCAGAAGAAAATAGAGGTAGAGCTGGTATGAATTATTCCCTGGTAACGGTAGGTAACCCCAATAGCGGCAAGACCTCCCTGTTCAACGCCCTGACCGGCGCCCGCCAGCAGGTAGGCAACTGGAGTGGCGTCACCGTCGACAAGAAGATGGGTGAGTTCAGCGCGGGTGAGCATCACTTCAAGCTGATGGATCTGCCCGGCATCTATAGCCTGGCGGGTCAGGATGGCAGTCTGGACGAGCAGATCGCCAGCCGCTTTGCCCAGGGCCAACAACCCGACCTGCTGCTCAACGTCATCGACGCCGCCAATCTGGAGCGCTCCCTCTACCTCACGCTGCAACTGCGCGAACTGGGCCTGCCCATGGTGGTGGTGCTCAACAAGCTGGATATCCTGCAAAAGCGCCGCATCGTCATCGACGAGAGCAAGCTCGGCAAATCCCTCGGTTGCCCGGTGGTGGCCCTCTCTGCCCACAACAGTAAGCAGGTTGCCGCCTTCAAGCAGCAGATCCGGCAGTTTATCGGTCAGCCGCAAGCCGCCTTGCAGCTCGATTACGGTCACGAGCTTGAAACCGATCTGGCGGAGCTGGAGACCCTGCTCGCCCCGCATCACCTCACTACCCGTGGTCGCGCCCTGCGCCTGCTGGAAGAGGATGCGGTGATGCAGGAGACCCTGCTGCCCGGTCAGCAGGCGGCCGCCGCCAATGTGGTAGCTCGCGCTCATCAAGGACAGGATATCGACCTGCAACTGGCGGATATTCGCTACGGCCATATCCACCAGTGGGTACAACAGGCTCGCCAGCAGAAGGGCAAGCTCACCGAGGCCCAGAGTGAGTGGCTGGATCGGGTGCTGCTCAATCGCTGGATTGGCATCCCCTTCTTCCTGTTTGTCATGTACCTGATGTTCATGTTTGCCATCAACGTCGGCAGCGCCTTTATCGACTTCTTCGACATCATGGGCGGCGCCCTGTTTGTCGATGGGGTGCACCACCTGCTGGGGCTGATCAATGCCCCCGAATGGTTGGGCGCCATTCTGGCTGACGGCTTCGGGGTTGGTTTGCAGACCGTGGCCACCTTTATTCCGGTGATTGGTTGCCTCTATCTGTTCCTCGCGGTACTGGAGAGCTCCGGCTATCTGGCCCGCGCCGCCTTCGTGGTGGATGCCCTGATGCGCCGCCTCGGCTTGCCGGGCAAGGCGTTCGTGCCGATGCTGATGGGCTTTGGTTGTACCGTCCCCTCAGTGATGGCGACCCGTACCCTCAACTCCGAGCGGGAGCGGTTGATGACCTCCGCCATGGCCCCCTTCATGTCGTGCGGTGCCCGTCTGCCGGTTTACGCCCTGTTTGCGGTGGCTTTCTTCCCCGAGTCAGGCCAGAACCTGGTGTTCGGTCTCTACCTCATCGGCATTCTGGTGGCGGTGCTCACTGGCCTGCTGCTGCGCAATACCCTGCTGCCGGGCAAGAGTGACTCCATGCTGATGGAGATGCCGGATTACGAGTGGCCGCGTCCGGTCAACGTTGCCATCAAGACCTGGCAGAAGCTCAAATCCTTCGTCTTTGGCGCCGGTAAAACCATCGTACTGGTGGTCGCCGTACTGAGCGTGCTTAACTCGCTGGGTACCGATGGCAGCTTTGGCCATCAGGAGCAGGAGAGTTCGGTGCTGAGCAAGATCAGCCAGGCGGTGACCCCGGTGCTGCACCCCATCGGTGTACGCGATGACAACTGGCAGGCCACGGTCGGTATCGTCACCGGTATCTTCGCCAAAGAGGCGGTGGTCGGTACCCTCAACAGCCTCTACGCCGGTGGTGGCGATGCAGAGGAGGAGAGCGAGTTCTCGCTGGTGGCCAGCTTCCACGAGGCGATCGATGCCGTGGCGGCCAATCTGGCGGAGATCAACCCGAGTGACCCCATGGGGCTTGATGTTGGCAACCTTGACGACCAGAAAGCTGCCGCCGAGGCGCAGGAGGTAGATGTCTCCACCTACGGCAATATGCAGACCCACTTCGACGGGGCGGCCGGTGCCTTTGCCTACCTCTTGTTCGTGCTGCTCTACATGCCTTGCGCCGCCGCCATGGGCGCGCTGGTGCGGGAAACCGGTCGTCAGTGGGCGCTGATGACGGCGGTATGGTGCAACTATATGGCCTTTATGTGCGCGACCCTCTTCTATCAGGTCGCGACCTTTGCCGCTCATCCGGAACAGAGCCTGTTCTGGATCGTCAGCTACGGCCTCTCTCTGGTACTGCTCTGGTGGGCCGGGCGCCGTCACGGTGACATCGTCGCCCGCAAGGTGGTGACCTTATGATCCTGCGCGAGCTGGGGGATTACCTCGCCGCGCAGCAGAAGGTGAGCCGGCGTGATCTGGCTCGCCACTTCCAAACCTCGGAAGATGCGGTGGAGGCCATGCTCGGCGTCTGGATGCGCAAGGGGCGGGTCATCAAGCGCGAGAGTCGGGTCTGTGGTGGCAGTTGCTGCGGCAAGAGCGAGGAGGTGATGTTCGAGTGGTGTGACGCGGGCCAGATTGGCATCAAGATCCGCTAAACGACTACCAGATCTCATCACCAAACATCGAACAATAAAAAACGGCAGGCCCTGCTTTAAATGAGGGTCTGCCGTTTTTATTGTTGAAAACAGGCGGGATCAGGCGCCTTGGCGGGCCTCGCTCAGCAGTGCCAGCGCCGGTTGGGCGTTGTCTGGCATCAGCCGGTAGGCCTTGTGGTGTTTGACCAGGGTGGTCTTCTTGTTGCCCTGGCTCAGCAGCAGACCGTGCTTGAAGGCCGCCTCGGCCAGCACCTTCTCGTCACCGCGCACATAGAGGGTGAGGGGTTTGACAAGCTCACCGCCTTCAATATTCCCTTCATATTCGCAGTGGCTGATCACCAGACTCGGCTGACCGCCCGATTGCAGGCGCAGCTTGGCGTTCACTTCGCTCTCGGTCAGCACCAGCCAGCCTGCCGCTGAGAGCTCCTCCAGCAGGGCAGCCAGCTTGGACCCCAGTTGTTGCGGGTTGGTCATGGCGCACTGGTACTGGAAGGCGATGCGCTCCAGCAATCCCTTGAGATCGGCGCCCGCACCCAGAGTGCGGCCAAGCTGCACCCAAGCTTTCAAATCTTCCATCACCAGACGGGAGAAGCGCTTCTCCTTTAGGGAGTCGGCCATCCAGGTGCAGAGAAAGTGGCTCTCTTGTGCCGGAGTGCGCTTGCCCGCCTTTTGCTCGGCGGTGCGGGCCAGTTCGGCCAGGCTCTGGGTGGCCATCTCGAGCAGGGCCTGATTGTAGGTCGGAGAGGTCATAAGCAATCCTTGAGTTGACCACCAGGGGCCAACACCGATGACAGAGATGGCAAAGGCGCCAGTGGCGCCTTTGCGGTTCAATAGAGCAACTGCCCGCCTTATTTCGGCTGACGGGGCTTCTTGGCGGCGGCCAGACGCTTGAGGCGCTGACCCTGCAGCTTGGCTTCGGCCATCACCTGGGCTACGGCATTATCTTCACGCTGCGGGCGCTTGCCGAAGCGGCGACGCTCCTGCAGCTGTTTGATCAGCTCGTCACGGCTGCTCACCTCATAGCCAGGCACCATGATGCGGCGGATCTTCTGGCCGATCAGGGCCTCGATCTCCAGCAGGGTGCGCTCCTCTTCACGGCTGACGAAGGAGATGGCCATGCCGCGCTTGCCGGCACGACCGGTACGGCCGATGCGGTGCACGTAATCTTCCGCCAGGAACGGCAGATCATAGTTGACCACGTATTCCAGATCCGGAATGTCCAGACCACGGGCGGCCACTTCGGTGGCGACCAGTACCCGTACTTTGCCTTCCATGAATTCGCGCAGGGCGCGGCGACGGTTGCCCTGGGCCTTCTCGCCATGGACAACGGCGGACTTGATGCCGTCGAGGTTCAGCTCCTCGACCAGCACATCACAGCTCTCGCGGGTACTGGCGAACACCAGCACCTGCTGCCAGTTCTGCTTGCCAATCAGCTCTGAGAGCAGCTCGCGCTTGCGCTTCTGCTCGACCGGATAGACGGTGTGGCTGACGGTGTCGGCGGTGGAGTTCTGCTTGTTGACGCTGACGATCTGCGGTCTGTCCAGCATCAGGTTGGCCAGCTTCTTCACCGCATCGGAGAAGGTGGCGGAGAAGAGCAGGTTTTGACGGGTCTTGTTGACCGCTTGCAGGATCTTCTGCACATCGGCACTGAAGCCCATGTCGAGGATGCGATCCGCTTCATCCATCACCAGACACTCGACGCCAGAGAGGCTGAGGTTGCAGGCGGTGAGGTGCTCCAACAGACGGCCCGGGGTGGCCACAATGATGTGAGCGCCCGCTTTGAGCTTCTTGGCCTGCACGTCCTGCTTGCCACCGCCGACGATGGTGATGGTGGTGATATCGAGATACTTGGCGAAGTCATTGATGTTGCTCGCCACCTGAGCCGCCAGCTCGCGGGTCGGGGTCAGGATCAGCACACGGGCGTTGGAAGGCTGGACCGGCGCCGGATTGTCTACCAGACGTTGCAAGATGGGCAGGGCGAAGGCGGCGGTCTTGCCGGTACCGGTCTGGGCGCTGGCCAGCACATCGCGGCCACGGCGAATGGCCGGGATCGCCTGTTGCTGCACAGGGGTCATCTCCTGATAACCGCAATCTGAGACAGCACGCAAAATCTCGGGGGCAAAATCGAACGATTCAAATCTCATAATGGGTTCCTGTGTTCCAGCTGGGCTGTGTTTGGCTTGGTTAGCTCGGCATGAGCGAGACGGAGGTTGTAACCACCGACGGCTGCGCCTGACATCAAGTCAGAGAGTGAGCCGGAAAATGGCGGGCGCGAAGTGTAACAGATAGACGTCACAAATTCTGCCTCAAATGGTTGTCCTTTTCTCATCCTTTGTGGTGTGAATGGTGGTTGAAAGCAATCATTTGACTCCCAAAGACCAAGCCAAGAGCAGTGGGTGAACGGATTTGGACAAGGACGAAAGGGATATCGATGGAACTGGAACAGTTAAAACGCCAGCTGGAGCAGCTTGGCGAGCGCAATGACAGCATGCAGCAGGCTCGACACCGCAAGCTGCTCAATATCACCCGCGACACGGGGGAGTTGCTGTCAGTGCTGGTGCAGACCCGTGGGGCGCAGGCGGTGCTGGAGATCGGCACGTCAAATGGTTACTCCACACTCTGGCTGGCAGAAGCGGTGCGTCGGCTGGAGGGGCACGTGACCACCATTGAGCGGGATGAGGATAAGCGCGTGCTGGCCCATGACAACTTTCAGAGGTCAGGGTTGGCCCCCTGGGTAACCTTGCTGGCAGGGGATGCGAGTGAGCTGTTACCGACCTTGCCGCAAGCCGGCTATCAGCTCATCTTCCTCGATTCGGAGCGTCAGCACTACCGGGCATGGTGGCCGCAGATCCGCCGCCTGCTGGCACCCCGTGGCCTGCTGGTGGTCGACAACGCCATCTCCCATCGCAGCGAGATGGTGGAGTGGATGAACGAGGTCGGGCAGGATCCGGCCTTTGCCACCTCGCTGGTGCCGGTCGGCAAGGGGGAGTGGCTGGTGGTGCGTTTGTAGGGGGAGGAGCTACAAAAAATCAGCCCCGCATTGGCGGGGCTGATAGTGAAAGTGCATCACGGTCTTGGCCGGTCGGATCAGACCGCCAGATAGTCCATGATCCCTTCGGCCGCCTTGCGCCCTTCGTAGATGGCGGTCACCACCAGATCGGAGCCACGTACCGCGTCGCCACCGGCGAACACCTTGGGGTTGCTGGTCTGGAAGGCATACTCCGCCTGCTCGCGGGCCTTGATGCGATCCCGGTTGTCGAGCTCGATGCCGAACTCCGCCATCCAGGGCTGGGGGTTGGGCTGGAAGCCAAACGCCATCACCACCGCATCGGCAGCCAGCACCTGCTCGGAGCCCTCGATGACCACCGGATTGCGGCGACCATTGGCATCGGGTTCACCCAGCTCGGTGCTCACCACCTTGATGCCGACGGTGCGACCGTTGGCATCCAGTTCGACTGCCACCGGTTGCAGGTTGAACATGAACTCAACCCCCTCCTCGCGGGCGTTTTTCACCTCCCGCTTGGAGCCCGGCATGTTCTCCTCGTCGCGGCGATAGGCACAGATCACCTTGGCGGCCCCCTGACGGATGGCGGTACGCACGCAGTCCATGGCGGTATCACCACCGCCCAGCACCACCACCTGCTTGCCAGCGAAGTCGATATAGTCGGCTTGCGCCTTCTCGAACCCCAGCAAGCGGTTGGCGTTGGCGATGAGGTAGGGCAGAGCGTCATAGACGCCCGGCGCCTCTTCGTTGGCAAAGCCGCCCTTCATGTACTTGTAAGTGCCGACCCCGAGGAAGACCGCATCGAACTCGCCGAGCAGATCGGCGAAAGTGATGTCCTTGCCCACCTCGGTTTCGAGACGAAACTCCACGCCCATCCCCTGGAAGATCTCGCGGCGACGCTGCATCACCTCTTTTTCCAGCTTGAAGGAGGGGATGCCGAAGGTGAGCAGGCCACCGATCTCCGGATATTTGTCAAACACCACCGGGGTAACGCCATTGCGTGCCAGCACGTCGGCGCAGGCAAGACCCGCAGGGCCGGCGCCGATGACGGCAACCCGCTTGCCGGTCTTGACCACGTTCGAGAGATCGGGCTTCCAGCCCATCTCGAACGCCTTGTCGGTGATGTATTTTTCGATGTTGCCGATGGTCACCGCGCCGAAGCGATCGTTGAGGGTGCAGGAGCCCTCACAGAGGCGATCCTGCGGGCAGACCCGGCCACACACCTCCGGCAGGCTGTTGGTCTGGTGGGAGAGCTCAACCGCCTCCAGAATGCGCCCCTCTTTGGCCAGCTTCAGCCAGTTGGGGATGTAGTTGTGGACCGGACACTTCCACTCGCAGTAGGGGTTGCCGCACTCGAGGCAGCGATCCGCCTGCATCTGTACCTGCGGCTGATTGAAGGACTCGTAGATCTCCACAAACTGGATTTTGCGGATCTTGAGCGGCTTCTTGGGCGGGTCAACCCGCTGGACATCGATAAACTGAAATACGTTCTGGCTCATAGGGTTCCCTCCTTATTGCGCCTGGATTCTGAGTTCTGCACTGGAACGGCTGGTGTGACCCAGCAGCGATTTCACGTCGCTGGACTTGGGTTTGATCAGCCTGAACTTGGGCACATAGGAGTCGAAGTTGGCCAGGATCTCCTCGGCGCGCGAGCTGCCGGTCTCATTGAGGTGCGCCGTGATGATGCCGCGCAGGTGCTCCTGATGGATGGCGAGATCCGCCACGTCCAGCAGTTCCACCAGCTCGGGGTTGGTGCGCTTGGCGAAGTTGCCGCATTCGTCGAGCACGTAGGCAAAGCCGCCGGTCATGCCCGCCGCGAAGTTGACGCCGGTCTGACCGAGCACGGTGACGATGCCGCCGGTCATGTATTCACAACCGTTGTCGCCAATCCCCTCGACTACCGCCAGGGCGCCGGAATTGCGCACCGCGAAACGCTCGCCGGCAGTGCCTGCGGCGTAGAGTTTGCCGCCGGTGGCGCCGTAGAGGCAGGTGTTGCCGATGATGGCCGCTTCATGGGATTTGAACGCCACACCGACATGGGGCTTGATCACCAGCTTGCCGCCGGTCATCCCCTTGCCCACATAGTCGTTGGCATCGCCAGTGAGGATCATCTCAAGGCCACCGGCGTTCCAGACGCCGAAGCTCTGGCCTGCGGTGCCGTTGAAGTGCACCTTGACCGGATCCGCCGCCATCCCCTGATTGCCGTGACGTTTGACGATCTCGCCCGAGAGGCGCGCACCCACCGAGCGGTCGGTGTTGCGAATGTCGTAGCGGAACTCGCCGCCGCTTGAGGTTTCCACCGCCTCCAGCAGATCTTCCACCATTTTCAGGTTGAGCGGTCCCTTGTCGAAGGTGGGGTTGTGCTGCTGGCTGAACAGGCTGGAGCCTGCCGGTGCTACCGGACGGGCCAGAATACCGGAGAGATCCAGCTTGGCCTGACGGGCGGTGAGGCCGGGCAGGGCTTCCAGCAGATCGGTGCGGCCAATCAGGTCGGTCAGCTGGGTGACGCCGAGCTGGGCCATCAGCTCGCGGGTCTCTTCGGCGATGAACTTGAAGTAGTTCATCACCATCTCCGGCAGGCCGGTGAAGTGCTCGCGACGCAGCTTCTCATCCTGAGTGGCAACGCCGGTGGCGCAGTTGTTCAGGTGGCAAATACGCAGGTATTTGCAACCGAGCGCCACCATGGGGCCGGTGCCAAAGCCGAAGCTCTCGGCGCCGAGGATGGCCGCCTTGATGATGTCGAGGCCGGTTTTGAGACCGCCATCCACCTGCAGCCGCACCTTGTGGCGCAGACCGTTGGCGACCAGCGCCTGCTGGGTTTCAGCCAGACCCAGTTCCCACGGGGAGCCGGCATATTTGACCGAGGTGAGGGGGCTCGCGCCAGTGCCGCCGTCATAACCGGAGATGGTGATGAAGTCGGCATAGGCCTTGGCCACGCCGCAGGCGATGGTGCCCACGCCGGGCTCGGAGACCAGTTTCACCGACACCAGACAGCTCGGGTTGATCTGCTTGATGTCGAAGATGAGCTGGGCCAGATCCTCGATGGAGTAGATGTCGTGGTGCGGCGGCGGCGAGATCAGGGTCACGCCGGGCACGGAATAACGCAGCTGGGCGATCTGGGCGGTGACCTTGTCACCGGGCAGTTGGCCACCTTCGCCGGGCTTGGCACCCTGCGCCACCTTGATCTGCACTACATCGGCGTTCATCAGGTAGTGGGGGGTGACACCGAATCGGCCGGAAGCCACCTGCTTGATACGGGAGTTTTTCTCGGTACCGAAGCGCTTGGGATCTTCGCCGCCTTCGCCGGAGTTGCTTTGACCGCCGAGGCGGTTCATGGCAACAGCCAGCGCCTCGTGGGCCTCAGGGCCGAGGGCGCCGATGGACATGGCGGCGGAGTCGAAGCGGGGGAACAGCTTGTCGGCTGGCTCAACCTGATCCAGCGCGACCGGATTGTCGACCTTCTTCAGGGCAAGCAGATCGCGCAGGGTGGCAACCGGGCGCTCGTTCACCAGGCGGGCGTACTCTTTGTAATCGGCATAGTTGCCGGAGCGCACCGCGGTTTGCAGGGTCTGTACCACGTCCGGGTTGTAGGTGTGGTACTCGCCGCCGTGGACGAACTTGAGCAGGCCGCCATGGGGGAGGGGCTTGCGCACCAGCCAGGCCTGACGGGCCAGATTGTGCTGATCCTGCTGGATATCGGCAAAATCGGCACCCTGAATACGGCTCGATACGCCGCGGAAGCAGGTATCGACCACGGCTTTGGCAAGACCCACCGCTTCGAACAGTTGGGAGCAGCGGTAGCTGGCGACCGTGCTGATGCCCATCTTGGACATCACCTTGTAGAGCCCCTTGTTGATGCCGTTGCGGTAGTTGACCATGGCCTGGCGCAGGGACATGGTGAGCACGCTCTCTTCAACCTGTTTGGCCAGGGTTTCGTAGGCGAGATAGGGGTAGATGGCGGTCGCGCCAAAGCCCAGCAGCACCGAGAAGTGGTGCGGATCGCGGCAGCTTGCAGTCTCCACCAGAATGTTGGCGTCGCAGCGCAGGTTGTTGTCCACCAGAGTACGCTGCACCGCACCCACCGCCATGGCGGCCGGGATCGGCAGGGTGTCGGCGCTGATATCGCGATCAGACAGCACCAGCAGCACGGTGCCACTCTTTGCGGCGGTTTTTGCCTCCTCGCAGATGCGCACGATGGCCGCTTCCAGCCCCTCTTCGGGCTTGAAGTTGAGGCTGATCACCTTGTGCCGGTAGTACTCTCCCTCCAGTGCCAGCAGCTGGTGGAAATCGGAGTAGAGCAGGATCGGTGACTGGAACAGCACCCGGTGGGCGTGGCCGAAGGTCTCGTTGAAGACGTTCTGCTCGCGACCGATACAGGTGGCCAGTGACATCACGTGGTTTTCCCGCAGCGGATCGATGGGCGGGTTGGTCACCTGGGCAAACATCTGGCGGAAGTAGTCATAGAGGGTACGCGGGCCGGAGGAGAGCACCGCCATCGGGGTATCATCCCCCATGGAGCCCACCGCTTCCTGACCATTTTCACCGAGAACCCGGATGATCTGATCCAGCTCCTCGAAGGAGTAGCCAAACAACTTCTGATAGGTTTTCAGCTGGTCATCGGAGAACTCGCGGCTACCGGTCTGGCTGTCGTCCATCTGCTCGAAGGGGACCAGTCGGCGGCAATGTTTGTCCATCCACTGTTTGTAGGTGTGGCGGGTCTTGAGATCGTCATCGATCTCGAAGCTGGTCCACACCTTGCCGTTGCTGGTATCCACCACGAACAGCTCGCCCGGGCCGACCCGGCCCTTCTCCAGCACTTCGTCCGGGGTGTAGTCCCAGGTGCCAACTTCGGAGGCGAGGGTGATGAACTTGTCCTTGGTGATGACGTAGCGGGCCGGACGCAGGCCGTTGCGATCTAGTGCGCAGGTGGCGTAGCGGCCGTCGGTCATGACGATACCGGCGGGGCCGTCCCACGGCTCCATGTGCATGGAGTTGAAGTCGTAGAAGGCGCGCAGGTCGTCATCCATGTTCGGATGTTTTTGCCATGCTGGCGGGATCAACAGGCGCATGGCGCGGAACAGGTCCATGCCACCGGCGAGGAAGAGATCCAGCATGTTGTCGAGACTGGAGGAATCCGACCCCGTGGTGTTGACGAAGGGAGCCGCTTCCTGCAAATCGGGAATGAGCGGCGTCGCAAACTTGTAACTGCGTGCCTTGGCCCACTGGCGGTTGCCGGCGATGGTGTTGATCTCGCCGTTGTGGGCCAGATAGCGGAACGGCTGGGCCAGCGGCCAGCGCGGGCTGGTGTTGGTGGAGAAACGCTGGTGGAAGACGCAGATGGCCGCCTGCATACGGATGTCGGCGAGATCCAGATAGAAGCGCGGCAAGTCCACCGGCATGCACAGCCCTTTATAGACGGTGACCAGGTTGGAGAGGCTGACCACATAGAAGTAGTCGTCGTTGACGCGCTTTTCGATGCGGCGGCGCACGATATAGAGACGGCGCTCGAGATCCTTGTCGACCCAGCCGGGCGGGGCGTTGACAAAGACCTGTTCAATGCTGGGCAGGGAGGCTTTGGCGATGGTACCGAGTACGTTGGTATCGACGGGCACCTTGCGCCAGCCGACCAGACTCAGGGTCTCTTTTTCCAGCTCTTCGTCGATGATGTCGCGGGTCTGCTGGGCCAATACGGGGTCAGGGTTGAGAAACAGCATGCCGACCGCATAGTTGCGGCCAAGGTGCCATCCCTTCTCCTCGGCGACAGCTCTGAAGAAGCTGTCCGGTTTTTGCAGCAGCAGACCGCAACCATCGCCGGTCTTGCCATCGGCGGAGATCCCGCCGCGGTGCTGCATGCGAGCCAATGCTGACATCGCGAGACGGACAAGCTTGTGGCTGGCTTCCCCTTCCATGTGGGCCAACAGGCCGAAGCCACAGTTATCCCTCTCCAGCTTTGGATCATATAGTGACATTGCATTTCTCCCTTGCTCGGCCTTGTATCGCACAGTCATCACCTGACTGCATAAATTGCGATTGGCTCTTGTGGTTCCGTCTGCCTGACGTGGCGAATCTCCAAACTAATGGGATTTTCTGGCGAGGTCAATCGCAGGTCAGGTTTGTCTTCATGGTTACATTCGCATAACAAAATGTCGGGTTAGGGGGATTCGCTCGCAGTTATGGAGTTTTTATTCTGTGTGGTTTGATTTTGTTGGTTAAATATATCGCCATTGGCGGGCTCAATGGTGTGCTCGGCGACGATGGGCGAATGTAGTAATTTTACCAACCCTATGCTACCGAGAGCGGAAGTGATCACATTTTCAATATCCCATGCTTGCAATTGTGTGCTGTCGGGTCTTTTTGAATTTTTCATTGTTCAACAGTGGGTTATCAGGTCTCATTTTCATATGGATGTTTACTGTTTGAATCATCAAAGAACTGTAAAAATCCTTTTTTTGCGCTTTTTCTCTATATTTATTCAAAGTTGGTCGGGTATTTATATGTTTTACCCTCTCCGCTAGCTTGATCCAGCTCAGCCCCTGTTTTGCGCAAGCTCGTACAATGGCGCTCCTTTAGCGGAGGTGTCATGCAGTTACACGAACTCGTCAATACATTCGGTCAGGATCTCAAGCAGCGTCATGGTCAGAAGATCCACAAACTCTCCATCCACGGGGCCTTCACCTGCCCGAACCGTGACGGCACCCTGGGCCGTGGTGGCTGCACCTTCTGCAACGTATCCTCTTTTGCTGACGAGTCGGCTCAGCAACTCTCAGTGGTGCAACAACTGCTGGCTCGCCGGGACGAAGTCACCCGTGCCAAGCGCTATCTTGCCTACTTTCAGGCCTATACCAGTACCTATGCCGAGGTCGAATATCTGCAGCGGATGTATGAAGAGGCGCTGTCAGTGAGCGATATGGTGGGGCTCTGTGTGGGCACTCGCCCCGATTGCGTGCCGGATGCGGTGCTGGATCTGTTGGCGGGCTATCAGGCCCGGGGTTACGAGGTGTGGCTGGAGCTCGGGCTGCAAAGTGCCAATGACAAGACCCTGCAACGGATCAACCGCGGCCACAGTTATGCCGCCTATGAGGATGCGGTAAGACGTGCTCATCAGCGCGGCATCAAGGTATGTGCTCATCTGATCGTCGGCCTGCCGGGGGAGGTGCCGATGGACAGCCTCGATACCCTGCATCGCATCGTTGAGACCGGTGTTGAGGGGATCAAGCTGCATCCGCTTCATGTGGTAGAGGGCAGTACTCTCGGCAAAGCGTGGCAGGCGGGTCGCCTTGAGGTATTGACGCTGGAGCAGTATGTGGAAGCTGCCGTTGCCATGATCCAGCACACGCCGCCCGAGGTGGTGTATCACCGGATTTCGGCCTCCGCGCGCCGTCCAACTCTGTTGGCGCCAGCCTGGTGTGAAAATCGCTGGACGGCCATGGCGGATATTGCCAAAGCACTCTCATTGAGCGGCCCGCAAGGTCACGCGTTGGGCAGACCCTTCATACTTCCTGACCTATAATTGAGCGCCAGATTATTATTTTCACGTAAAACATAGGGTTATATAAAAAACTTCATACCCTAAACTATAGTTTTGGTACGTGCCGGTTGATATAGTGGTGCGCCATAATAAATGTCATTATCAATTAACTCCGACATTCACCCTGATTGCAGTGTTAGCATGGTGTTGATGAGCCGATTATTTTTACCAATAACGAATCATGCCGCCATTGCTGCTGTGCCGGGAAATTGGGGATGAGTGTCGCGATCTAT
This sequence comes from Aeromonas sp. S12(2024), assembly GCF_041402305.1. Lineage (NCBI taxonomy): Bacteria > Pseudomonadati > Pseudomonadota > Gammaproteobacteria > Aeromonadales > Aeromonadaceae > Aeromonas > Aeromonas sp. S12(2024). The sequence continues at coordinate 326,524 of NZ_JBGLRB010000003.1, forward strand.
CTGGACAGGTTTATCCCCTGATCAGTCTCATCAGCGGGAAGGCCACTCGGTTTTAGCGTGGCTATAGCAGGGAAATATGAGCGATGAACGCTCTTATCTACCTCATTTATGCAGTGACAGGATGCTATGCAAGCAGAAACAAGTCGTATTGATGAGTTATTGGAGTGCCTGGTCTTCTTGACCCGTTTTTATGGTGTGCCCAACAGTCAGGATGCCCTGACGACCGGGTTGCCACTGGTCTCCGGACGCCTGACAACCGCACTCTTTTGCCGTGCTGCCGAGCGGGGCGGGTTATCCGCCCGTGAAGTGATCCAGCCACTGGCCGATATTTCTCCCTTGCTGCTGCCTTGTGTATTGCAGATGCGCAGTGGTGGCGCCTGCATTTTGCTGGAGTGGAACGAAGATCGCAGCCAGGGGAAAGTGATTTTCCCGCAGGCTGGTGATGCCGCGCAATGGCTGACCGCAGCCCAGTTGGGTGATGAGTATCTGGGGCGCCTCTTCTATGTAAAGAAGCAGTTCAAGTTTGACGAGCGCTCTCCCAAGGTGCTGGAAACCCGTGATGGACACTGGTTCTGGAGCACCTTGTTCGAATCCCGCGGTATCTATCGCGATGTGCTGATCGCCTCCATTCTGATCAACCTGTTTGCCATCGCCAGCCCTCTTTTCACCATGAACGTCTATGACAAGATTGTGCCCAATCTGGCGTTTGATTCACTCTGGGTGTTGGCGGTCGGGGCTATGGTGGTCTTTACCTTCGATTTTGTGATGCGGCAGTTGCGCAGTTACTTTATCGATATCGCTGGCAAAAAGTCTGATGTGCTACTGTCCGCCAAGATCTTCGCCAAGGTGATGGGCATGCGGATGGAGTCTCGTCCCGCTTCCACCGGCGCGTTTGCCAAACATCTGCAGGAATTTGAATCGGTGCGGGAGTTTTTCACCTCCGCAACGGTTTCTACTCTTATCGATCTCCCCTTTGCGGTCTTCTTCCTTTTTATTATCTGGATGTTTGCAGGCGTAATGGTGGTGGTTCCCATCGTCGCCATGCTGATCCTCATCGCCTACAGCTTCTATATTCAGGAGCCTCTCAAGCAGTCCATCGAAGAGGGGTCACGCCTTGCGTCCCAGAAGAACGCCAACCTGATTGAAAGTATTTCCGGGCTGGAAACCGTCAAGATTTTCGGCGCCGAGAGCATGTTCCAGCATCGCTGGGAACAGGCCGTCTCCCATATTTCCACCTGGGGCGTACAGACCCGCCGCATTACCAACTCCATGTCCTCACTGGCCAGTTATATCCAGCAGGTGGTGACGGTCGGTCTGGTGATCGTCGGTGTTTACCAGATCTCCGAAGGTTTGGTTACCATGGGGGGGATGATTGCTGCCGTGATGCTCTCCAGCCGCGCCATTGCGCCTATGGTGCAACTCTCCGTGTTGTCGACCCGTTATAACCAGGCCAAATCAGCACTGGATATTCTGGAAAAAATCATGCAAACCCCGGGAGAGCAGGAGGAGGGCAAGCAATATATCCATCATCCGGTGATTGCCGGTCGCATTGAATTTGAAAATGTCTCCTTCAAATATCCGGGAATGGAAACCAGCACCCTGCACAATATCAATTTGCGCATTCAGCCGGGCGAAAAGGTGGCGATTATCGGCCGGATTGGGGCGGGTAAAACGACCCTCGAGAAGCTGTTGATGGGGTTGTATCGACCGACCGATGGCTCGGTACGTATCGACGGTTTTGAACTCGATCAACTGCCCCCTGCGGTGATCCGCCGTAATATTGGTTGTGTCCCACAAGATGTCATTCTTTTCTTTGGCTCGGTGCGGGACAACATCATGCTGGGTAATCCGCTGGTGGATGATGTGAGAGTCTTACGCGCCGCCAAGCGGGCGGGTGTCACCAACTTTACCAACCGGGATCCCAACGGGCTGGATCGGCAGATAGGCGAGGGTGGCCGTCAGCTCTCCGGTGGCCAGCGTCAGTCGATCCTGCTGGCACGCGCCCTGCTCAATGATCCCCCCATTCTGGTGATGGATGAGCCGACCTCCAACATGGACAACCAGTCCGAGATGCAGGTTAAGCAAGAGCTCGCCAGACTGGGCCCGGAAACCACATTGATCCTCATCACTCACAAAACCTCAATGCTGGATGTGGCATCGCGAGTGATCGTTATCGAGCAGGGGCAGATCGTTGCTGATGGCCCCAAAGAGGTGGTGTTGCAGCAGTTGAAGGAAGGCAAGGTGCGCGTGCAGGAGGTGTCCCATGGTTAAGGGGCTCATGGACTGGTTCAAGCGCAGCAAAAAGACGCCTTCAGGCGAGGTATTGCCAGCACCCGAGCATCTGGAGTTTGTCGATGACGGCGCGGCAGCTGTACTGCTGACCACGCCGACCGGAGCTCGCATCCTGTTGTGGTGCTGTTTCCTCTTTTTCATGAGTGCCATCGTCTGGGCGGCCTGGGCCGAACTGGATGAAGTCACCGTGGGTCAGGGCAAAGTTATTCCGTCCCGTCAGCTGCAGGTGATCCAGAACCTGGAAGGGGGGATCGTCAAAGAGATCTTCGTCAAAGAGGGGGATATCGTTGAAAAGGGGCAGCCGCTGCTGCGCATTGATGACACCCGTTTCCGCTCCGACTTTAGAGAACGGGAGCAAGAGGTGGTCACCCTCAAGGGGGATGTGGCCCGTCTGCGCGCTGAGATGGCCAGCGTCGAGGTGAAAAACGACCCGGCACTGGGGTGGCGTGAGCAGGTTGTGGTAGGAGAAGCGCCAATCCAGTTCCCCGATGGTTATGAAACCGTCTTTGCCGAATACGCACACCGTGAGCGGTCTGTACAGCGGGATCGCCTCAATAACCTGAAGAACCAGCTCTATATTCTTGGTCAGCAAATCGAACAGAAAGAGCAGGAGCTGATTGAACTGAATGCCAAAATTCGCACCGTGAATCGCAGTGTGGATCTGGCCAGACAGGAACTGAATATTAGCCGTCCGCTGGCGAAAGAGGGTATAGTGCCTCAAGTGGAGCTAATCAAGCTTGAGCGGCAGGTCAACGAGATGCAGGGGGAGCTGGAGAGCAACCGTCTGCTGATACCAAAACTCAATTCGGTACTGCGTGAGACCATCTCCAAGCGTAATGATATTGCGCTGAAGTTCAGAGCAGACTCCCAGACTGAACTGAATGAGAAACAGGGGCGGCTTGGCCAGTTGTCAGAAGGGCAGGTTGGCTTGCGAGACAGGGTTGACCGGACCAGCGTGATTGCTCCGCTCAAGGGCACCATCAAGAAACTCAAGATCAACACCTTGGGCGGCGTGGTTCAGCCCGGCATGGATTTGATGGAGATTGTGCCGCTGGAGGATACCTTGCTGGTAGAAGCCAAGGTGTCACCGAAAGATATCGCCTTCCTGCGACCGGGGCTGGACGCCATCGTCAAAATTACTGCCTACGACTTTACAATCTATGGAGGATTGCATGGCAAGGTTGAACAGATAAGTGCGGATTCGATCCAGGATGAGGAGGGGAACTCCTTTTATCTGGTTCGGGTTCGAACAGAGAAGAGTTACTTGGGCGATGAGCTTAACGCACTTCCCATCATCCCCGGTATGTTAGCCAGTGCTGATATCATTACTGGTAAAAAAAGTGTCCTAGACTATTTGCTTAAGCCGATTTTACGGGCAAAGCAGTCGGCACTGAGAGAACGATAAGCCAACAATCTAAAAACAAAACATGACTGGAGATAACATGAAAAAAACGATTGTTGCCATGCTGGTCAGTGGCTGCATCCTGATCCCGAGTTTGGGTCAGGCCCAGACTCTGGAAGATTCGGTGGCACAGACACTTGCTACGCATCCCAAGATAAAGGAAGCGTTTGATCTGTATCAGGCACGACTCTATCAGCATGATGGAGCCAAGGGTGGCTATTATCCTACGATCGATCTGCGTGGCGGCGTAGGCTATGAAAAAACTGACAGCCCTTCTACCCGCGCTGCCAGCGCCAACAGCAATATTGATGATTCCATGACTCGCAAAGAGGCTGGACTCAGTCTGCGGCAAATGTTGTTTGATGGCTTTGATGTCAGCAACAACGTCTCCAGAACCGAAGCTGAAGCCAATGCCCAGCGTCTGGCGATGATCTCCGAAGCTGAAAATACCGCGCTGCGAGTAGCTGAGGTCTACCTCAATATGCTGCGTCAGCAGGAGATTTTGGAACTCTCCAAACAGAACCTGGAAACCCACGAACAAATCCGCAGCGACATCAGCAAGCGGACTGATTCAGGGCTTGGTTCTACTGCGGATCAGACCCAGATTGAAGGTCGTGTTGCCCGGGCCTATTCAAATCAGGCCGCTGCTGAAAACAACTATCGCGACGCAGAGAGTGAATTTATTCGTGTCGTGAACGAGGTTCCCAAAGATCTGGTACAGCCGGTTCCCAATACCGAGCTTATCCCGACCAGCCTCGATAGTGCGCTGAAAACAGCGACCGAAGTCCACCCGACCCTGCTTTCCTCCTTGCAGGATATCGAAGCGGCCAAGTATCAGCATGAAGGTGCCAAATCCGGTTTCTACCCCAATGTAACATTCGAGGTCGATCAGAACTGGAATGAGGATATCGATGCGGTCAAAGGGCGCAACGATGATCTGACCGCAATGGTGCGCATGCGTTACAACCTGTTCCGTGGCGGTTCTGATGTGGCAGAGAGCAATGCAACATCGGCGCTCTACTCTCAGGCGAAAGACATTCATTTGAATGCGTTCCGCCAAGTAGAGGAAGGCACTCGTCTGGCCTGGAACGCGAAAGAGTCGCTGGCCAAGCAAAAGACCTTCCTGAAAGAGCATGTTGACGCCAGCTATGACACCGTACAGGCGTACAAGAAGCAGTTTGGGTTGGGTCAACGGACATTGCTGGACGTATTGAACACCGAGAACGAACTGTTCGAGGCGCGTCGCAGCTATATCACTGCCGAGTATGATGCACTGCTGGCGGACTATCGCATTCTCAACGCGACAGGCAGTCTGCTCAATGCATTTAGCGTCAAACAACCCGCTGAATGGCAGGCCAGGCAATAACCGTTTGTTCATGATCCCGCAGGGATCATGAACGCCAACATGGTGACAGCTGCTGGCAGTCACCATGTTTGGCTAAAGCAGATGGTTGCAAGGGCTTTGAGGAGTGCAGCAGCAATAATGCAGCAGGAATATGACGTGACACTCCAGCGCGGAACCGGCGGCAGATGGGGTTATCTTCTTAATGAATGGAGATACCGATCCTTACGCGCTCTTCGCCACTCCTTATGGATCCTGCTGTTACCCTTCTCACTTCTGCTCTGTGCCAGTCAGCCTCTGCCACAGGAAGATCTCAACTTGATCAAGCGAGCGGAGCAGACCTATGGCGCCAGAGCCGGCAAGCGTGTAACCAGTTGGCGTATGCTGGTCATGGAGACGAAGGGCAGGGCCCTAAGCGAAGAAAAAAAGCTTGAGCGGGTAAATAATTTTTTCAATCGGATGCGTTTTATTGACGATATCAAGTTGTGGCGCAAAAAGGATTATTGGGCAACCCCGCTAGAATTTTTGGGAGCCGCCGGGGGAGACTGTGAAGATTTCAGTATCGCCAAATACTCTACGCTGCTCGAGCTTGGGATCCCGGATGATAAAATGCGGATGGTGTACGTTAAGGCTCTTGATTACAACCAGTTTCACATGGTGGTGGCATATTATGAGACACCCTCTTCCGTTCCGGTTATTTTGGATAATTTGATAGGCTCGATTCGCCCAGCCACACAGCGGCGTGATCTGGTGCCTATTTACAGTTTTAACGGTAGTCACTTGTGGTTGATGAAGGCACGGGGCCAAGGGGAACTGGCTGGTCAATCATCCCGCTTGGGATTATGGAATGATTTACGCAATCGCATGACCTCGGGGCGATTGGCTCGGCCAGTGGTGAATTTGGATGATTAACCTATGACGCTCTATCGACAGTTATTAGCCACCATGCTGCTGCTGTTTGGATTGTTATTTGCGGCCACATACTGGGTGCAATTCAATTCAACCCGCACTTATCTGGCGCAGCAACAGGAAACAACGGTCATCAATACGGCAACCTCGCTGGGGCTTGCGCTCACCCCCTATCTGGAAAACGGTGACAAGGTCGGTGCCGAGTCGGTGATCCAGGCCATTTTTGATGGTGGCTATTATCGACTGGTTCGCCTGGATCTGCTGGCATCAAAGGATGTTATCGAGCAGGAAAATACCAACACCATTCAGGGTGTGCCGCAGTGGTTTATCAATTTGGGGCTGTTTCCAGAGGTATCCAACGAGTCAATTCTGACGTCTGGCTGGCTGCAGCTTGGAAAATTAAAAGTGGTTGGCCATCCGGGCCAGGCTTATTACGAGTTGTGGCGCGGAATGAGCGAACTGGCGAGCTGGTTTCTGGTCGGTTTCTTGATTACCACCATTTTGTTGATGAGAGCACTTAATTACTTGCTCAAGCCACTCAAACAGATCTGTGATCAAGCCGTCGAGATTGAGCTGCACCATTTCGGCCATACGATCCCGGAGCCTAAAACCCATGAATTGAAGCAGGTCGTTCAGGCGATCAACACCCTTTCAAGCAAGTTGGCGTTGCAGTTCAAAGAGCAAGCCGATGAGGCCGAGAAATTGCGTGAGCGGGTTTATGTCGATGCCGTGTCGGGGCTTGGCAACCGAGCCTATTTTGTGGGTCAGGTAAACGCATGGATAGCGGAGGCTGGCCAAGGTGGCGTCATGCTGGTTGCGGTCGACATGCTGGATGATATCTATCGCGATGAAGGCTTTGCTGCCCGTGACAACATGGTCAAATCGATAGCTCAGGCTTTGAAAGAGCAATTAAAAGGGTGGGATGGCGCAGCCTTGGCACGGATATCCGCGACGGAATATGCGCTGCTCTGTCCAACTGACGATCTGACGCAGCTAAAAGAGCTGGCTGAAGTGATTAATAGCCGCATTGCCGATCTGGTGGTGAATCCAATGGGCGAAGGGGATGCGCTCTCCGTCATCGGTATTGCCGGTCGTGATGGTAATGATGATCTCTCTGCCTTGTTGACCAAAGCCGATAATGCGCTTGGCAAGGCGCGCAATGAACGCCGTGGTGCTGTGGTGATGGAAGGGGGGGCCGAGCAAGGTTTGATGGGGCGTTTGGCCTGGCGAGATCTGGTACAAGATGCCATTTCACGACAACTTTGGCGCTTCAAAGCCCAACCAGCTTGCCGGTTTGATAATGGAGCAAGGTTGCATGCCGAGCTGTTTGCTTCTATCTCTCGGGATGGCACTGATTATTTTGCAGGTCAGTTCTTGCCCGCGATTGAACAGTTCAAATTGGGTGGCGAGTTTGACCAAGCGGTGCTTGATGCTTGCGTTCCATTACTGCAAAAACAGTCTGATCTGGTACTGGCGATCAACATCACTGCTGGCTCGCTCTGCTCGGATGAATTTTTAACCTGGCTGACGCGCTATCTGACCGAGCATGCAGAGCTCAAAGAGCGGTTGTTATTTGAAATACCTGAAGCTGCCATCATGAAACATAAAGACAACGTGGCTGCGTTGGTTGGCACCTTGCAAGCTCATGGCTTCCAGTGGGGGGTTGACCACTATGGTCGTCACTTCCAGTCTCTGGGCTATCTGGAGGAGCTGTCGCCGGCTTATGTCAAGGTCGATCACGGTTATACCAGTCAGGTCATGGAGCCGGGGGCTGACACCTCATTCCTGGCTGCAGTGTGTCGCGCCGCACACAATGCCGGTGTGACCACCATTGCGACCCGTGTCGAGGATCAACATCAAGTGGAACTGCTTTCCAAGTTGCATATCGATGGTTACCAGGGATTTGTTCATCCTGCCTTCCCATTGTCTTGAACTAAATGCTGAAAATGGCCCCGATAGGGGCCTTTTTTATACCAGTCACTTCTCTTTTCGCCATTTTTCTATAACCAACTCAAGGTCAGCCTTGAATGGGGCTGTGTCTAGGGTTCTGATTTGTATTAAGAAATTCCAACTCTTCGATTTTTTTCCGTCCATTTGTTGAATTCCTCTCGAACGTACGCTTTTTTGCAACGGAACAGCACGCTATCTCCTTCTACGGTGTAGACATCAAGATCTGTCACCTTGGAGCAATGGATATGCGTACCCAAATCATCGACAAGTCCGTGGTTGTCTCAGCTATCGAAGGCAATGTGGAGATTGTGCTGGCTGATGGAAGCAGCCGCCCTCTGCAAAAAGGGGAAATTCTCCAACCCGGAGCCAAATTGGCCATAGCTGATGACGCCAAGCTGGCTCTTTCCCCCTATGACGATACTCCAGCATCGGATGTTCCGGCAGGTTCCGAGTCCGCTGAACCTGCTCAACCGCAAGTGGCGGCCAGCCAGGAAGGCGCACCTTCAGATATTGCCGCATTGCAAGAATCGATTCTGCAGGGTGTTGACCCGACTCAAAACTTTGAGGCTTCTGCTGCTGGTGGGGCACCAGCGGCCGGTGGTGGTGGCGGTATTGGTGGGGTTGCGGGGACCAGTGGTAATGGTGGTTTCGTCACAATTGATCGAACTGGTGATGCCACGATAGCGGCTGCAGGGTTTGATACCACCTATCAGTCCGAGCCGTTTATCAACACTGAACAAGCAGCTGAACCGCTGCTGGAGCCAGAGCCGCTGGAGAATATCCTGCTAGATGAAAGCGAGGTCATTTCGCTTGATGAAGATAGCTCTACAAGCGGTAATCTACTGGCAAACAGTTCCAACCCCGATGGTCCGCAGGCTGCCTCTATCATCAGTTACAGCTGGGGGAGCAACATAGACGTACCTGCCGGCGTGTCGTCGACTCTGACAGGAATTGGCACGCTGATCATCAATAGTGATGGTTCTTTCACCTTTACCCCGGCTCCTGATTATTCCGGAGCCGTACCTACCGTGAGTTATGTGGTTACCGATGGCACTGATATCGTCACGTCAACCTTGACGCTGATAGTGACTCCACAAGGTGACATCGATTTCAACGCTGAGGCACTGAGCGTGGTGACCAGCGAGACCGATGCACTGTTGGAGGTGTTGCTGACCAACACAGTGAGTATCAGCGATGGCGACGGGTCAGAGACCTGGACCAGCCTGGTATACACCTTCGACAACCTGCCGGCGGGGACCGAGGCGGTGGGTGGCAATCTGGTGGGTAACGTGCTGACAGTAACGGCCGTCAACGGGGTATTGCCTGCGTTCGGGCTGGTGTTCCCTGCAGACTATTCGACGGCCGGGGTGTCGGGCAGTGCGAACAACACCGGTGCGCCCATCAGTTACACCGTGGTGGCGACCACCAACGAAGGTAGCGCGAGCAGCAGTGGCAGCATCACCATCAATGTGGAAGGGGATATCAGCGTCAGCGCGACTGACCTGGTGGAAGCTGAAACAGACGACCCGATAGTGGTATCGCTGGCGGCGCAGCTGAGTGTCAATGCGACCGACGCGGATGGTTCGGAGCAGGTGACCGGCGTGACGGTGACCCTGAGCGGTGTGCCGGCAGGTGCGTTGATGGGGGCAGGCTGGGTGGCTGGCGCGGTGGCGGGTAGCTACAGCTGGAGCGGTGCGAGCACAGCGGGAGTGCCGGGCTTTAGCTTGCCGGCGGACTGGAGCGGGGTCGTGAGTGGCAACGTGGCGGGGACCACGGACGAGGGTGGGGCAGACAACAAGCCCTTCACCGTAACTATCAATGCCGACCATGACATCGACTTCAACGTCGAGGCGCTGAATGCGGGTGCGACCGAAACGGATGGCACGGTACAGGTGCTGCTGACCAACACAGTGAGTATCAGCGATGGCGACGGGTCAGAGACCTGGACCAGCCTGGTATACACCTTCGACAACCTGCCGGCGGGGACCGAGGCGGTGGGTGGCAATC